>JAPLNX010000265.1 GCA_026400935.1 Planctomycetia bacterium | reverse complement strand
GTGGTGTCGCCGGCCCTTCGGACGACGGGGCCGCCTCCTTTGGCGGCGGAAACAACGACTATGTCACCGTGCCGAATTCCCCCGCTTTAAATTCCTCTCAGTACACCATTGAGGCATGGGTCAACTTTCAAGGAACAGCAGCAGAATATTCGTCGGTTGTGAATTTTTCTGTTGACGGTAAGGATATGGGAGAATACGGTCTCGGCTTCTGGTACGGTAAATTCTGTTTTTTTCCAGGATCTATTGGTGGTTATCATTTAGAAGCGCCACTACCAACTGGACAATGGAGCCACGTTGTTGTCACCAGTGATGGTCACACAACGACGATGTATATCAATGGCCTTCAAGCAGCGCAGTCGGTTTTCGATCTAGATAAAACAAGTTCCACGATGAAAAGCTTGCAAATCGGTTCTCGAATGCGAAGCGATATTGACGGAGCATGGGTCGGTTCGATTGATGATGTGGCCATCTATGATCGAGTCTTAACTCCGAACGCAATTGTCGCGCATTACCAAGCGGTCGCTCGTACGCCCGCGACCGTCCTCAACCGTGGCAATCAGCAAGACGGCAGCTACGCGATTAACTTAACCGGCGCTGACAATGTGACCTTGTCGAACTTCGGGGTGACAGGAGCATCGATTGGTGTTTACGCCAGCCCCGGTGCGAATAGTTCGGGATTAACAATGGTCAACATGGACATTTTCGGCAACGGCACAGGGATTAACCTCGAAGAATCGAATGACCATGCGCAGATCGTCCACTCGAAGATTCATGGAAGCGTGGAAACTTTTAAGGCAGGTGTAGGCGTGGAAGCAGCGGGCGTTAACATCGAGGCTGCAAGCGCGACACTCTTTGGGAACGAAGTCTTCGGAAATGCAGGAGTTGGCATCAAGACACGCCATATAAACGAAGCAAGTGGTACTGCGGGGTGGTTCGCGACGAGAGTTCCTGGTCTTTCTCTCATTGATAATGTTGTCAGAGATAACAGCGGCGGAGGAATCGACGTTACAAATACACCCGGCGCTTTAATTCAGGGCAATGACGTTTATCGCAACGAACGCGGCGGAATTGTAGTCACTGTCCTCGGTTTTAGCGCTCAAGGAAATGATCGAGTGACCGTCACGGGAAACCGAGTCCATGATAACCGAGGGGTGGCGGGCATTACAGCGGTCGGAGGGAGACTCGGTGGAATTAGCGATGGGTTTGGTGAAGTCAGAGTGACTGGGAACGAGGTTTATCGGAATCATGGCGCAGGTATAGGTAGCCGTATTGGTGTTGAGGTATTACAGAACAACGTGCATGACAACGAAGATGGCATTATACAGTCTTCACAGCGCCAGTTTAACGGGAGTTATGTTGCGCCTCGCGAGCCGATTGTCGGCAACCGTGTGTACCATAACTCGAAGACCGGCATCACCGCAAGACCGTGAGTGGCAATGTAGTTTACTCCAACGCGGTTGGTATTACGGGGGAGTGGAATTATAGCGGAGCGATTCTCAACAATGTCGTCTATTCAAATACGACAAGCGGCATCTTGTTGTCAACTGCCAATGGAGCACTAGTCACAAATAACACCGTCTATCAGCCGACAGGAGACGCGGTCAGAGTGACCGACAACAGCGTGATCCCAAACGTGATAGCCGTCGAGGGTTCTAGAAATGTGACGCTTAAGAACAACATCCTTTGGGCTCAATCGGGCTACGCCATCTATGTCTCAAACAATAGCCAGCAAGGATTCAACAGCGACTATAATCTGCTGCGGATCACCGGTTCCGGAAAGGTCGGCTTTTTTCAGTCAGAGTTCGTGAACCTGCGGGATTGGCAGCTCGAAGTTGGCCAAGACGCGAACAGCATTGGTGGTGATCCGCTGTTTTTGAATATCAACGGCCCAGACGGTGTGTTGGGCTTTGATTACGGAGTTGGTGTGGATCGCGGTGCTGACGATGATTTCCGTCTCAGGGCCGGGGCTCCGGCGATCGATCGCGGTGATCCGACATCAAACTTCTCCACCGAGCCACTCCCGAACGGCGGTCGCATTGACATCGGCGCTTACGGCAACACTGCGGAAGCCACGCGAAGTGCCGTGGTGGCAGTGTTTGTTGGTGAAACCGACGGTTCGACCGATGTCGCCGAAGCCGGCAATTTAGATTCTTACTCCGTGGTGCTCACCAGCCCGCCGACTGCGGATGTGGTTGTGACGCTGCATCCCGACAGCCAGTTGACGGTTTCGCTTGCCACACTCACGTTCACGGCAGCGAACTGGAACGTCGCACAAAGCGTTACTGTGCGAGCGGTCGATGACACGGTCCGGCAAGGCGACCGCACTCGGAGTATCACGCACACGGCTTCCAGCACTGACAGCCGTTACAACGGCGTGGCAGTCGGCGCAGTCGCCGCTCACATCAGCGATAACGAACCGGGGTCTCTGTTACCGCTGATCAACATCGCGGCGGCACCGGCAACGGTTTCCGAAGATGGCACCGGAAAGTTGGTGTTCACGTTCACTCGCGTTATGACGACTGGTCCATTGACTGTGAGCTTTGATGTCGGCGGAACAGCGACACTCAATGGCAGCGATTATACGACCAGTGGAGCGGCATCGTTCTCAGCATCTTCGGGAACAGTCACATTCGCAGACGGTTCGGCCACTGCGGCCGTGACCGTTGATCCATCGGCCGATACGACTTACGAGACCGATGAGACGGTCATCCTGAGTCTCCAAGCTGGAGCGGGGTATTCCCTAGGCACGCAGAATTCGGTAACGGGGACGATCACGAATGATGACACCAGTGTCACGATTGCGGTGTCTCCAGCTACCGTGACGGAAGACGGGACGCCGAATTTGGTCTACACGTTCACGCGATCGGGTGCCACGAGTGGCGCGTTGACCGTCAGCTTCAGCGTTGGCGGCACGGCCACAATTACAACGGATTATGCTCCAAGCGGCGCGGCAACGTTCACAGCGAGCAGCGGAACGGTGTCGTTCGCGGCAGGGATAACGACCAAGACGGTCACGATCGATCCAACGGCCGACACGACCATTGAGGATGATGAAACTGTGGTTCTGGCCGTGACGCCGATGGCCAGCTATTCCGTGGGTGTCGCGAACTCGGCCACGGGGACGATTCTGAACGATGACCTCCCCATAATCACGGTGGCAGTGTCTCCTGCCAGCGTCACTGAAAATGGTTCGACGAACTCGGTGTTTACCTTCACTCGTCCTGGCCCGACAACGAGCGCGCTGACCGTCAATTTCTCGGTAGGCGGCTCGGCAGAGTTCAACTCGGATTACACGGTGAGTGGCGCAACAACATTCACCGCGAGCGCCGGGACCGTGACGTTTGCGGCTGGCCAAGCAACCAAGACGGTCATCGTCGATCCGACTGGCGACACAACGTTTGAGCCGAACGATTTCGTCGGCACACTGACTCCCGTCGTGGCGACGATCACTAACGACGATCAAGAAGTCTCCGTGACGGTGTCACCCGCCAGCGTCACCGAGGATGGAACGGCAAACCTGCTGTATACCTTCACTCGCGTGGGAGCGACGACGGCTGCGCTCACGGCAAACTTCGCGGTCGGTGGAACGGCGACATCTGCGGTCGATTATGTGCAATCGGGAGCAGCCACGTTCACGACGTCGGTCGGAACGGTCTCGTTCTCGGCGGGCCAGACGACCAAAGTTGTCACCATTAACCCAACGACAGACACAGTCATCGAACCGGATGAGCTGGTGGTCCTGACGCTCACCGCAACAGCGAACTACTCAGTCGGGACAGCCGGCACCGCCACCGGAACCATTTTGAACGATGACCCGCGAATTACGCTTGTGGTCACTCCGGCCAGCGTCGTCGAAAACGGCCCGGCGAATACCGTTTACGCGTTCACGCGTACCGGCCCGACGACCAGCGAGTTGACAGTGAACTTCAACGTCGGCGGCACGGCAACCTTCGGCACCGACTACGCCGTGATCGGAGCCACGTCGTTTGGGGTAAGCGATGGCGTCGTGACGTTTGCGGCTGGCCAAGCAACCAAGACGGTCATCGTCGATCCGACTGGCGACACAACGTTTGAGCCGAACGAAACGGTGGCACTGACCATCGCTGCTGCAAGCAGTTATTTCGTCGGCACACTGACTCCCGTCGTGGCGACGATCACTAACGACGATCAAGAAGTCTCCGTGACGGTGTCACCCGCCAGCGTCACCGAGGATGGAACGGCAAACCTGCTGTATACCTTCACTCGCGTGGGAGCGACGACTACGGCACTGACGGTGAGCTTCACTGTTGGTGGCACTGCCACGTTCTCCAGCGATTACACGCAAACCGGAGCAGCGACATTTAGTGCCGCGACCGGCGGTACAATTTCCTTCGCGGCTGGCCAAACGACGAAAGTTGTAACGATCAATCCGACTGGTGATACCCTCGTGGAACTCGACGAGACAGTCATCCTGACCGTGACGTCCAGACCAACGTACTCCATCGGAACCGCCGGTGCAGCGACCGGCACCATCAGCAACGACGATGGAGTCGGCAGTCTCAGCGCGGTCTTCGCTCTCGACTTCCACAAGATCCTAAACGCGCTGCCCTGATCGTTGGTGGCGATGACTTCGCCGCCTGCACGCAGCGACTCGCGGTGAGAAAAGGGACTGGTCCACGGAAGCGTAACCGAGTCACGGGCGAATGATAGCTCGATGAGTTACGTTTCAAATTGTTCGCAGTCAACATGCCGACTGCAATCTCCTCCTCCGATCGTGGCTCCGCCACGAACGTGGTCTTGGGGCATAACGCCTGCAACTCACAAGCGTGGCGATATCCTTGGAGCCAGCGATAACTTTCTTTGTCCTCGATCGCTAGCGGACGGCGATCACGCGGAACTCCTAAACTGTCTGGGTTGCGGTCAAACGACT
>JAPLNX010000022.1 GCA_026400935.1 Planctomycetia bacterium | reverse complement strand
TCGCGGCGGCGATCGAGAACGTCGTCGTTTCAAACGTGGTGCTCGACAGCTTCATCGTGTTGGCATCGACTTCAGAGAGCACGGCGGTGTCGTTGGTCTTCGGCATGTTGAGGACCACTTCATTCGGCGTGCCGTCGATCGACAGCGGGTCGATGCCCAGGAACGTGAGCGTCGCTTCCACGACTTGTCCGTCGCGGAAGAGAACCTTGCCGTCGGTCTTGTTGTCGTAGTTGACCGTGTAGGAATCGAACTCCACGTCGAGTCCAACGATGTTCAAGCTGTCGAAGCCCGCTCCGCCGTTGAAAGTCATGCCGCCCGATGGGATCGGGTTACCACTGCCGAAGTCGAGCGTCAGCGTGTCGTCACCGCTGGTCCCGTTGAACGTCAGCTTGTTGAAGCTATCGAGCTTCACGGTGAAGGGATCAATCTGCGTTGAGCCAGAGACAGCGAGGATGCCGTTCGTCAGGTCTTCGACGTAGACGCTGCCTTCCTTGATGAAGACTCGCAGATGATCGTTGGTCGCCCCAGCGTCGTTCGGGTTGTCATCGATGCCGATGACGCCGTTGCCGCCAGTCACCTTCGTGCCAGGCGAACCAACTCGGAACGTGTCGCTGGCGGTCGTGCTGCTGCCGTCGGTCGCGGTCACGGTGACGTCGACGAAAAGTTCGTCGTCGACGTGGCCGAGACGAATCCTGCCGCCGCCAGCTACGTCCGCCGTCACCCCTGCCTCACTCTTCGGCCAACAAGCCAGCCGCCTCATGATCGCGGGAATCTGCTTCGCTTGCACCAAAGCGATGAAGCAAACGAGCCGAGCCTCCTTTCGGAGGCTCGGCCGGTCTTGGAATTCTGCGTTCTCAATCCAGCTAGAAACTAGAAGTCCGTGTCGAGTTTGGTTTCTCCGGAGTCGGACTTGATGATGTCCAAGACTCCGCCGTTGTCAGCGACGAGGTTGGCCCAGAAGACGTCGAGATCCTTGTTGCCGTCGAGGGTGTCCACATCGTTGTCGTTGAAGACGGTTTGAGTCGCTCCGTCGTCGCCGATCAGCTTTGAACCTCCGGTGAGGCCGCCCCCGGTTCGCAGGTTGTTCACGCGAGTTGCGTAATTCCCCGCACTCGTCCACTCAGCGAGCAGTCGGCCGAGTGCGACCGCGTCGTTGTCGTAGTTCGTAAAGCCGGCGATCAAGATATCGTCTTGATCATTGCCTTTCACTTTGTCGGCTCCACTTCCTCCGATCAGGATGTCTCGGCCTTTACCTCCCTCGATGTCGTCATTTCCGTTGCCACCGACGACGATGTCGTTGCCATCTCCAGCGTCGACCGTGTCGTTGCCACCACCGGCAAAGATCAGATCGTTGCCGGCCTCGCCCCAGATCTTGTCAGCTCTGCTGCCGGTGGTGACCGTGTCGTTGCCTCCGCCAGCATGAACGTCATTCTGGCCGTTGCCGGTGACGATGACGTCGTTGCCGTCGGCTCCGTTGTCGCCACCGCCATCCGAGCCGCCGCTGCCGCCGTCCGCCCAGATCTTGTTGTTGCCGTTTCCGGCCGCGATGGTGTCGCTACCGGCTCCCGCATGGACGTCATTGTCGCCGTCGCCCGCGTTGATCGAGTCGTTGCCGTCCTCACCCCAAATCTTGTCGGCTCCGCTGCCGGTGGTGACCGTGTCGTTGCCGGTTCCGGCGTGGATGATGTTGTTGCCGATCATGTCCACGATGACATCGTTGCCCGCCCCGGTCGTGAGATGATCGTTGCCGGCACCGCCATCGACAGTCGTGGGAGCCGTGATGTCGTGGTCGAGTTTGACATGATCGTCACCGTCGCAGGCGATGATCAGGATGCTGGTGATGT
The DNA here is from genome assembly GCA_026400935.1 of Planctomycetia bacterium. Taxonomy (GTDB): domain Bacteria; phylum Planctomycetota; class Planctomycetia; order Planctomycetales; family Planctomycetaceae; genus SXKJ01. Next base: position 7,052 of record JAPLNX010000022.1, on the reverse strand, counting down.
CGGCCGTGTTAAAGACGATGTCGAACCCACCGTCACTGCCGCCGTCACTGCCACCATCAGACCCACCTTGGACATTGAAGTTCGCTTTGACATGAATGTGATCTCCGGCCGGATGGTCGCTTCCGCCATCGGAACCGCCGTCTGAACCACCATCCGAACCGCCGGTCGTGTGGCGAATCAAATTGATGATGTCCTTGCCGTCGGTGCCGATGATTTGCAATTGGCCCCCGTGGAGTCCCACTCCGCCGATGGTCGCGGTGGAAGTCAACTCAGACTTGCCTGTGTCATCATCCTCGAGCGTGACGGTGATCGTGAAGACGCCCCCCGTCGCGTAAATGTGGCTGCCGTTGACCGTACCCAGACCTGTGCCGACCGTTTCTGTCACGGTGCCGGTCGTGATGATCCCGTCGCCCCAGTTGATCGACACCAAGTGCGTGTCGAGCTTCCCGATATCCGTGAAGCTGGCCGCGATCGTGACGGGATCGACTCCCATGAACGCATGGCCGCAGTCCGGCGAACTATTCAACAAGCCGGCCAGAACCGGACCCACGTTGTTGACGGTGAGCGTGCCGGAGGTCTTCGCATTACTGCCCAGGTCATCGTCATTGATAGTGATCTTGACGGTGAATTGGTCGCTAGCCGTGCCGGTCGGATTGTCGTCCGCGAAGTTCCGAGTCGTGCTGAACGTGCCATTGGCGTTGACGGTCAGCACCGTTGTCGCACCGTCGCTCCATAGGGCCGAGCCCGTGAAGGATTCGGTCGAGACACCCAAGGCCGGATCGGTGAACGAACCGGTGACAGTGACCGACTGCCCCTCGTCGATGGACGCGGCACTGAGATTCACCGCCGTGACCGTCGGACCCACGTTGTTGACGGTGAGCGTTCCGGAGGACTTCGCATTGCTGCCCAGGTCATCGTCATTGATGGTGATCTTGACGGTGAATTGGTCGCTAGCCGTGCCGGTCGGATTGTCGTCTGCGAAGTTGCGAGTCGTGCTGAACGTGCCATTGGCGTTGACGGTCAGCACCGTTGTCGCACCGTCGCTCCATAGGGCCGAGCCCGTGAAGGATTCGGTCGAGACACCCAAGGCCGGATCGGTGAATGAACCGGTGACCGTGACCGACTGCCCCTCGTCGATGGACGCGGCGCTCAGGTTCACATCGGAGATCGTTGGGGCTACGTTGTTGACCGTGATCGTTCCCGAGGTTTCAGTGTCGCTTCCCAAGTCATCGTCGTTGATCGTGATGGCAACGGTGAAAAGGTCGCTGGCCGTGGCGGTCGGATTGTCGTCCGGGAAGGTTCGCGTCGTGGTGAACTTGCCGCCGCTGATCGTTAGCGAGGTGGAGACGCCGTCGCTCCAAACGGCCGTGCCGGTGAAGGTCTCGGAATCGCCTCCGGTCAGCCCCAGGCGAACCTGATCGAGCTCCGCCTGACTGAGCTGTCGATTGTACATAAAGACGTTGTCAACCAGCGCGTCCACCGAGTGGCTACCGAAGTTTAGCAGTCCGCCGATCGAGGCGATGGGATCGCCGCTGCCAAGGCTCGTGCTCACGGTCTGGAATTGTTCATCCCAAGCGATCGTCGCTTGGCCCGTGGCTTGGTCATACGCCACGGCGATGAAGTGCCAACTTCCCAGGTTGTCGCCCGGGCGCGGTAACGTCGAGGAGAACGTACCGCCGGCGGCCAGTCCAAGATCGTAACGCGGATCATGCATGATCAGAGACCGGTCATAGCCGCCATTGTCCTGGCCAATGATCCAACCATTCCCGCCGACCACGCTCCGCAGGTTGACAAACATCCCCATTGTGAATTGCGGGAAAGACGAGGGGCTGATGTCGACGGGCAGTGTAGCGATCGACGACTGGGCGCCATCGAATGAAAAAGCTTGACCGTCCAGACCCGCGCCGAACGATGTCGTGGAACCGAGCGCACCATTGGCGGCGCCGACCGAATCGTCGGCGTTGCCGTTGCCGCGATAAAGATGAATGAGCCCCGAGGGGAGTGTTGCCGCGCCCATCGCCGGATCGGTGAACGTGCCGCTCACGGTGACCGATTGGCCTTCGTTGATCGACGCGGCGCTCAGGCTCACATCGGAGATCGTTGGGGCTACGTTGTTGACTGCGATCGTCCCCGAGGTTTCCGTGTCGCTTCCCAAGTCATCGTCGTTGATCGTGATGGCAACGGTGAAGGGATCGCTAGCCGTGCCGGTCGGATTGTCGTCCGCGAAACTGCGCGTCGTGCTGAAGGTGTTACCGACGATGGTGACGACCGTCGTCGCACCGTCGCTCCACAAGGCCGTGCCGGTGAAGGTTTCAGTCGAGACACCATAAGCCGGATCGGTGAACGAACCGGTGACAGTGACCGACTGCCCCTCGTCGATGGACGCGGCACTGAGATTCACCGCTCCGATCGTCGGTGCGACGTTGTTGACTCCGAGCTGGAACGTGGTCGTTTTGATTCCGCCGTGGTGATCGTCGACCTGGATCGTGACCGTTTGCGAATCGAGCGGGCCGTCGGCCGGTGTGTACGACCAGTTCCAGTTGCCACTGTGGTCCGCGTCCTGGATGATCGTGCCGATCGAAGCAGTGATTGTCGGGCGGTCGGAGAGATCGACGTCCTTAAAGCTGCCGCTGTTGCCGGCCGGGCTCCCTTCGTCCACCGTGACGGACGCATTGGTGACGGCCACGCTCGGAGCGTCATTCACGCCGTTCACCGTGATCGTGACCTGGCCAATGTCGCTTTCGTTGAAGGCGTCGACGATCTGGTAGTCGAAAGTGACCGTCGTCGAATCCGTGACGGCCAAGTACTCGAAGTCGCCGTTGGGATCGAAGCTGAACGAACCGCTGCCGTTGTCGGTGAGGACGCCAGCAACCGGCGACGTCAGGTTGACGGTCAGCGTCGGATCAATGTTGCCCTGGTCGTCACTGTCGACTCCGTGACCGTTGTCGACCAGCACATTGAAGGTGACCGGATTGTCTTCGTCGGTGGTGATGTCATCGTCCTGAGCGACTGGCGGCGTATTGTCCGTGGTGCCGTGAATGGTGATGGTCAACGTGGCGGTGTTGCTGCCGTTCGATCCGTCAGTGGCTGCGTAAGTAAACGAATCGGTCACGTCCGAGCCGTCGTCCAGCGTTTCGAGCGCCGGGTTGGCGTCGTTCAGATCGTAGGTGTAGCTACCGTCAGGGTTCATCGTCAGCGTGCCCCACGTGCCAGCGATGTTCGTCGCGCCGCTGATCGCGTTGCCATTGACCGTGGCGACTGCGAGGCCGCTGATCGGCATGTCCGCATCGGTGTCGGCCACATCAGCGAATCCGGCACCATGAGCCACATTCAACAGCACATTGCCGGTGATGTTGTTCGTGACCACATCGACCGCACCGAACTCTTCGTCGACCTGGTTGGTGTCATGATTAGCGACCGGAGCGAAGTCGTCGTTTTCGATCGTGCCATCTCCCGTGCCACCGAGAATTGCGACATTGCGTCCAGTGGCGGTGACATTCGTCAGGTTGACGCTGAGCGTCTCGTCGAGTTCGACTCTGTCGTCGTCCGTCGTCGCGATGGTGATCGTGCCGCTGGTCTGACCGGCGAGAATCGTCAGCGTCTGGGCGGTCTGGGCCGTGTAGTCGCTGTCCGTCGTGGTGGCCGTGCCGTTGGCTGTCGAGTAAGTGATGACAGTGTTCACTTCGACCGGATTCGTCAGCGACACGTTGAACAGAAGATTGCCGCCTTCGGTGATCGACGCGTTCCCGATGGAGATCGTGGCCGAATCGTCGTTCGTGATCGTGCCTGTGGCGGTAACGCCGGCGACCGTAAGGGGAGTGGTGTCCTGGTCGGCGGTGGTCAGATACCAAAAGCTGCCCGCGGGATTGAAAGTGCCGTTGGTCCCGTTGCCGGTCTTGGTCCAACCGGGAATGCTGCCGGTGTTAATGCCGCCATCGCCCAGGGTGGGCAGTTCCATGTCGAAGTTGGCGACCGCGATCGGGCTGCCGTTGGCGGCGAGGCGTACGTTGTCAAAGTCGAGGTGGCCAGAGTTCATTACCCCAATGCTGATGCCAATCGGGCCGACGGGGTCCGAACCGGTGGCGGTGTACGTCAGCGTCGTGTCGCCGAATGTGCCGGCACCGGCGGGCGAGGTGGCGCTGGTCAATGAGGCGATGACCGTGGCGCCCGAGAGTAACTGGATACTGTAGCCGGCAAATGGCCCGTTGCCGGCGCCGCCGTCGCGCTCGCCGATGGCGAAGGTGAGGGCATAGGTGGTGCCCGCGACGAGGTTCGTGCCTGTCGTGTGCGTGAACTTGCCCGTGGACGACAGGAAGAAGAAACCGACGTGCGGCCCGCTCATGGTGCCGAAGGCCCCGCCGCCGCCGCCGGGGACCGTGCCCGTGCCCGCCAGGCTGACGTTGCGGCCGCTCGCCTGCAGGTTCGACAGGATCGCCTTCAGCGTCTCATCCAGCTCGACCTTGTTGTCTTCGGTGATGTCGATGACGATCTGCTTGACCTCGCCCGCCGTGCCCGCGAAGACGAGCGTGCCGGATGCAGCCGTGTAGTCGTTGTCGCTGCCACTCATGCCATTGCCGGCCGTGCCGTTCTGCGTGTTGTAGGCAGTGCTGACGCTGGTATCGACCGCGTTGTCGAGCGACACGTTGAACACAAGCTGCACCGCGCCCGAGTCGCCTTCGACCACCGAGGCGTTGCCGATGGTGACTGTGGCCGAGTCATTGTTGCTGATCGTGCCATCTCCCGTGCCGTCGAGAATCGTGACCGCTCGGCCGCTGGCCGCGACGGCGCTCAGGTTGACGGTCAGAGTCTCATCCAATTCCACTTTGTTGTCGGCCGTCGTCGCGATGGTGATCGTGCCGCTGGTCTGGCCGGCAGGAATCGTCAGGGTCTGGCCCGTGTAGTCGCTGTCCGCCGTGGTGGCACTGCCGTTGGCTGTCGAGTAAGTGATGACCGTGTCGACGTCGACCGGATTGGTCAGCGACACGTTAAACAGCAGGTTGCCGCCTTCGGTGACTGATGCGTTGCCGATGGAGACCGTTGCCGAGTCGTTGTTGACGATCGGATCGTGCCATCTCCCGTGCCGTCGAGAATCGTGACCGCTCGGCCGCTGGCCGCGACGGCGCTCAGGTTGACGGTCAGAGACTCATTCAATTCGACTTTGTTGTCGGCCGTCGTCGCGATCGTGATCGTGCCGCTGGTTTGGCCGGCAGGAATCGTCAGCGTCTGGGCGGTCTGGCCCGCGTAGTCGCTGTCCGCCGTGGTGGCACTGCCGTTGGCCGTCGAGTAGGTGATGACTGTGGGCACGTCGACCGCTTTGGACAACGTGACGGTGAACGCCAAGTTGCCGCCTTCGGTGACCGAGGCGTTCCCGATCGAGACCGTGGCGCTGTCGTCGTTTTCGATCGTGCCATCTCCCGTGCCGTCGAGAATCGTGACGTCATTCGTGCCAACAACACTCGTCAGGTTGACGATCATCGATTCGTTAAGTTCGACCTTCAGATCGCCATTGACGGAAATCCCGATCGACTGCGTTTCGCCTGCACTCCCGGAGAAACTGAGCGAATTGGGATCCGAGGCCACGAACGACAGCGAGTTGAGGATCAGAGTCCGAACCTGCGGGGCTCCGCTGGTCCCGTTGCCATCGGAAATCAGCACCACTCCGCCGCTGCCGGCATTGATGGCTCCGGGATTGATCACTGCCAGGGCCGACTGCCCATTGGCATTTAGTGTGCCGAGCGTGGTGGCGTAGGGGCCCAGATTGTTGAACCATCCGGGATAACTCAGACCAAACGAGTTCACCGTTCCGAACGGGCCAGCGGTGACCACATGCGCGCCCGGGTTGGTCACGGTTACCGTCTGGCCCCCGCCCAACGTGCCGGTGATGTCCATTTGGAACGGATCGATCAGGCTCTCGTTCGAGTTGTCTGCACCACCGGTCCATGTGTCATTCTCACCCCAAATAATGGCGCCGCCACCGTCCTCGACAAAGTCCAGCACGGCCGCCTGTTCCGCCGCGCTCAGCGTCACGACAGTGGGCCAGCTCGACACAAACAGCACGTCAATCGTGTCAAGATAAGCCGGTGTCAGCGTATTGGCGCTGGTGAAGGTGGCTCCCGGCGAATTTGCCGAGATATCCGCACGAATATTCGTCATCAAACTGCCGTTCGCCATGCTCGTCGCGCCGCCACGTGCTGCGTCGACACCGCCGAAGACCAGACCGCCTCCGCTGAATGAACCGGAAGAATAGTCGCCATCCGCCTGCGTGGCCGTACCATCCGCCGTGCCAAAGCTGACGTCGAACGGCACGTTGATCGAGTCGCCGGTCACGGAAACCGTAAAGTTCAGCGGAGTCGTGCCGGAATTGCCTTCAACGATACTCACGTCGTTGATCGACAGTATTGCCTGCAAGTCGTTGACCGTGACCGACATGATCGCGGTGTCGGTCGCGCCGGCGGTGTCTCTGATCTGAACTTCGACCAGGTAGACGTTGTCGCCGGCCGTGCCGCCGACGTCCGTCGGGTTCTCGAAATCGGGCGCGGCGGTAAAGCTGAGCACACCGGCCGACGTGATGGTGAACAGGCCGTTGTCCAGACCAACGGCACCGGTGATGCTGAATGTCTGCGTGTCGCTGGGCAGGTCGGCATCGGTGGCGACCACCGTGCCGACTGCCGTCTGGTTCTCGTTGGCATTAAAGCTCTGCGGAGCAATCTCCGGTGCAGTGTTCAGCGTCACAGTCACGACGTACGAATCCGTGAGCGTGCCGCCTGCGTCGCCGTCGTTGATGGTGACGGTGATGGTCTTGGCGCCGTCGGTGGTGTAGGTGTGATCGAGATCGAACGTCCTGGCCATTTGGTTGATGGTCAGCGGTTCATTGCCGCCGCCGTCGCCGTAGTTGACGGTCCCTGTCCAGACCTGACTTCTAGGCACATCTTTGGTTGGTTTGGTTGAGCTCACGTTGGTAGAGAGATTTGGCGATGCGTGCTCCATCGACCATGAGCTGGAGTTTTTCCCAGCCGCGCCAGAGGATGAGCCAGCCGGGAGGAGGGCTGCTC
>JAPLNX010000413.1 GCA_026400935.1 Planctomycetia bacterium | reverse complement strand
GCAGGATTTCCAGTTGCCGCTCCGTCGCCTCAATCCGCACTGCCTTCCTTGGCATCGCACCACCCTCCGTTAAAGGTGATGCAGTAATGACACAAACTCGCTTTTTATGGAGGATCAATTCTCGGTCGTGGTACTAGACAAGTAGCACGGTTTGAAAAACCGTGCTACAGAAATGCGACTACGCCTCTTAACGATCGTCACTCACCTCAGTCGATTGCACGCAATCGACGTAGTACCGTCGAGCCCCATCAACTGTCTCTTCGACAAGCCCGTGAATGTCGGTGTCGAAACCGGGGAAGCGTTCGTTGAAGATGCGAGCGAACTTGAGGTACTCAACGATCGTCTTGTTGAAGCGTTCGCCCGGAATGAGCAGCGGGATACCCGGCGGATAAGGGGTCAGCAACACGGCGGTCGCTCGGCCTTCGAGTTGATCAATCTCGACGCGATCAATTTCGCGATGAGCCATCTTGGCGAAAGCGTCGGAAGGTTTCATCGCCGGCTGCATCACCGAGAGATACATCTCGGTTGTCAGTCGAGCGACATCGTTTGATTTGTAGGTATCGTGAATTTGTTGGCAGAGATCTTTGAGCCCGATCCCTTCGTAGCGCGGATATTGCTGACAGAATTCTGGCAAAATGCGCCACATCGGCTGGTTCTTGTCGTAGTCGTCTTTGAACTGTTGCAACGCACTCAGCAGCGTGTTCCAGCGACCTTTGGTGATACCAATCGTGAACATGATGAAGAACGAATAGAGTCCTGTCTTCTCGACAATGACGCCGTGTTCCACTAGATATCGGGTCACAATCGACGCCGGGATGCCGGTCTCGGCAAACTTTCCCGAGACGTGCAAGCCGGGCGTAATCAATGTCGCCTTGATCGGGTCGAGCATGTTAAAGCCGGGAGCGAGATTACCGAATCCGTGCCACTCGTCGTCCGCTTTCAAAATCCAGTCATCCTGCTGGCCGATGCCATCTTCTGCCAGCTGATCTGGTCCCCAAACTTTGAACCACCAGCCAGCGCCCCATTCATCTTCGACCTTCCGCATCGCACGACGAAAGTTCAATGCTTCGGCAATCGACTCTTCGACGAGCGCGGTCCCCCCCGGTGGCTCCATCATCGCCGCAGCGACGTCACACGATGCGATGATCGCGTACTGCGGCGACGTTGAGGTGTGCATCAAATACGCCTCGTTAAACGTGTGCCGGTCGAGCTTTTGTGTTTGAGACTCGCGCACCAAAATCTGCGAAGCCTGCGAGATACCAGCCAACAACTTATGCGTCGAATGCGTCGCAAAAATCATCGTCTCTTTCGATCGTGGCCGATCTTTACCGATCGCATGCATGTCTTTGTAGAAGCTATGAAACGTCGCGTGTGGCAACCACGCTTCGTCGAAGTGCAATGTGCCAATCTTGCCGTCGAGCATCTCTTTCAACGTTTCGACGTTGTAGACGATGCCGTCGTATGTGCTCTGTGTGATCGTCAAAATGCGAGGGATTCGGTCGGGATGCTTTGCTTGAGCCTCTCGAGCGAATGGGTTCGCTTGAATCTTCTTCTGAATGTTTTCAGGCGTGAATTCAGAGAGCGGAATCGGCCCGATGATGCCGAGATGATTTCGCGTCGGTGTCAAGAACACCGGCACGGCACCGGTCATGATGATCGAATGCAAAATCGACTTATGGCAGTTGCGATCGACAACGACGATGTCCCCCGAAGCGACGGTCGAATGCCACACCATCTTGTTCGATGTCGACGTACCGTTGGTCACAAAGAAGCAATGATCGGCGTTGAAAATTCGAGCGGCGTTTCGTTCCGAAGCAGCAACCGGCCCGGTGTGATCCAGTAACTGCCCCAACTCTTCGACCGCGTTGCAGACGTCCGCTCGCAGCATGTTCTCGCCAAAGAATTGGTGAAACATCTGTCCGACAGGACTCTTCAGAAACGCGACTCCGCCGGAGTGGCCGGGGCAGTGCCACGAGTACGAACCATCTTGGGCGTAATGCACCAACGCGCGAAAGAACGGCGGCGGCAGGCCGTCGGTGTAAGCCTTCGCCTCACGGATGATATGCCGAGCGACGAACTCCGGCGTATCCTCGAACATGTGAATGAAGCCGTGCAACTCTCGCAGAATGTCGTTCGGAATATGACGTGACGTCCGAGTCTCGCCGTAAAGATAAATCGGGATTTCGGCATTCTTGCGGCGAATCTCTTCGATGAACGCTCGCAGATTGACCATCGCGGGATCGAGTTCCGGTCCCGGCGTAAATTCCTCATCGTCGATCGACAGGATGAAGGCCGACGCCCGACTTTGTTGCTGAGCGAACTGCGACAGATCGCCATAACTGGTCACGCCGAGGACTTCCATCCCCTCACGCTCAATCGCTTCCGCCAACGCTCGAATGCCCGAACCCGATGTATTTTCTGTCCGAAAATCCTCGTCGATGATGACGATGGGAAACCGAAACTTCATTGTGACACTCCGAGGACACTCAACGTAAACACCACCGATTTAGTGGCACGAGAACAGCAAACTCCGCTATGGGACCGACAACGAATCGGGGCGGAGAATACAAACTGCAACACCGCATGGCGAAGCTCAGCCGGGACGATTTGTTGTCCGGCAAAGAATCATTTACCGCAGCCCTCTGTCGCGTCAGCACGACGCGCGAGCGAGTGGTCATTCACGAAAAACCACTCGCTCGGTCGCACGCCGTCCTATTTCACCTGGCGGATTCTGCGACAGAGGACTCGCATGATGCCGCGAGCGATTTCGTTGTGGTTGGCCATCAGTTCGTAAATCGACGATCGCCAAGCCTTAGCTCTCTAGCGACGAACTAACTTTGTACTTTTCCGCTATTCGTTCCAATAGCCACTGAGACGCTGGAGATGAATTTCGGAGGTCACGGTTTTCTCCTTGGCAGTTTTTCGCAATGTTGGAAATGAATTCGTAATGGATTTGGTGTGATCGAAGGCTGCGAGGTTTCACAAGCCTGGCGGCCTTCTCAATGTCTGCCAACTTCAAGGTTGCGACAGGAGAGATCGACAAAATACAAAGACGACAGGGTTCTTTGGAATTTCGTTCTATTCTGCTTAGAGCGAAATCCGGTTGAAGGATTGTTGGGATTCTTGCAGCATGCAAACATGAGGAATTACGGCGGATTACTCTTAGGTCAAGTACCGCTCGACACGATACGCTCCGACGTCAGTGCTCCAATTGATTAGTGAAGAAGGAGCTGGAACTGGCTTTTTTCGAGGGGGGATTAGAATTCCGTGACCTATTTCGTGGAGAATTCGCCGTGCCCAGAAAAATATTTCACTCAACAACGAAGTCACTGTCGCACCAACGAATTTTGCTCGTATTGTTTGCTCTGGCTGGAGTGCCCGGAACGATGGGGTGCCACAATTCAGAGGACACGATCCCTGCAAAGGTAGCGACCGCGCCGTCCACCTTGCTGGCTCAAGTCGATCCGGGCCCAGTGCATTTTGTTGATGTGGCAAAAAAACTCGGTCTGAATCACGAATGGCCTCAACAGCCGAGGCCGATGCG
>JAPLNX010000543.1 GCA_026400935.1 Planctomycetia bacterium | reverse complement strand
CGGTCGCCGATCTGGAAGACAAGCTGCGCCGGTTCTTGAAATACTTCAACGACACCATGGCACACCCCTTCGAATGGACCTACACCGGCAAGCCAACAACCCCACAACGCCGACAACGCTTCTGCCCACCACACCGACGCCGACACACCGACGCCAACTCTGGCACTCAATCATCACAACAGCGAAACTTGCCCTCTGATGCCACATCGATTCCCGGTTGCGGCACTAGCTCGCACCGCACCATTGAGCTAGCTACCGTTTAGCCGCGACGCACCTTTGAATGACGCCCCTTCGAGCTTGTCTCGATGGAGGCGGGCTTCTGCACTACGACACTCTGGATGCATTCCGGCGTAGTGCAAAGGCCCGAATCCACTGAGGCAAGCTCAGTGGGGTTGGTGTCGCACTGAGATTTGCGGTGAAACGGACCTGCGTCACCTCACGAGCCCAAGCACTATGCAGATTTTCGTCTCCGAATACGTCTGCGGCGGAGCTTGGCCCGGTGAGCAATTGAATTCATCGCTCGCCCGAGAAGGCCAAGCGATGCTCACCGCTTTGGTCGAAGACCTCTCCAAAATTCTCGGCGTCCGAGTCGTGACAACGTGGGACACGCGACTCGGCGAATGCCCGATGACAAACTGTGAAGTTTCGTTGATCGAATCGTTGGCTGGCGAAGACCGTAGATTTCGAGAGCTAATCAGAAGCAGTGACGCGGTTTGGATTATTGCCCCAGAATCCGATCATCAACTTGAGTTGCGCGGCCTCATGTTTCTTGAAGAGAATGGAATTGACTCATGTAGGCCAAAGTCATGTCGTTTTTTGGGCCCCACAGTTGAGGCAGTCCAAGTGTGCTCAGATAAGCTGGCGCTCGCTCAACAGCTTTTGGACAAATCAATTGACACGCCACAGACGAAACCCTTCGCGCCAATCTGGAATCACTCGCATTGGTGGAACTGGCCACAATGGCCGAGCGTTATCAAACCGAGAGATGGAGCCGGATCACAAAACACTTTTCTCGTTTGCAATTCGATCGAACTGTGGAGTGCGTGTCGTGAGTTGAGTGCGACATTGAAGGTAAAGCCACAGACAAGGCCCAGATACCCAAGTGAGACTGACACACGCGCAATGAAGTCACTCATGCTTTCAATACGATCATATTTTGAAATCCCCCAATTTATTCATCAGCCATACGTTGCTGGAAAAGCACTGTCGATTGGGTTGTTAATCGCCGAGGATGGTTCAATCATCGAAGTCTTGCCCGTGGCCGAGCAGCGCTTGAGCGAAGACGGACGGTTCCGGTATTTGGGCGGTCGAATTCCCGCAGACATCTCGCATGAGTCCGCTGTCGCTGTGCAGCAACTCGCCCAACGAGCTTGTCGAGCTGTCCCCGGCCTCACCGGCTACGTTGGCTGTGACATCGTGTTACCGGATGATTTCCCTTTTGAGCCGGTCCTCATCGAAATCAATCCGCGCCTGACAACCAGCTACCTCGGCTATCGCCTGCTGACCGACGACAACATTGCCGCTCGTTTGATCGACCCGAGCACGCCACCGTTGCGGTGGAAGTCCGAAGTGGTCACGTTTACGGTGTGAATGCCAAAAGACAGATCGACTGGAGGAGTAATAATGTCAAACGCAGAATTGAACCGTCGCGACTTCTTCTCGTGGACCAGAACCGGACTCGGTGGAGCAGCGTTGGCGAGTTTGTTGGCGCAGGACGACAAGCTGCGAGCGGCTGTTGTGTCGGGGGAAGCGAGTGATCCGCCGCCGCATTTTGCTCCGAAGGCGAAGCGAGTCATTCACGTTGTTGCTTGCGGCGGCTTCAGTCAGGTGGACTCGTTTGACTACAAGCCAGAGTTGGAAAAACGGCATGGGCAGCCGCTTGGTGGTGACGAACGACCGGATGTGTTCTTCGGGCAAGTCGGTTTGTTGCGGAAGAACGATTGGGCGTTTCGCCAGCGTGGCGAGAGCGGTCTGTGGGTCTCGGAGTTATTGCCGCACATCGCGGGAGTTGCCGACGAATTGACGTTGATCCGGTCGATGTGGGCGGAAACCAGCAACCACACTCCGGCGACGTTTCAAGAAAGTTCAGGATTTCGGCTCAACGGTTTTCCGACCATCGGAGCGTGGTTGTCATTCGGGCTGGGCAACGACTCCGACAACCTCCCGACCTATGTGGTCATACCAGACACACGCGGACTACCGGCCAGCGGCTCAATCAATTGGACAAACGGCTTTCTACCGGCTCGACATCAAGGGGTCGTCATTCGCAGTCGCGGTACCGCGATTGATGATTTGCAACCTGCTCGATCGATTGATACGAAGACCGAGGTGGCGTCACGCACATTGCTGCGACAACTCAACGAACGGCACATGAGACAGACTGCTCCGGCTGGCCTTGCGGATGTCGCTGAGGAAGAGCTCGCACAAGTCCCCGGTCACGACGCGCTTGTCGCGCGTATTCGCAGTTATGAATTAGCCGCCAAGATGCAGCTCGCGGTTCCGGAGGTCAGCGATCTCAGTACGGAGACAGCGAGTACTCAAGAGGCATACGGACTGAACGACAAAGCGACCGTCGATTTCGGTCGTAGCTGTTTGCTCGCGCGCCGGTTACTCGAACGAGGTGTGCGATTCATTCAAATGTTTTCCGGCGGCGCGTTCGGCTCGCCGCGCATAAATTGGGACGGCCACGAAGACATGCGTGAGAATCACGCCCGAGAGGCAATCCGCATTGACCAACCGATCGCCGCGCTGATTGGTGATCTTCGTTTGCGCGGAATGCTCGATGACACGCTGATTGTCTTCACGTCGGAGTTCGGTCGGACTCCCTTTGCACAGTCTGCAGCGGGAGTGCTCGGAGCGGGGCGCGACCACAATCAATACGGCTTCACCGTCTGGATGGCCGGAGCGGGACTCAAGCCCGGAATGGCGTATGGCTCCACCGATGAAGTCGGCTGGAAGGCGGTCGAAGACCGGGTTTCCTGGCACGACTTCCACGCCACTGTTCTGCATCTACTCGGCATCAACCACGAGCGACTGACGTACTACCACAACGGCATCCAACGCCGTCTCACGAACGTGCATGGCGAAGTCGTACGCGGAATCTTGGCGTGAGAGACAACCAAACCCCACCGAGCTTGTCTCGGTGGATTCGGGCTTTTGCACTACGCGACGTTTCACTCGAAATCATGAACACCGTAGTGCAAAAGCCCGCGAGCCACCGAGGCAAGCTCGGTGGGGCTGCGTGACATCACGGTCACACATCACACACTTGAGCGGAATGCCTCAGCGCGGCGATCGGGTCTTTCCAAGTCGGGATAAACTCCTGAGCGACGAAGCCGGTATAGCCCGTTTCGAGAATGGCCTTCATCACGGCTGGGTAATTAATCTCTTGTGTCTCATCAAGTTCACCTCGACCGGGATTGCCAGCGGTGTGGTAGTGAGCGATGAAATCTTTGTACTGCCGGATACGGCGGATGACGTCGCCATTCATGATCGAGACGTGATAGATATCGAACAGCAACTTGAAGTGCTCCGAGCCAACGCGACGAATCAGGTCCACGCAGAAATCGACGTTGTCACCGAAGTAGCCGGGGTGCCCTTTCATTGGATGCGAGCTGTCGCGCGTGTTGAGATGCTCCAGGCAGAGCGTGATCCCTTTCTTCTCCGCGAGCGGCAGCACCTTTTTCCAGACTTCGATGCTATCCTTTGCCGCTTGTATGTCGTCCATGCCATCAAATCGCATTCCGGTAAACGTGATGACTCGCCGAGCCCCGACTGACTCGGCTACTTCGATCGCGTCGGCCAGCTTGGCAGTGACCTCCGCATGAAATTTCGGATTGCACGGCCCTTGCGCGAACCCATGACTACTGACGAGTGAGATTTCCAAACCGAGTTCCTTCGCCGGCTTGTAAGCCTCACGAGGAACCCCTTCGATCGCCACGAGGCCAATCTCTTTGCAATGCTTCGCCAACACATCGGCCTTCATCGGATTGAAACACCAGCCCATCACCGATTGCCGAATGCGACCATTCTCCACTTTGAACGTCGCATCGGCCGCATCACGTGGAAGCTGAGCGTGAGCCACTCCCGCAGAAGCAACCACAGCCGCACCGGCCACGCCCTGTAGTAATCGCCGACGAGTTAATTTTGATTCCATCTTTTTGTCAGTTCGTCAGAATGAGTTCACGAATTTCAGCCGCAATGAAGAACGATCCGGTAACGCAAATCAAATCTCGCGGCGTCGCAATACGCTGAGCCAACTGCCATGCGTCGGCGGGAGTTTCGACGATATGACACGGGAAGTCGCCCGAAGTTTGCATCAGATGACGCAGATGATCCGGTAGAACGGCTCGCGGATTGTTGAGGTATTTGGTCAGGATGATACTGTCGAAGCACGGAGCCAGTTGTCGCAAGATGCCGCTAACGTCTTTGTCTTTCGTGGCGGCGAAGATCAGGACTCGCCGCGATCGTTCGCCGGTTGCCGTGCGATTCGGAAAGCTTTCGTCGAGCGTACGACCAAGCGCCTTTGCCGACTCCCAATTGTGAGCCGCATCAACAATGACTGTCGGATTGCGACTCATCACCTCAATTCGCATCGGCCAGCGAACATTGCTCATGCCTCGTATTGCGGCGTCGGCGAAGTCTTCGCGAAGTAGACGAATCACTCCGTGATTCGAATTCGAGTCACGGAGTGCTTGTGATGATTCCGTGGAGCACGGACTTTCTTCACAAGCTCGGAGCGACTCGTCTACTTTCCTGAGCCGATCTATCGTCGCCATCGCCACTGCCGCGTTGTGAGCTTGATGCTTTCCAGACAGCATCAACGGCAACTCTGACCATGAATTCACTGGCGTCGTGACATCAACAGAGTCATGTGGCCCGTTACCCGCTGCGCGATAGACGTAAGAAAACTCACGATCGATTTGCCACAAGTCGGAATTCTGCGCTCGGCATGTTTCTGCAATCTCAGCCTGAGCCTCGTCGCCAACCACGCCGCTGATTACTGGAACGCCCGGCTTAATGATCCCCGCTTTCTCGCGAGCAATTTGCGACAAACTGCTGCCGAGTATCTGCGTATGATCGCGGCTGATCGTCGTCAGCACGCACGCAATCGGCGAACAGACATTCGTCGAATCGAGCCGACCTCCCAATCCGACTTCCAATACGACAATGTCCGATTTCTGTTGCAGAAAAAACAACCACGCCAGCGCTGTTGTGATCTCAAAGAACGTCGGATTGAACGGCTGCGGATCCGTCTCGCATTGCCGCACTGCAGGTTGCACTTGCCGAACCAGCTCAATCATTTGGCCGGCATTCGGACTGACTCCGGCCACTTGCATCCGCTCTTCAAAAGCTTCGACGTGCGGCGAGGTATAAAGTCCTGTGCGATATCCGGCGGCGGACAACATCTCGGCCAGCATGATCGCGGTCGAGCCTTTCCCCTTCGTTCCGGCAATGTGAATGCAGGGCAATTGCGTTTGCGGACTGCCGAGCAACTCCAGCAAACGCCGCATCCGTTCCAGCTTAAAGTCCTGCTTGCCGCCAGCAGGAGTCCGCTCGAAGTTCACACGGTCGAACAAAAACTGCACGGCCTGTTCGTAGGTTTGCACGGGTTCGGACATGAGACGACACATCAGAGAAATTTAACGCGGCGGAGTGTATCGGACGAAGGGCGATGGGCCAGTCAAAAAGAAACGGCAAAATGACGAACGGGACGCAGCAAAAAACCATTGGGGCTTTTGCCACACAAGTCCCTTAAAACTATTCCGGCAATCTTTCTCCATCGATACCAACCTTCACCGGCGAAGGCAGAGGCGCTTCAAACGATTTCAGTTGCGAATCTCGCGATCGCGACATCACTGACCCAACAAACTCAAACGGCGCTGCGAGGATGCCGTCGATGTTCAATCGAGTCTCGCTGAGCGACTGCCGACGACCATCCTTCGGATCGATCAACACAACCATGTCGATGTCTCGACCAACGAGTACGGCCGACATGTCCCAATCGATGGTCGATACCCAATTCGTCGGCAGGCGTTTGGATACCCAAGCAATCAACGTTGCTCGACGATTTGCGGACGTCGTCATCGCCGAAGATGAAGAAGTTGATGCCGTCCCCAATTGTTGTGAAGCCACGTCGAACACGCAGCCTTCGGCAGACAGGCTCAGGTGACTCAGTTGTGTTTCTTCGGTACGTGGCCACCATCGCACCAGTGGCCCGCTATCACGCAACGTGAATTGACGCAGTTCGCAACGCCAATCGAATCCACCTCGATCGACGAATTGCAGGAACTCACCCGCACCAACCTTAAGCACATTCGTCGCCGAAAAAGTCTTGGGTGGCGAGTCGATGAATACTGCTGGTCCCGCTCCGGAAAACACGCTGTCTTGCAGGCTGATCTTCGTCTGTGTTCGATCATTGATCCGCGCGCGTTCTTTCGATTCGCGCGGTCTCCAAGCAATCGCTGCGCCACGATGTCGAGCGACGGCGGCCGCATTGTTTGATTCCACATGAACCGACGCGCCTTCCAAATCTTGTTCAAAGCGGCATCCGATCAATTCCAATTGTTGGCTATCAACGACGAGCAACGCAGGCGGACGTTTTGACGTTGAAGGCTCTCGAATCACGCGCACGTGACGCAGTTGAACTCGCTCGGCCCACAGCGACAACGATTCATCGCTCACCAAAATCTCGGCGGGTGATGTTGCATCGCCAACAATTTCCAACAGACCATTCTTCACCGATACAGCTGCTGCCAAGAAACGCCCGGATGCAGGAAGGTCGATCCTCCCCTTTGCATTTGGAGGCGGAAGCGGCTGCGGTTCTGATTTCACGGCGTGCTTTGATGAAGTGACATCGCCCTCAAATGCTGGCGATGACTTTTCCGAATTCGCGGCTGCTTTCGCCGTATCAACTCCGTCGGTTGGCAAAGATTTGTTTGAGGTTGATTGGGCATCCGACTCATTCGGCGCAGCTGGAACGTGTGGCTTCAGCCCATATGATCGGGCCAATGACAGCACATAGTTCCGCGCGCCTTGGTCGAACATCGAAAGCGAGATTCCGGTCAGCACAAAGAGCACCGCGACCGTCATTGGCCAACCCGAGTGGCTTTCGACACGCTCACGTCGCGGGACCGTTCGATCGAATTCGCCACGGAAGTGCGCTACCCGCCGACGTCCGGATCGAGTCGGTGTGCCGAACTGTGAGGCGGCTTCGCGAAATGATTTCGGTCTAGCGACCGGACTGGTCGCCGTCCAACGCCGCAATGAATCGGCCAACCATTCCGGAGCATCAGGTACCCATTCGCGAACATCGGGCACCGCGCGGGTTTGATGAGCGGCCAACTTCGCCAACGGATCGCCATCCGTGAACGGCGGCCTTCCCGCGAGCAGATGCCACAGCAAGCAACCAAGTGCGTAAAGATCGCTCGACGCCGTCGGCACTTCGCCCGTCGTGATCCGTTCGGGTGCCATGCCGTTGTATCGCTCGGCCGACAAGATTGTGTGAAATGAAAACTCTGGCCGCAGTGCTGACACACTTCCGGCATCGACGAGTACCGCTTGCCCTTTGGGTGTGACACGCACGTTGCTCAAGCTGATGTCGCCGTGAACAAGCCCGCGAACCTCCATCGCGGCTAGGCCATCCAACAACTGGCGTCCCAATTCCACCACAATCGGAATCGGAAATCGACCGCGTCGAATCAACAACTCAGACAGATTCGGACCACGCACGTGGCGACTGATCGTCACTATCCGCAGTTTTCCCGCCGACGGCCATTCTGCCACTTGAGTCGCTTGTGGCAACACGATCGCCGGATGATCGAACTCAGCGGCCAGTGTTGTCAGCTTACTCAATCGCTCGCTGAGCATTTTCACATTTTCTGGCGCAACCGATGTCAGCTTCAACACGCAGACGTCGTCCGCATCACGTCGCCGAGCGAGATATGTTTCGGCCAGCGCCGTTGCTCCCAGTTTTTCGAGCAACAGGCACGGGCCGATGACCAAACTGTCCGCCCTGCCCGATTCCAAACACTGGGCTTGAAACGCCGTGATGCGCCGCGTTTGAACCAGACCGTCAATCCAGATCGAATCAAACGTCGGTAAGTCGCGAGTTAATCGCCGCACATACCCTCGACACTGCCGCAAATCGCGGGGAGTGCAAAGTTTCAACGCCGAAAGCGTTTTCAAAAGCTGTGCGGACGGAGGCTCAAGCACACGGACATCCTTTTCCGAGGCAGACACGCTTCTCTGAGGCAGACTGGGGACGGGATTATCCCAAATCCCCCAGAACCGAGCAAGACGCACCCGGAATCAGGTCGTCCTGAGTTAGTTTTGACAGCAGTGCTTGAACTTCTTGCCACTTCCACACGAACAGGGAGCATTGCGGCCTACTTTTCCGGATTGTGTCATACGGCCGATTGGTTCGTGATTTGAATTCCTGCCGACATCTTGAAACCGAATCCGAGAGTTTTTACCTGCACTTAAACTTTCGCGGATCAAAACGGCAGGATCAAAGTCCCCGGCAACAAAACCCAAATACTTCTTGAGAGCTTGCCAGACCGGACTGTGGCCTGCTTCTTCAGGAATTCCGCCAAGTGGAATCGCCGCACCACCGGTCATGTTGATCCCGGCTACCGAGATGATCCGTGTCGCGATCACGATTCCTGGTACGGCAGAACTTCCAAAACCAAGATCCATGACAAACAGCACTTCTTGCGACCGCAAATCACGAACATGAACTCCCAGTCCCGGCTCGACCGCTTCCACAATGAAGATCGAATAGACCGTGTGTTGCAACGCCATTAGGCAGGTGAACTCATCCGATTCGGGAGCATTGGATCGCGCGATCAACTCACGTTCGACCGCATTACAACCATCGGTGCGTACGTGATGAATGCAGTAGTCCATCAAATAGGCCGTGTCATCTTCGGTGTCGAACACCATGACCCCATTCTTCAGAATTCCCAGCTTTTGGGCACCTTCTTGCTTCTCCGATTTCGAGAGCCTCTTTACCAGCAGATTATTACGACCGGCCAATTTTCGCCTGTACGCAACGTGTGTTGCATGGCCGGTTAGAAGTTCGATTTGAGTTGGTTTTGCAGGCGTGGGTGGCGTGCCCTGAGTCATCGAAGGGCGTGGGCGAAGGCATCTCGATCATGTGAGTTTTGGTGGTTCATCAGAATTATCTTGCCCGGCCACGCCCTTCCCGATGGTGACGGACCTGCCACTCTATCTTTTGGGGCGAAACCACTACTCGAACGCGAGACCGTCGATCGTGAATCGGAGGGTCGGCGCGCCCCACGAGTCGAAGATCAACGCCAAGGCTCGGACTTTGTTGGGAAGGTCGCCGATGGTTTGCCATTGGTCGTTGGCACGCAGCGAGATCTCGAACAGACGCCAGCCGTCGCGGGCTTCGTTGTGCTCGGCGTTGCGCATGTGGTCCAGGCCGGGCTTCGGTTCGATGTGACATTGCTGACCGGCTGCGCCGTCGAGCCGAATAAACGGGCCGCCTTGCCAGCCGGTGACATCTTCGTTGGTCGCCTTCAGCCAGAAGACGAGTTTTGTCTTGCCCTCCAGCGACCACTGAGCATCTCGCGATTCCGGAAACGTCAGCGCAGCGCGGAAGCCAGCATAGGGAGCGATGACGACACCCAGCGCCGACTTGCCGACCAGTTTGTCGGACGTGTCGTCGGTGAACTTCGCTCGCGAGATTTGTTCGTTGCTGCGCGTGCGGTCGTGGAAGTCTTCGATCGACCAATTCGTGGCCGAACCCTCGGTGCCAATCTCGGTCGCATCGCGGACGACGTACACGTCGCGCCACGCCAAATCCGTCAGCCAGCCATTCGAGACATTGAGTCCCACGCGATGAAAGCCAACGCGGTCGAACGTGTGCTCCAGTTTCGGGCCGACGAGCAATCTGCCGTCACCGACGTCCCAGGTCAACTTGAGTTCGCGGCTGGTCGGATCGCGACTGTTCAAAGCCTCCCAAGCGGCACGCTCGCCAAGTTTGACGGACGTCGGG
>JAPLNX010000197.1 GCA_026400935.1 Planctomycetia bacterium | reverse complement strand
TTGGTGGATACAACAACCGTGCCACCGAACGCCCGCCAGGCCCGCTGCCATTCTGGCTTGGACTCCGCCGAATGCACGACCTTGCGATCGCTTTCCAGATTTTTAAAACTCTGCCAGAAAGTTAGCTATAAACAACAGATCAACACCCTCGAACATGAGATATGATCCGGAACAATTCTTAGCAAAACTCAGAAGCTCTTCGGATTTCTTGACGGAGCTTTTTTAAACCGAGGTCGACTACTTTCGTCGGTCGCGCAGGATTGTGTCGACCTGTTCCATAAAATCACGAACATCTTGAAATTCACGATAGACCGAAGCGAAGCGAACGAACGCGACATGATCGAGTGCTCGTAGACGATTAAAAACCTTCTCACCGATGTAGCGTGCGGGAACTTCTCGATCGAAATTATCGTTCGCGTCGGTTTCGACATCACGGACAATTTCGTCAATCTGGCTTGCGCTAATCGGACGTTTGTAGCAGGCCTTTTCCAAGCCGCGGCGGATTTTTTCGCGGTCAAACGGAACGCGAGTGCCATCTTTTTTGATGACCTTCATCTGCGATTCTTCGACTCGCTCGTGAGTCGTAAAGCGGCGAGAACACTTTAAGCACTCACGACGCCGACGGATCACGAACGAATCACTCATGCGAGTGTCGATGACTTTGGTTTCGTCGTGCCGGCAGAAGACGCACATCATGGGAGATTCCCTTTTCCCGGAGTTGTACCACTCCTAATCATGGATAGAGACGCATCACCAACAAAAATGAGCAAAAAACTCGCTGGTTTTGGCTCAGCAACCAAGCTCAGCGATCTGGTTGCAATGCTTGTGGGTGCTACCTAGAATCCACCCCCTCTCATGGCTCGACAGTTTATATGTTTGGCTGTGATTTAGTAACAAACCAGCTAGACCGAATTGCGGAAAGCCTCAAGGAGTTGTGACGTGGCGTTGCACAAGAGTCTCCGGCGAAAGAGCCGATTGGTTCGCCAACGGAGCGTTTATTCCCGCGAAGAGCGGATAAATCTGTTGATTGCGGACGAGAAGTGGGTCGAAGGACAAAGTCCGACTGGCCTGCCGAAGCAGCGCGTCTTCCGGGCGACTGTTGGTAAGAAAAAGAAGAAAGAGAAGAAGGAAGAAGAAGTCGCCGGTAAGGGCGGTAAGGCTGCGAAGGGCGCTCCCGCCGCGAAGGGCACTCCCGCCGCGAAGGGCGCTGCTGCTCCTGCTGCTAAGGCGGGGGCCAAGAAGTAGTTTTTGCTTATTTGATAAAATGCCCGTGCTTCGGCGCGGGCATTTCCATTTAAAGCGTTGCGTTCTTGGCGCACGCCGATCGTTTGTTGTCGTAGGGTTGGTGGATCGGGCAGCATGCTGCCCGATGTCTTTTGATTCTTCTTTCGTTTCTGGTTTCTCGTCAGTCGCATGATGCCTGCGGCGAGTGAGTGAATCGTGAATTCTCATCGGCGGTCCCGGTTAAAAGACCAGTTGCGATCGTTTGCGGGTGCCTTGTTTCGCTCTCGAGTTCGCCGTGAATCTCGGCGTTTATTGGAAGTTGCGGACAATTGTCGTGCTACTCAGCACGCCGTTCTGCGACGTTTGCTAGCACTCAATCAGGCTAGCCGCTTTAGCCAAGAACGCGGCTTGAACGCCGCTCTTACCTCAGCGGAATTTCGTTCTCGTTTACCGATCTCGAATTTTGAGGTATTTCGTCCCTACATCGAGCAACTGAAGGTCGGTGATACTGCGGCGTTACTCGGTCCGCAAAACAAACTCTTGATGTTTGCGCTCAGCAGCGGAACGACATCCGAAGCGAAGTTCATCCCGATTACCCAACAGTTTTTGAATGATTATCGGCGCGGCTGGCAGATTTGGGGGATCCAATCTTACGACGCCCGCCCGGGGCTCAATTCAAAAAACATTCTGCAAATCACAAGCGACTACAACCGTTGTCGTACTGTCTCCGGGATACCATGTGGCAACATCAGCGGGCTAGCGGTCGCCTCACAGCGATTCATCGTGCGATTCATGTATACGATCCCGTATGCTGTTTCAAAGATCGAGAATGCACAGGCCAAGTACTACACGATCCTGCGTCTCGGATTAGCAGACGACAACGTCGGGATGATCACGACAGCGAACCCTAGCACGCTCGTGCAACTCGCAATACTCGCCGATGCGGAAAAGGCATCGCTTATTCGTGACATCGCAGACGGTACGTTGTCCGACAAATTTCTTGTGTCTGGTGAAATACGACAGGCGCTGGCTAATCGAATCACACGTCGGCGGCCTGATCGAGCCAAATACCTGGAAGCCCGCGCCAACAATGTCGGCTGTTTGCGGTTGTGCGATGCGTGGCCAAGCTTAGAGCAACTCGGGGTTTGGACGGGAGGAAGTTGCTCCGCCTATTTGCCGTCGTTACGTCAGCATTTTGGCGAGCAAATCGCTCTCCGAGATCACGGACTTTCTGCGAGCGAAGGCCGCATGACGATCCCCTTTCAAGACGGATCCTCGGACGGCATCCTTGATATCACGTCGCACTACTTTGAGTTTATTCCTGTCGCGGAGTACGACCGCCCAAACCCAACGGTTCTGGAAGCTGATGAGCTACTGCGGGATCACGACTACTTCATCCTGCTGACAACTTCATCGGGCCTGTATCGCTACAACATCAGCGACGTCGTGCGTTGCACGGGCTTTGTAGGAACAACCCCGTTGTTGCAATTCCTCCATAAAGGAGCGCACATCTCTAACCTGACTGGCGAGAAGATTTCTGAATCTCAGGTCGTCAATGCCGTGCAGTTCGCGTTGGAAAAGCTGGGGCATCGCGTTTCGAGTTTCACTCTCGCTCCCGTTTGGGGAGAGCCACCGCATTACCAACTCTTGATTGAGAACCAGGATCTCCCTATCAACGAACTCACCGAGCGTTTGGCAGCCTTGACCGACCAAGAGCTGCGCGGGCTGAACTGCGAATACGACGAAAAACGAGAGACTGGCCGACTCGGTTCAATTCGCATTGCCCGTTTGCAGGCGGGAACTTGGAAACACTTTGCCGTGCAACGCCAGTCTCGTTTCGGCGGCAGCGTCGAGCAATTCAAACATCCCTGCTTAATCCCCGACATGGAAGTCGTTGCTAGCTCCTTTGGCGATCGCTTCATTTCTTGATGGCCTATTGTGTGGGCGGACAAGACACTGCGAGTTCAATGATTACACTGCCCAAAACAATTTGCCGATACCTTGCCATGCATTTGCTGTGAATTCATGAGCGATCGTTTGAAAATCATTTGGAGAACCCAACTCATGATGCACTTGCCCCAACAAACTTTTGATCGCCGAGCGTTGTTGTCTCGTTGTGGTGGCGGAGCGGGAATGATTGGCCTGGCGACGTTGTTGGCTCAACAAGGACTGCTCGCTCCGGAGGCGTATGCGGCGGGGGCGAATGATCGACGACTGAACCCGCTTGCTCCGGAGCAGCCGCATTTTCCAGCGCGGGCAAAGTCGGTGATTTGGCTCTTCATGAACGGCGGACCGAGCCAAGTTGATACCTGGAATTACCGACCGCAACTTGCGAAGAAAGACGGCGTTGAACTGGAAGGCTTCGACAAGAACACAGGATTCTTCACAGGTGCGGTGGGGCCATTGATGAAGTCGCCGTTTCAGTGGGCTCAGCATGGCCAGAGCGGGACGTGGGTCAGCGAAATTTTTCCGAACTTATCCAAACACGTCGACAAGATGGCGTTCATTCATTCGTGTCATACCGACTCGAATAATCACAGCCCGGCCCTCTTTACGATGAACTCGGGAGTCCCGCGTATGGGTAACCCTTGCGTCGGGAGTTGGGTGACTTATGGGCTCGGCACCGAAAGCCAAGACCTTCCGGCGTTCGTTGTAATGAGCGATCCACTCGGACGTGGTCTGCCGAAAGGTTATTCACAAAACTGGGGAGCTGGTTTTCTACCGAGCGTATTCCAAGGAACATGGCTCAAACCGCAAGGGGATCCGATCGACAACCTCAATCGCCCTGTCGAGATGACCAACGTGCAACAGCGATCTCAATTGGATTTGCTTGCGAGGCTGAACCGTCAGGCACTGCAAAAGAAACCGGAAGAGTTGGAGCTTGCCGCACGGATCGAGAGTTTTGAGCTCGCTTACCGCATGCAGTCTGCCGCGCCCGATGCGCTAGCGATCGAAAAAGAGCCGGATCACATTCAAAAGTTGTATGGCCTGGACGTCAAAAAGTGCGAGCACTTCGCCAAGCAATGCTTGATCGCTCGCCGCATGGTCGAACGCGGAGTTCGCTTTGTGCAGATTTACTCCGGCGGCATGGAGAACGAACGGAGCTGGGACGGTCACGCCAACATCAAAGAAAACCACGCAGGCTTTGCACAAGAGACCGATCAACCGGTCGCCGCGTTGTTGGAAGATTTGGCTCAGCGCGGTTTGCTGAACGATACGCTCGTCATTTGGGGTGGCGAGTTCGGCCGCCTACCGATCGTGCAAAAAGGGGGCACAGGCCGTGACCACAACCCGCACGCCTTCACGTTCTGGTTCGCCGGGGGCGGAGTGAAGGGCGGGATCAGCTATGGCGAAACCGACGAGGTCGGTTTCAAAGCGGCGGTCAACAAAGTCCATGTCAACGATCTCCATGCGACGATCTTGCACCTGCTGGGCCTCAACCACGTCAAGCTGACGTACCGCTACAACGGTCGCGACTTCCGCCTGACGGACGTTGGTGGAAATGTGGTGACAGAAATTCTTGCGTGAAATAATCCGACCGTTGGAAGTCTGCGAATCAATCGAAGGTCAGGTTTCGCTGGCTGATCAAAATCGTGCCTTCCGTTGAGCCAGATATTCGAGCAACGCCTTGCCGAAGGGCATGGATGTATCGAGTTGGACGTAGTCAGCTCCCATCGCAAGACATTCTTTACGGTAGCGACCACATAATTCATTGACCGCTTCGAGATAGTCGGCCCGCGTGCCATCGGCGTCGATGAGTTGGTTTGAGCCTGTCTCCGGATCGGTCAAATCAACCATACCGTTGAATGGAAAAGTTGCTTCAGCCTCATCGAGCACATGAAACAAGATGACGTCGTGTCCGCCGTGCCGAAGCAGTTGCAGGCTCGTGATAACAGCTTCGGGATCAACGAGCAAATCAGAGAAGATCATCATCAAGCTGCGTTGTCGAATCATCGCCGCGATGCGGCGGAGATTGATCGCGATCTCAGTCGGTCCACCCGGTTTCGATTGTGCGAGAAGTGCCAGAATGTTGCCCAACTGAGTTCGCTTGCTGTGGGCGGGCAAACTGTGACGCAGCTTTTCATCGAATGTTACAAGGCCGACCGGATCTTGCTGATGAATCATTAAATAGGCCAGCGCGGCGGCCAGACAGATTGAGTAATCGAGCTTCGTCAATTCTTGCCGATACGTGTAGGCCATGCTGGCGGAGAGGTCCATCAGTAAGTAGCCGGTGATGTTTGTCTCGGCCTCATACTTCTTGACGTAGTACCGGTCTGTCTTCGCGTAGACCAACCAGTCGATGTCCTTCGGATCGTCCCCTTGCGAATATCGACGATGCTCGGAGAACTCGACCGAAAATCCTTGAAATGGCGACTTGTGTAAGCCCGACAAAAATCCTTCCACGATAAATTTTGCTCGCAGATCAAGCCGAGCCACCGTGCGGATTACTTCGGGTTTGAGATAGTCTTCAGTCGCAGCCATGAGGTTGGGTCAGGTAGGAACGAGTAGGTGGCAGACCAACAAACAATGTCGCAAGGCTATCGGTCAAGGCTTCCCAAGAGAACTGACCAGTCGTGCCATGACCAACTAAGGCACGACCACGGCTGACGACACAATCAAATCTGCATTGGTGCATCAATGGCCGCCGATGTATTGTAGCGTTGGTCATTGGAAACAAATTTCAGTTTCCAAAATGATGAGAAGTGTTGCCCATGACCTCCATTTCAAATCGCTATTGAGGCCTCGACTTGCAGATTGAAAGTCAACGATGAGTTGCCACACGTTAAGAACTCGTAGAAATATCCTACAAGCCAGTTTGCTTGCTGGCGGAGCGGGGCTTTCTTTGGCAGACATTCTGCGACAACAAGCAGTCGCCGAGACACAGGGGCGATCGTCTGCGGATACAGCAGTGATTCAAATTTGGTTGGGAGGAGGACCGAGTCAATTTGAAACTTTTGATCCGAAGCCGAACGCGCCGGTGGAAATTCGCGGGCCTTACTCGGCCATTCAGACCAAGTTGCCGGGCATCATCTTTTGTGAAAAGTTGCCGCTCACGGCGACGGTTCTCGATCGAGCGGCCATCATTCGCACGGTCAGACACGCCTCGAACGACCATTTAAGCGGAGCCCATTGGTGCTCCACTGGTTATCCAAGCGAGACTAATCGCAGCACGCATCCGTCATCTGGCGCGATCACCTCGAAGTTTCGCGGAGCAGTGAATCTTGGTGTCCCCGCGTATGTGCTGCTCACCGAAGAGCAGACTCGCAACCCGGAGATTGCGACCGTCATGGGAGCCGCTCATCTCGGATCGCAACATGCTCCGTTCACGATCATGCAAGACTCATTTCAGAAGAGCTTTCAACCTGACAAGGTGTTGCGTGCAGCTTCCAGTTTGAAACTTGCGGACGACTTCACGTTGTCGCGCGTAGCGGATCGGCGGTCGTTGTTGCGAGGTCTGGATCGTTTCTCGCGTTGTGCCGATGCGACTCGCGCGATGGATGGGATTGATAGCTTCACACAATCAGCGTTCGACATGTTGACCAGCGGAGCAGCCCGTCGAGCGTTTGATCTCAACGAGGAATCGTCAGCCACACGTGACCGCTTTGGCCGACATCGCTGGGGGCAAATGGGCTTGTTGGCCCGGCGGTTGGTGGAGGCTGGAGTCACGTTCGTCACACTCAACACTGCTCCGGATTCACTCTGTTGGGACTGGCACCGCAACATCGTCAACGACGACCGTCCCAGCAATGGCTCTGATGGGCCGACACGCGGCATGGACATTTCCGGACCGCCATTGGATCAAATGCTTTCAGCATTGATTACGGATCTCTACGAACGAGGCCTCGATCGCAAGGTGCTATTGGTCGTTTGGGGAGAATTCGGTCGTACTCCGCGAGTGAATGTAACCGGGGGTCGCGATCATTGGGGTTCGCTCATGAGCATCTTGCTGGCTGGTGGCGGCTTGAGAGTTGGCCAAGTGATTGGCACCTCGAACGCCAATGGCGAAGTCCCCGCTAGCCGACCGGTCTCGCCGACGGATGTGCTCGCGACAATGTATCGCCATTTACAAATTGATCTGACGCGCCACACCGTGACCAACGCCGGCCGACCGATTCCGCTCCTGCCCGACGGAGCTCCGATTGCCGAATTGGTGTGAGCCGACGTTTAAGGTTCTGATGATGACCATTTCAGCGTTGATCGTCGTGGCCAAGCGATGGCGGCGTTACTGTGCCACATGCGGTCATTCGATGTCGTGCGTTGTATCGCTGACGACAAGCGGCTTTAAGTCGGTGGCGACGACGCAAACTTCTTGGCGATTGAAGGCCAACTGTCGCGCACGGACTTGGCGATAGCCCCAAGACCTGATCCGCTTGTTGAATAGTGGGATGTCAGAGACCAATTCAGGGGCGGTCATTTTGAGCGTCAGCAGCAGTCCCTCAATGCGGACTTCTGGATGAGTCACGATCGCCTCGACGGTATCGAGCGTATATTTCGGCGCTACGTTGGCATCAGCGGCGAGCCAGCGAACTTTTTGAAACAGACTGCGTTTGACCTCTTTCGCTTTCGCCCGGAGATGCGTGAAATTGCGGTGTGCCATAACGAGCGGGTCCATTTCCGCTGGGTCGATTCCCGTTACCAAGCAACCTCGCTCCAACAACATTTGGCACGAACCGCCAGGAGCGCTGCCAATCTCGACGAAACGCTCGCCGGGTTGGATCGGTAACTCGGACCACAACAATGACTCGGCCATCTTCAGATACGTTCGCGAGATCATGTCCTCCGGCGATGCGATCTCCGGCACACCACCGGGCCAGCGAGTTTCCATGCTGCTCGCGCGATGCCAACCGAACCACCATTCGTTGGGTTCGACCAGCACACAATCCAAAATGCGATCGTCTTCTTGTGCATCTTCATTGAGCGGCAAAGGCCAATCTGTGCCGACATCCGGCTTATGTTCCAGAATGAGTTCGCCGACGGCATCTGCCAACGGAGTCACGTCGGGTTCAAAGCCGAAATCGCCTGGGAGCTCGCGATCTCGCTGCCACACATGCAAGTGTTTGAACTGCGGTAGCACGTTCGTCGGATAGCGTTCTGAGAGTGGCTTCCAAAAATCGCGAGCCAATTGATGTCCGTCGGTTCCGGTCACTTTACCCAGCGAAAAGCCCCAAGTCCGAACGAATGTCCCGCGTAGTTCAAACTTGCGATCGCGCACGACATCGTCAGGAATTCGGAATGTCACAAAGCCAGGTCGTGAGTAAGCGAACCGAAAGTCGGTTTGCTTCCAGAGCACTTCATTCTTGAGTGCCGCTTCGGCACCAATCTGACAAATCGCAAACAAAAAATGAGACGACATAGAGCCAAACGCCTTCCAGACAAACAACCAGCCTCAAGCAAACGATGTTTACAGACCCCGCCGAGCTTGTCTCGGTGGTCAACGGGCTTTTGTACTACGACACGATTTCGATTGAATCGTTGCGTAGTGCAGAAGCCCGAATCCACTGAGCCAAGCTCAGTGGGGGTGCTTGATTGAGGACGAGCAACACAGAATATTCAGTGCGGTTTGTCTCAGATTCGGCTCTGCGGAGATACCCTTCACTTATCGATTGAAAGTTTTTCAATGAACGATCGCAACGCTATCGCGAGATATCGGCTGTAAACCGGTCGCCCTTTTTCATTGAGATGAATGTCGTCGGCATACATCTCAGGCGTCAGTTCTGGCACCTGTCGCAGATCAGCGAACTCCATCCCACCATCGCGAATCACACTCAGCATTTCGGGATCGAGTTCATACGGCTGATAAGGCCTTTCGCGTTCAGGAATGATCGTCGGAAAGGCCACGAACAGAATTTTCGAGTGATGCTCACGAGCACGAGCAATGAAGCGTTTGAGCAATTCATGAGAGACTGCTTTGTCAGTTCCGATCTTTGACTTCGCCGCTTGCTGACGCAACACGTCGTTCGCCTGAACTGTCAACTCTTGATAGTGTGGAATCAGCAGACTCAGCCCGCGTTCTTTGGTTCGCTCACGAGCGGCATATGTGGCCCAAACTGACGATAGTAAGAATTCAAAGCGTTCGCTGCTGCTCGTCAAATCGTGTTTAAAGACTTCTGACCAATCGTCACGATCGACGAAGAATTGAGCGAATCGGCCGATCTCCAGCGGGTTCTTGTCGGCCAAGTTGTTCTCATAAAACGAAACCACAAAGACGTCCGGATTATGTCCTGGTTTCCAAAAATAGCGAGTCAACAAGTAATGCCAAACGTTGATCTTCGACGCATCGGCCGAGAAGACATCAGCCGATACTGGCCCAGCCCCCGCATCAATCAACGTCTCCGCAAACAGCTGTGAGTCGATCCCGCGCTCGGTCAGCGAATTTCCGACGAACGCGATACTCGTTCCCGGTTGAGCGGCCAGCGCCTCGGCTCGCTGCGTAAAAGTTTGAAACTTCGAAATGTCTTTTGAAATTCGAAACAGAACCGTCCGCGTGAGAACTTCCGCACCGAGAAAGAACGCGAGCACGACGAACGAAACTCGCCACAACGTTGTGCGACGTCGCGTTACGACTTGTTCCAACGACCGCTCCGCTGGCAATACGGTTGCCGCCGAAGTTTGCGCTGACGACGGAGTAAATAATGCGGCAGAACTCATAATGATCTTCACGATGTAGGACGGGCACTCCTGCCCGTCGAATTTTGAAAATGACGGGCAAAAGTGCCTGTCTTACGAACTTGCACATCAAACCAATGCTCAAAACTGAAAATAAATGAACTCGTAAGCGGTCGCTGCATGGAACACGAGGAGCATGAAAGCCATATAGGCATACGTCATTCCGCGCCACATCCACGATGCGGAGATCAGCCGATCGAGGCGTTGTTCGCCGTCAAGTAACCATTCCAACAAGTACAGCAAGCCGCAGTAAAAGCTCATCGTTGCCAAAGAGGCGATTGCTGTCGGAGTCAGCTGATAACTGCCACACAACGCTCGTGCGATCGCAATGACGCTGCCGAAACTATCCGCTCGAAACAACAACCAGCCGATGCACGTGAGCTGAAACATCGCGCCGACTCGGAACAACCAATACAGCTTCGCTCTCGCACCGCCGACTGGTTTCGGATCAGTGATGTTGAACAGCCGGAACAAGCACAAGATCAGACCGTGATACAAACCCCAAGCGACGAACGTCCAACTCGCTCCGTGCCACAAGCCGCCGAGCAACATTGTGATCATCAAGTTGCGATACATCATCCAAGGGCCGCCCTTATTGCCACCCAGCGGGATGTAGAGGTAATCGCGGAGCCAGCTCGACAGACTAATGTGCCAACGTTTCCAGAAGTCGCTCGGACTAACTGCCAAGTAGGGCAAACGAAAGTTGATCGCCAGATCGAACCCCAGCCACTTCGAGATGCCGCGAGCGACGCTCGAATAACCAGAGAAGTCACCGTAAATCTCGAACGCAAACGCATAGATGCCGATCAGCACCTCCGCTGCGGTCAGTGCTCCACCAGTCCCGTTCGCAAAGCGAAAGAAAACGTTGTCTGCCAAAGGAGCCATGTTGTCGGCAATGACAATTTTCTTCACGAGTCCCATCACGACTAGATATA
Organism: Planctomycetia bacterium; assembly: GCA_026400935.1. GTDB lineage: Bacteria > Planctomycetota > Planctomycetia > Planctomycetales > Planctomycetaceae > SXKJ01. The sequence continues at coordinate 11,443 of JAPLNX010000197.1, read as the reverse complement.
GCCCCTCTTCAAAATCGCTCGGCTTCATCCGCCGCGGTTCAACCACCTGTGGCAACAACGTGTGAGCCCGCATAATCGGCCCAGCCACCAAGTGAGGGAAGAAGCATACAAATAATGCGAAGTCGCAGAAGTCGTCAGTTGGCTTTGCTTCGCGACGGTAAATGTCGATCGTGTAGCTCATCGCTTGAAATGTGTAGAACGAAATCCCCGCTGGCAACAAAATGCCCAACGCACTGCTACCCCAGTGACCCAAGCCAACCGTTTCTAAGACTCCGCGTAAGCTGTCGATGAAGAAATCGCAGTACTTGAAGAACCCCAGAATCGCGAGGTTCGCCACCATGCTGATCCAGACGAACAACTTTCGTCGCAACGCTTCGGGCCTGGAGTACAACCACGGCAACGTCGCTTGGTAGGTCAGTGTCAGCACAGCCGTGCCAATAAGGACGTAGTAATCGCTCAACGACTGCGGCAACGCAGCGATGATCCCGGCACTCTCGCTCGTTCGCAAAGCAGACCACAGTTCGGGATATCGAATGCCGGTACACAGCAGTCCGCAACTGGCGATCACGAATAGCGACAACCGAGTTAGCCGCTGCCGGCTCAGTTGCACACCAGCAACTCCCAATCCGCCAATGAAGTCGATGTAGGTCGAGATCAGCACGAGAAACAAAAAGCGGTAATCCCAGAATCCATAAAACAAATAGCTCGCACCGAGCAGCAGATGATTCTGCCGCTTATGACTCAACCGCCAGTACGGAATGATGACCGCGATAAACAGCAGCCAGAATGTCCAAGAGTTGTAGTTCATGACAGAAATAAATCGTGTAGGGCGTGAGAGGACAAAGTGACTCGTTTGTTGAGGAACATTCACCGCAAAGGCACAAAGAACACGAAGGCAAAGAGGAAACCAGTTTTCGGGTTCGTCCGATCAGCTGCAGATCGCTTGCCTCGTTTTGAACCGGACGCGAGTGCGTTCCGGCTGATCCGGCGAACCTGAAAATCGTAATCTGACAAAGTACTAACCAATCTCTCGAGAGGCTTGAACTCTGGCGTTCCTTGGCGTTCTTCGCACCTTTGTGGTGAAAATCCCTCAGTCAAATGGCCCAGAAAAGTCGGCCTCAGAAGGCTACGACACGATTTCGGGCATTCCGGAAAAAGCCGCTGAATAGGGCGTGCTCAAAGTGCGGCATTGTTTCGGCTCGCACTGAGCTGAGGATTCTTTCGATTGCTCCGGCATGTTGCGAATCGGCAACATGACTCTACCAATCAGGCTTACTTTGGATGATCACTGGATCGCGAGGGATGCCGGGGGCCGAACTCAGTATAAGGTCGCTTGATGAGTCGCTTCACAAGGATCAACTCGCCAGCGTCGTTTCCTTCGATCGCATGGCCGATGAACTGCAATAAGTAGCCGATGACAAACGAGATCAATGCCCAAGACGGCGGATACTTGTCGTGCCAGACGAGAAAATGGATCGGCAGCACAAACGTGATAGGCAGACCCAGCAAATGAAAGAACTGGTTGCCGGGATGGAGATGCCGTTCCGCGTAGTTCTTGAAGAATCGCTGCATGGGTTCGCTGTCCATCACCTGTAGTCCGGTGCTTCAAACCGGGTTGTCTTGTTCGCCCGGTTTGGAAAACCGGGCTACGGATATCAACCGCAGCGACCATCCTAGCGGAAACTCTTCGCTCATCCAGTTACCATCTCGCGCACTGTGAGAGACTTTTTGCAACGAACATTGGAATGGTACCTCGGCTTGCCGGCTCGTGAACCCGGTCAGGTCTTGAACTGGAATTTGACGGGCCGTTCTCCTTGGCCAAGTCACTGGCCCACATCGCTGACGTGGTTGTTGTTTGTGGGGCTGGCAGTTTTTGTGTTCGAGGTTTATCGCCGCGATGCAAAATTAATATCACGGGCGAAGCAAGCCACACTGATTTGTCTCCGATGTTTCTCGCTCGGATTTGTCTTGTTGTTGCTGACTCAATTGAGCATTTCGATTGAGCGAGCCGGGTTGTCCGAAGTTGTCGTTCTAATTGACGACTCGGCCAGTATGGGCTTGCGGGACGCCTATCGGGACGAGGCCACTCAAACCTTTGTTGCAAGTCTGTTTGGTTCAACGACGACATCGGACTCGGAACGGTTTGAACTCGTGCGGCGAATTCTATCCAAAGAAGACGGTCGTTGGTTGCAGCGGTTGCGAGCGCGACACAAAGTCCGAGTTTTCCGGTTTTCAGATCAAGCAACATCGGTCGGAATTCCGCTGCTACAAGACGAGCACGTTCAAAGTTTGCTGGCCGAGTTGCAGAGTCTCAAGCCAGCCGGTGAGATCACTCGGCCTGCGGAAGCGGTGCGACAGATTTTGAATCAGACGCGAGGAACACCCCCGACAGCAATCGTTGTGCTTACAGACGGTATCGCCAGCAGCGGTGAGGAGGACAAGCTCAGTACGATCGTCCCTCTGGCGAGAGATCAACTTGTGCCGCTCTTCGTGATTGGGCTAGGCAACGAAGAACCAACGCGTGATGTGCAGTTGGCGGAACTCATCGCGGACGATGTCGCGTTCGTAAACGATCCGATCGTTTTCACCGCCAAGATCAAAGCGTTTGGCTTCAAAGGTCAGTCAGCGGTGATCGAACTACGCGAAAGGGGTTCAGAGCAAACACATGCGAAACGATCAATCGTGTTGCCGATTGACGGGCAAACAGTCAGCATCGATCTGCTTTACACGCCGACTCAACCGGGCGACCGCGAATTTGTAGTGGTCGTGACTCCACCAACGGGCGACGTTGATCGAGACAACAATCGGCTGTCGCAAACGGTGCAAGTTCGCGAAGGGAAGTTGAAGATCCTGTTAGCTGATGGTCTTCCACGCTGGGAATTCCGCGAGCTGAAGAACACGCTCGAACGCGAGCCGACGATTGAGCTACACACGTTACTTCAAGAAGCGGACCTCGAATTCGCGTTGCAAGATGAGACCGCGAAACCGCTACAAGGTCGCTTCCCGCTGACACGTGAGGCGCTGTCCGCTTACGACGTGCTGCTGCTTGGTGACCTCAATCCTGGTGCGTTGACTCCTGGCGTTTTGGAAAACGTTCGCGAGTTTGTTCGAGAAGGTGGTGGCGTACTGATAATCGCCGGGCCGAACCACATGCCGAAGGAGTTTCGCGGATCGCCGATCGAAACTTTACTGCCGATGGAACTCGACACTGTGAAAGTTCCGCCGCCAGACGCGATCATCAGCGAGCCGTTTCGACCGCAGTGGACGGCAGCCGGTCAGCAGAGCACGCCGTTGTTTCGGCATCTTCAAATCGATGGCACGTCGCGCGATATCTGGCATTCGCTGCCGGGACTGTATTGGTTGTGCGAAACTCCGCGAATGAAGCCGGGGGCAACCGTCTTGATTGAGCATTCGCAGCTTCGCGGTGAAAAGCAGCCGCTGCCGGTCATCACCTTGCAGCGATTCGGTGCCGGAAAGATTTTGTTTCACGCGACCGATGAGCTTTGGCGCTGGCGGTTTCGTGGAGGCGAACGGCTTTACTCGCGCTATTGGGTGCAGGCGTTGCGATACCTCAGCCGCACTCAAAATTTGACCGGCGCACGCGGCGTCGAATTCACTTCCGACCGGCAGCTTTATCAACGTGGCGAACCTGTGCGATTTCGTTTGCAATTTCTGGACGAGCGACAAATTCCTAGGAGCGGCAGGGCGGTCGTGATACTTGAACGGAGTGATGAGCCGCGCCGCTCAGTCGAATTGACTCTCGTCACGAATTCGCAAAACGCCTTTGCCGGCGAGTCGCGAGGATTACGCGACGGGCGATACCACGCGCTGCTCGTTGAGCCATCGTTTCCCGGTTCGCCACCATCACTCGACTTTCAAATCGAAGTTCCGCAGCGTGAACTCTTGCGACGCCGTTTGGAAAAAGCGGACCTCACCGCCGCCGCTCGCGCGACTCACGGTCGCTACTTTGACCTGCATGAGTCCGATCAACTCCCCGATGAATTGCCGCTAGGCCAACCCATACCGCTCGCCGCCGCAACTGTCATTCCTCTGTGGCCGCGCTGGGAACTACTGGCACTGTTCGCAGCCGTGCTCTCCAGTGAATGGCTCTGCCGCCGCCAGTGGCGGCTGACGTAATAAACGAAATCATTCGTGAAAGTCGGGACTTTTCCAGTTGAGTGGGCTGCGCAGTGTTAGCGAGTCGCCTCAAGACGCAACCCTTCTCGCGATCCAGCCAAAACTTGACTCTTCCGAGTTATCGCCGCACACTGGCGGCCCACGATATGGAAACCTTTGGCTAGGGTCGGCCACTTTTCGGGTTTTAAAATGCGACGAAGTGCTTCATGCCGACCTCTGGTAGCGTAAATCGCCAACTGCGAATTGCGATCTTCACGTTTTCTTACGCACCTGCTCTCACGGGAATAGCAACCGGATTACACCAGCGACTGATTCGTCTGCTGAAGCGTGGCCATCAAGTCTTGCTGCTCCATCCTAAGATCGACGAACAATATCCTGAGCAAGTGCGTAACCGCAGCATGGTTGGATACGACGATTCCGAATTCCCCAATCTCATCAAGCGAGCATATCCGACGCGTCCACATTTGCTGAATAAGGAACATCCGGAACCGCGACATTACACCGAGTGGGATGACGCGGCGATGGTTGCCGACTTTCAGCCGGACATTCAAGTGGTCGTCGATCCTGCGGGAATGCGTGGATTTAGCTCTCTTCTTTTGCGCGGATATGGACGGCCTGTGGGCTTCAAGTATGCCCAACAAACGGGAGTCCCCACAGTCGGAATGTACGAGACCGACTGGCTGGGCTACGCCGAAAAGTATTTCGGTCGAACATTGGTCGCGCTCGGCAACCCGTTGACCCGTTATGTCAATCGGCGTTTCTCGAAAGCCTATGATTGCACCTACTTCACCTCCCGTTACTTGCTGTCCAAGCTCCGTGATTATGGCCAAGCGAATTGCGAGCCACTGGTTTATCACGGTGTCGATTGCCAGAAGTTTCATCCCGACAACATTCAGTATGATCCGATGCGAGACGACACATCGCGTGTGGTATTGTTTGTCGGCAGGATTGCTCCGGAAAAGAATGTCTCAGTCTTGCTGAAGGCCTTTCGAGAGGTCGAAAAAGCAATTCCTGATGCTCAGTTGGTTTTGGTCGGCAGCGGTCCGATGAGCAGCCAGGTGGCCTTAGAAGCGCAGCGTCTTGGCCAACGAATTCGCGTTTGGGGAGAAGCACACGGCGATAGCTTGAGAGGGCTATTTGCTAGAGCGGCCGTGTTCGCGAATCCCTCCGTGACCGAGAACTATTGTACAACGAATCTGGAGGCACTGGCGTCGGGAACTCCCGTAGTTGCGGCAGCGGCGGGAGGGAACAGCGAACAGATCGAAGATGGGATCAACGGTTACTTGAGTCGCGCTCATGATCCCCGCGACATGGCGGAAAAACTGATTTGTCTGTTGACTGACGAGCCAAAACGTCGAGAGTTAGGTCGGCGAGCTCGCGAGTCGTCTTTGAATTTTGATATCGAAACTTGTGTTGATCGCTTGGAGGCAGACTTGATTGATCGGGTCGGACGGAGCCAAGCCAAAACGCTATCGCAGATTCCTGTCTGCAATCAAACGTGAGAGTTGGAAGAAATGCGAATTTTGGTTACTGGCGGAGCGGGATACATCGGCTCGCACTGCGTGCGGCAGTTAATCCAAGATGGTCAAGACGTGGTCGTGATCGACAACCTCTCGCGCGGACATCGGAATGCAATCCATCGTGATTCGGCATTCTATCAGTTGGATTTGTCTGACACGAAGCAGATGGCCGCTGTGATGCGCGAGCATGAAGTCGAAGCGGTGATGCACTTCGCAGCGTTGAGTTATGTTTGCGAATCGGTTCGACATCCACGCCGATACTTGCAGAATAACACTGCAGGGACGATTCATCTCTTGGAAGCCATGGAAGTCGCCGGAGTGAAGCGATTCGTCTTCAGTTCGACCTGTTCGACCTACGGAATTCCTGAACGCCTCCCTTTGCATGAACAGTCACCGCAACGGCCCTGTAATCCGTATGGGCAGTCGAAGTTGCTGGTCGAAAAAATGCTGCGAGACCTCGTGGCTGCAGATCCTTCTTTTGGGTGCATCACGCTGCGGTATTTCAACGTGGCCGGTTGCTCGGCGGACGGGGAGTTAGGTGAAGACCATGATCCGCATTTGCGAATCATCCCAATCTTAATGGAAACCGCATTGGGGCGACGTAACTCCTTCACGGTGAACGGCGACGACTTCGCGACTCCCGATGGAACCTGCATTCGAGATTACATTCACGTCGATGACATTTGCTCGGCACATCGTTTGGCGCTGGATGGCGTGCGATCGGGTGAAGCACAATTCTTCAACGTTGGCCTGGGACATGGCTATTCGGTGAATGAGGTCATCGCCTCAGTCAGTCGTGTGACTCAGAAAGCCATTCCCGTGCTCATTGGCCCGCGACGCGAAGGCGATCCGTCGGAGCTGTTCGCGGACTCCCAACGAATCCGAACAGAACTTGGCTGGGCTCCGCGATTCACAAAGCTCGACGACATCGTGGAAACCGCTTGGCGCTGGTTCAAAACACATCCCGAAGGCTATCGCTCACGGCTCACAACGCATGACGCCCTAACATCACACGCGACTCAAATTCGACATCTGGATGCCGACCTCATCGAGCAACAGTTCGCGACTCGCTGAACAGTGATTGAGTTGGCGTCGAACTCATTCAGACCTACTAGGCGAATCTACGCTGGAGCGGTTTCTCTTCTTCCTCTTCGCGACCTCGCCTCCGGCCTGTTGGGTTTTCGTAAGCGGTTCGAGCATCACGCAAACGGCTTCGATAGGTCACGACAATCGCGGATCACACAAACTCAACAGGGCGAAACGCACCGCCCAACACAGGTTCGCTCGCGATACCGAGCCAGCGTTCGAGTAGTGTGGCATACACCGAGCGGAAGTCGGTGTGGAACTTGAGGTCGCCGTCGTCGAGGTCGGTCAGGCTGGGGTGAGCGCCGATGATGCCGGCTTTGCATTTGGGCGAGATGACGAACATCTGCGAGGCGGCTCCGTGGTCGGTGCCGAGGCTGCCGTTTTCGGCGACGCGGCGGCCGAATTCGGAAAACGTGGTAACCATGACTCGATCGGCAAGGCCGTGTCCTTTGAGGTCGCCGACGAACGCGGTGATCGCGGAAGACAACTCAGTCAGCAGCGCTCGGTGTGAGTTCGCTTGTTGCGAGTGCGTGTCGAAGCCGTCGAGATTCACAAAGAACATCCGCGTCCCCATGTCGCCGCTGATGATCTCTGCCACAGTTCGCAACTTCTGTCCCAATGGGTTGCCAGGATACGCGGTCGCCGGTTTGTAATTTGCTGAGATTTGTTTGAGCTTTTCGGCGCTCGACCACGCGGTGCGAGCTGTGCGTCGCAAAAAGTCGAGATCTGATCCAGCCGCCGCATCACGTGAAGCGATCCGTTCCAACGCTTGCTTGTGTGCCTTCAAAACAGACTCACTGCCGGGGCCAAGTTGCAATTGGTAGCCCTTCACGTCGCGCACCGTCGGCACATTGATCTTTGAGGCAACCAGCGACAGCGGCAGTTTTTCGGTCCCAAACGCCATTCCCGGAACCTTGCCGATGTGCTGCTCAACGGTCGAATCGAGTGCTCGACCCAACCACCCATTGCTGACGTCATCCTTCTCTGGCTTAGCCGACTGCCAGATATCCATTGAGCGGAAGTGCGATCGATCGGGATGCGGATAGCCGACCCCTTGGACAACGCTCAGGCAGCCTTCATCGAACAGGGCCTTGAAGCCCGTCATTGCCGGATGCAGACCGAGTTCGCTGTTCAATTTCAACACGGCATCTTTGCCGATACCAACTCCGGGCCGAGCCTTGTAATACTCATCGCGACCAAACGGGATGACCGTGTTCAAGCCATCGTTACCGCCAGCGAGTTGTACGAGCACAAGAATCCGCTCGTCCGTTTTTGCTTCTGCCGCCGCAACTGCCCGTGCGAGAAAGTTCGGCGGAGTCACCCCCAATGAGACAAGACTGGCGGCACCAAACTGCTTCAGGAATTCACGGCGATTGGTCATGGTTCGTCCTTTGATTTGTCTGTCGGCTAAACCGTACTCGATTTCTCTCATAACAGTTTCAGCAGCAACGAACAAACTCAGCAAGACGATCCTCGGCAAAGTCAGCGTTTGAAAAGGGGACTTTTCGATAGTGAGTCAGTTTGGTCGCCTTGCGTCCCACGAAAGGGTGTTCTTTCGCGAAACGAAAGACAACAATCATTCAAACTGACCGACTACAGGTTTTTCAGCGGGCCGATTCCGAGTTTACCTCAGCGGTGCGTGAAGGCTCGGCAAATATATGGCTGCGATCTTTCGCGGACGCGGTCCGATCAGGTCGCAGCAGGATGACTCCCGCTGCGATCGCCAGAACAGTAGCCAGCACGCCAATAACGATGCTCACGGCCGGATGCCGGTGCAAGATGCCGATGATTCCGCCTTGGTCCTTGCGAATCACGGAGGACATCTTGGCGGCCGCCCTGAGCGAGGCAGTTTCCTCAACAAGATTGGACTTGTTGGATTTGCTCGTTGCCGTCTTACCGGGACTCGACTCACTGACCTTGGAAGCAGGATTCGTCTTAGAAGCAGGCGGCGCCGAAATCTTCGGACGCACGGTGCTTTGATTCGGACGTGCGGCATCCAATTCAGAAACGCTTTTGGCCACACTCGATGAAGAACCTTGTGGCTTCAAATTATTGGCCATCGCCGCAATGGCACTGTCCTTGCGATGTGTACCAGACGCGGATGACTTGAGGTTCGACGTCTCACCGCTGGAATCGGTGATATCTCCGGCGAAGGCGGGCATTTTGCCTATCATCATGTCGCGCAGGCGAAGCGCGGCGTACAACGGAAGATGCTGCTCCTTCCATTCATCGCTCGCGAATTCCAACAACCAAGCGGTCAAGTCGTCGGCGAGTTCGCGCGCGGTTTGGTATCGGTCAGCCGCCTTTTTGGCGAGCATGCGTTCGAGGATCTTCGTGATCGTTTCTGGGACATCAGGGCGTTCGTTCGTCACTGGCGGGACCGGTTGCGATTGATGAGCCATCAAGCGTTGGACCAGCGTCCCTTCGGTGAAGGGGGGATGCCCCGTCAACGCGTAATAGAAGGTGCAGCCGAGTCCATAGATATCGGCTCGAGAATCAACGCTGTGGCTGTCGATCGCTTGTTCGGGTGCGAGATAGTCGGCGGTACCGATGACTCGCTCGTCGTGCTTCAACGTCAGCGATTCTTCGTCTGTCGTCTTGAAGAAACGAGCCAGACCAAGATCGAGAATTTTGACTTCGCCGCGATCATTCACCAATAGGTTGTCAGGTTTGATGTCGCGGTGAACCATGTTGACGGCGTGAGCGTGAGCCAATCCCTCGGCCGCTTGGCGGACGGTATCAACGGCCAGAATCAGGTCGATGTGATGATCCTCTTTTTCTTCGATCAACTTCGTGAGCGGTTTTCCTTCGACATATTCCATCACCAGAAAATGAATCTCAGTTCCAGCTTCGACTTGCTTATCAACGTCAAAGGCACGAATGACATTCGGGTGATTGAGTGCCGCGACAGCTTTCGCTTCGCGGTAAAAACGGCCGAGGTACGACGTGTCACCGACTTTGTCTGCAGGTAACACTTTGATGGCGCAAAGATGGTCCATCAGGATATGTCGACCGAGATAGACCGCGCTCATCTGGCCGGTTCCGAGCAATCGCATCAATCGATACCGCCCCAGAAAGAAGCCTTTGTGTCGGCCCTGCAACAACTTGTCTGCCTGCCAACTGGTGATGAGTTCGCGACGTATGAGTTCTGATGCGATCGTCCGTGAATCGCTGGCGTCGCTGCCGACAGCCCGCATCTCGCGTGTGATGGCTTCAAGAGTCTCTCCATCGACGAGGCCACTGGACTTCACACCGTTGAGGAAAGAGGCTGCGGTGAGTTTCAAGCTCATGATCAAGTTTCCTGTCGAACGGTTTTCAAACCGTTCTGCCGCACGGGGAAGTGCGACTAGCTGTCATCAAAAACGGGGATCAATCAAATTGTGCAAAAAGTTCAAACAAATAATGCGTGTGAGTTTTGATCTCGGATATTCGACGCTCGCGTGAAGCAGTCGCTACTGAGTTCTTCCATGCCCACTTCGTAGAGCAGATTTCCAAAGCGTTCCAAAGCCTGCATCATCTCATCAGAGGCGGTTCCGTATTTGCGATCACGTAGTTTGAGGGCTCGCTCGATTGCCGCGTGCGTTTCATCAACCTGCCCGCGAGCGGCATAGACTTCAGCAATCTGCTCGACGAACGGAATCATGTTGGGGTGATTGGCTCCATGCAGACGTTCGGCAAAAGCAACGAGCGGCTGTGCGTTGGCCAGAGCCTCGTCGCACTGCTTTCGTCGCAGGAAATGTTTCGTGAGTCGTCCAAAAGCGGCGAGCGATTCGCCCGGTCGAACGTCCTGATGTGGTTCACGCAAAGCAAGTTCTTCACGCGAGTATTGTTCTACGAAGTCGAGTTGATCGAGTGCCATGTGCGCGTCGGCCAGCGTTCCGAGGGTGTCCGCGTGCAATGCCGCAGCCTGCTCCAGCGTGTGTGCGTGACGCTTCGTCAGCGCGGCACACAACTCAATCGCGCGATCCGGTTCCCCTTCCGCGACCATGAGTTTCGCCAGACGGTGCATTCCCTCAGCAACGCTCTTGTGTCGTTCGCCGAACTGCTGCCGACGAATTTGCAGTGCTTTCCGATAAGACGTTTCGGCATCGACATGTTTGCTAAGTGCAAAGCTCGCATCGCCGAGCATGATCAGGGTTGTGGCAACATCGGGATGTTCTTTGCCCAAGATCGCACGCTGCACATCCAATGCACGGCGATGATAATCTTCCGCTTGATCGTAGATCGCTCGTGCCGCGTGCAAGCTGCCAAAGGTATTGAACGTAAAGGCGATTGCCGGATCACGGGCTTTACGGCGCGAGTCCTGAATCTCCGCCGCTCGCGCCAGAGCTTGCTGTGCATTACCATGTTGACCGCATTCAATGTGCAATCGTCCGAGATAAGTGAGCGTCAGTGCCAGTTGCGCATCATTCGGACCGAACGACTGCTCGTAGATTTCTGCGGCCTGCCGATAAGTCGTTTCGGCTTCGTAGGCTCGTCCAGCAGCCAACACGACCTCCGCGAGGCAACGCAGCGTCAACGCGTACAATGCGGGGTGATTTCCTGCATGAACTTTGCGGATCGCTAGTGCCACGACCAAGAAATAACCTGCCATTAGATTTGGAGTGCGGCTTGTTGGATTTTTGTGGTGCGGGTGATGCGCCGGTGCGGTGGGCAGAACCGAGCTACGGGCTGCGATTGTGTCGGTTTGCCGGTGTAGG
>JAPLNX010000288.1 GCA_026400935.1 Planctomycetia bacterium | reverse complement strand
GACCACCGCCCATGCACTGGCCGTTCAATCCTCTCGCAGGTAAGACCATCAACCGGAGAGCCGGATGCGGGAAACCCGCCCGTCCGGTTCGGAGGGAGGGGCGACCGAAATCAATCGGTCGTTCCTACCCCTATCGTAAGGGCACTCAATCTCATCACCCGATGCGATGCCGCTTGTCGAGATACGCCGCGAGGTACGGGCCGTATGGTTCTTTGGTATTGGCCAAGTTGTAGCTGATCTTTCGCTCGTGGCAGTCGTGTTCGAGCCGTTCCGTAAAAGACTGAATGCGAGAAAGGTAGCGCTTCCGCAGCGAATTTGGATTCACGACGACACGACCGGCTCCTTCCATGTCTTGAAAGCGCGTGATCCGCTCGAACGGGAAGGTCAATTCGGCGTCATCCATCGTGTGGAAGCACAACACCTCGTGGTTGTTATGCCGGAAGTGTTGCAAGCCGCTGGCGATCTTCGCTTCGTCGTCGATCAAGTCGCTGATGACGATGACCAAACCGCGGCGTTTGACCCGCTCGGCCGCTTCGTGCAGCACGGCCCCGACGTCGGTTTCGCCCCCCGGTTTGACGTTGTCCAACGTGTCGAGGATGCGTCGGAACTGCGTCGGATGCGCCTTCGGCGGGATGTAGGTGCGGACTTCGGTGTCAAACAGCAGCAACCCAACCGCGTCGTTTTGACGGAGCAACAAGTAGGACAACGCCGCCGCCAAATAACTGCCCCATTGCAGCTTGCTCAGGCCGTTGCTCTTGAACGTCATCGAGTTTGAGCAGTCCAGCAAAATGTACGCGCGGAGGTTCGTTTCATCCTCGTACAACTTGATGTAATGCTTGTCGCTTCTCGCGAGCACCTTCCAATCGAGCCCCCGCAGGTCATCCCCCGGTGTGTACGACCGATGGTCCAAGTACTCGACCGAGAACCCGTGGTACGGACTACGATGCTTGCCGGTCAGAAACCCCTCGACCACCTGCTTGGCGATGAGTTCGAGATTGCCGATTCGGGCCAAGCCTTCGGGATCAAAATAGGGCATGCTAAGTTCTCAAAGTTATTGCGAGAGATCTACCACTCTGGGATGCCGACTGCACAGTGAACGATCCGCCCCGTTCTTCTTTGCACCCTCACTGAAATCACGGGGTGCTCTTCGTCGATCTTTCCAACAGCGAACCGGTATGTCCGAAAACGGCCCTCGTTCTCAATTTCAGTCGCCTGACGAAACACCGTTTCAAACTCGGCCTCCAAGTGTCCTGACGCTTGGCCGGACTCCATCTTTGCCAGAAATTCACGAACTTCTGGCGAAAGATGGCGACTCCTCTCTTCATCAGAGATTTTGAGAAGAATCATTTGTTGCGGCTGGATGTCGGGATCAAGTCTTCTGTTAAGAATGCCTATCGCGACGACCAAGACACCAAAGCCAAATATGATGGCCGACACTCGCATCGTAGTACGGCTGAAATTTGGTCCGGATACTTCAAAATACGGATGACACTCTTGCTGCGGAGTAGATGTTGTCATCGACTTATCCACTTAGTTGTGCGACCTACTCCGGTTCGCGGATGACATCGAACAGCTTTTCGACGATGTGGTCGGTCGTGATGCCGTCGCTTTCGGCGGAGAAGCTGGTGACGAGGCGGTGTCGCAGGACAGGCCGAGCGACAGCCCGGATGTCGTCGCCGGAGACGTGGACGCGGCCGTCGAGCAGCGCATGTGATTTCGCGGCCAGCAGCATCGCTTGGCAGGCACGCGTGCCGGCACCCCAGGTGATGTACTTTTTCACGAAGTCAGGCGCTTCGTCGGATTTCGGCCGAGTCGCTCGGACCAATTGCACGGCATAGGCGGAGATCGACTTGCCGACCAACACCTTCAACACCACTTGCTGCATCCGCAGGATGTCGGCTCGATCAAGGATCGGTTGCAGCTTGACCGCTTCGCCCGACGTCGTGGTCTCCGCAATGCGGAGTTCGTCTTCGTACTTCGGATAGTCGATCAAAATGCGGAACATGAACCGGTCGAGCTGCGCTTCCGGAAGCGGGTACGTTCCTTCCTGCTCGATGGGGTTCTGTGTGCCGAGCACCAAGAACGGTCGTTCGAGCAGGAAATCTTGGCCAGCGATCGTAACTTTGTATTCCTGCATCGCCTGCAACAAGGCAGCCTGAGTCTTCGGCGGCGTGCGGTTAATTTCGTCGCCAAGCAACAGGTTGGTGAAGATCGGTCCCTTCACAAACTTCATCCGGCGGTTGCTCGTCCCCTCTTCGGTTTCGAGGATTTCTGTGCCGGTGATATCGGAAGGCATCAAGTCCGGCGTGAACTGAATGCGGCGGAAATTCAGCGACAACAAATCGCTGATCGTCGAGACGATCAACGTTTTCGCCAGTCCCGGTACACCTTCCAGCAAACAGTGTCCGCGAGAGAACAACGCGATGAGCACCTGTTTGAGCACGTCCCCTTGCCCGATGATGACCCTTTCCAATTCTTTGGTCATCTTGTGGTAAGCGGCTGTGAGTTCTTCAGCCGCGCGGAGGTCGGCATCATCCATTCGTTCGTTGCCAGAGGTCTTCAGCATTGTTGTTCCTCGTGGAGTGGGCGGGTGTTGTGATCTGTCAGGCGGGTCGCGATGGTCGCGAGTTTCCATTGGATACGCTGCAAAATCGGCACGCGTCAAAGCGTTCGGATGCGTAGGCTAACCCCCACGTTCAATGAGTCAATTCACCGTGCCGAGATTCACGGACAATGAATTCGCTGTCGGCTCTTGATCTTCTGGGACGAGTTCAAACGCCGCGACCAATTCCGGAGGACAGCGGCGCGGCGTTCGTTGTGGCCAACTGATGTATGCCCAATTGGTCTTAGCCTTCGCCAAGACGGTGCGATCGCTTGATCGAACGACCAAATATTTCCTCAATGAAGTGAGCTTTCCGAAGGTGCTCACCCAAGTCACCACCTTGATCTCCTCACCGACAAACGCCGGTTGCAAATACTCAATCAAATGTGACCGCACGACGAAAACCGCACCCGCTTCTTGGTAACGCTCCGTCGTCCAACCCTGTGCCGAGGAATGTTTGATCGCCGCGTCCTGCAACCAACGCAAATACTCCACATTGTTGACGTGCCCCTGGCCGTCAATCTCATGCGACTGCACGGTCAGCGAAAACTCAAAGATGGCTGGCATAGTAAAGAAGACCTTGTGATACCAAGAGATTTAGAAGAACGACACGATTGACCGGTGCGTCAGAGGAGCGTCTTTGATTAATGTGAATGAGGTTCAGTAACCGCTTACGGTGACTATTTGGGTTTAGACAAACTAACAAGGCGAACTCGATAATTAGAACAACCGAAGATGAGATGCTTCCATGCCAGTGAAAGTCCGAGAGATGTTGGACCGACTTGCAATCGATGGTTGGTTCGTTGATCGCACGCGAGGTAGTCATCGCGTCTTGAAACATCCAGTGAAACGTGGCATCGTGGTAGTCGCAGGAAAACCCAGCAAAGATATCGCTCCTGGAACTCTCAAAAGCATTTTGCGGCAGGCAGAATTGGAGGACGAATCGTGAAAGAATACACCGTGATCTACGAATGGGCCGGCGAGAATTATTCCGCCTACGTCCCCGATCTTCCGGGCTGCGTTGCTTGCGGTGACACGGTTGAGGAAACCGAAGAGCTGATGAAGGGAGCCATCGAACTTTACATCGAAGCCCTTCGCGACGATGGCCAACCGATCCCAGAGCCAACAACCAAAGCCCGGGCTTTGGCCGTGGAAGCATGAAACCATGCTTTGGCAATTCACAATCACAATCAAAGACATGGACGAGTTCAACGACGCCCAAGCGGACGCGCTGTACGAAGCGGGCTGCTCGGACGGGACGTTGTGCAGCCGCGACGGTTTGGCAAACATCCACTTCGACCGCGAAAGCGAGTCGTTGCATCAGGCAATCCGCTCGGCGATCGCCGATATCGGCACTGCTGGACTTGAGATCGACCATATTGAGATTGACCGCGAAGAACTGGCGGAATGGCCAGCCGCTTAGCTTTCTTAGGAAGGCCGAATTCTTGATTTACGGACCGCCATCATGCGTCTCAAACGACTCCTCTTGTTGACCATCGCAGCCACGCTCGGCTGCAACTCGAAGCCTCCGGCTGAGAAGCAGCTACCGGAATGGCTGGTAAAAGAGATGCCAAAAATGGAGTCGCTCAGCAAGCGAGCGACAGAGGCATTGGACAACGCCGAAGCAATCGAGTTGATCTTTCTCGTGCCCGACGAGAATTACGGCCCTCCAATGAAGGAACCGGACGCCGAGTATTTCAACTGGTGGAAAGTGATCAGCAGAGTCCCATTAGACGAGAGTAAACGGCAAGAGATTACGAACCGTCTGGCGGCAGACATCAACGCCAACTGGAAACGAGGCGGAGCCGACTGTTTTGATCCTCGCCATGCTTTGCGCATAACGACTCCAGACGGTCCGTTCGACGTTGTGCTTTGTTTCCACTGCGAACAGTTGTGGTGCTTTTACAAAGATGGAAAGCGACTGGAGAGCCAAGCCGGAATCTCAAAGGATCTTCAGCCTGTGCTCGATCAACTGAAGCCAGCGAAAGTAGATCGTCAACCGTCGAAGTGATATCGACTCAAAATGGAATGCGGATTCATTGCAGGCGGCACGACGGCTAACAAAAAATATCTCGTCACCGGCGCGGCCGGGTTTATTGGGTTTCATACGACGAAGCGGTTGCTCGCTCGAGGTGATACGGTGGTGGGGTATGACAACCTCGTGCCGTACTATCCGGTCGAGTACAAGCACGCTCGGTTGAAGCAGCTTGTCGGGCCGCCGGGGTTCACGTTTCAGCGGGCGGACCTCAACGAGTCTCACTTTGTCGGATGCAATAGGGAGTGACGAATGGCCTTTTGCCCCAAGTGCAACGGAACGATGGAAGCGACCGCCATCGAGTGCCCACACTGCGGCTATGACTCTTCGGAGTCCTACCAAAGAGAACCAGAACCCGCAGGTTTCGCGTACTCGCGTTTGGCCGAACTCGCGTTGGTCGTGGCCTCCGTTGTCACAGGTTGCGGTTGCGTCCTTTCCGCCTACTTCTGTTTTGCGTCACTCTTCTTTGAGCGTCATTGGATGAACGGTCTCGTCTGGTATCCCATCGCCTTTCTGTACCAATTCGCGATGCTCGTGGTCTTCATCCGCATTCAACACAAATAATCTTCGATCGCTCTGGACCACACATTTCACGGAGGACTTTCATGGCTCACCAAAAATATCTCGTCACCGGCGCGGCCGGGTTTATTGGGTTTCATACGACGAAGCGGTTGCTCGCTCGTGGGGATACGGTGGTGGGGTATGACAACCTCGTGCCGTACTATCCGGTCGAGTACAAGCACGCTCGGTTGAAGCAGCTTGTGGGGCAGCCGGGGTTCACGTTTCAGCAGGCGGACCTCACCGAGCGTGAGCGCCTGATGCAACTTTGTCGCAGCGAAAAATTTGATGTCGTGATCAATCTCGCCGCTCAAGCGGGTGTTCGGTACTCGCTGGAGAATCCGCACGCTTACGTCGAGGCGAACATCGTCGGCTTCGTCAACATTTTGGAGGCCTGCCGACACAACGAGGTCAAGCATCTGGTGTATGCCTCGTCGAGCAGCGTATACGGAGCGAACACGAACAATCCGTTTTCCATCCATCACAACGTCGATCACCCCATCAGCCTGTATGCGGCCACGAAGAAGGCCAACGAACTGATGGCTCACACCTACAGCCACTTGTTCAAGCTGCCGACGACCGGCCTGCGGTTCTTCACGGTCTATGGTCCGTGGGGTCGGCCCGACATGGCGTTGTTCTTGTTCACAAAGGCGATTCTTTCCGGCAAGCCGATCGACGTCTTCAACAACGGTCAGATGCGTCGCGACTTCACCTACGTGGACGACATCGTCGAAGGGATCATCCGCGTCGCTGACAACATCCCTACCGGCAACCCCAATTGGAGTGGCGATCATCCCGACCCGGCGACCAGTAAAGCTCCCTACAAGGTTTACAACATCGGCAACAACCAACCGGTGGAATTGCTGTACCTGGTCGAGACGCTCGAAAAATGCCTCGGCAAAACTGCCGAGAAAAACTTCCTACCGATGCAACCCGGCGACGTCCCCGCGACCTATGCCGACGTTGACGACCTGATTCGCGATGTCGGATTCAAACCGGCAACACCGATCGAGACGGGCGTTGCGCGGTTCGTCGAGTGGTATCGCAGCTACCACCAAGGAAATCAAAACTGATTGAACATCGCCTTCAACATCGAACAGAAAGTTGTTCTAGTGCCACGACCAAGAAATAACCTGCCATTAGATTTGGAGTGCGGCTTGTTGGATTTTTGTGGTGCGGGTGATGCGCCGGTGCGGTGGGCAGAACCGAGCTACGGGCTGCGATTGTGTCGGTTTGCCGGTGTAGG
>JAPLNX010000472.1 GCA_026400935.1 Planctomycetia bacterium | reverse complement strand
GGTCTGGACTCCTGCGCTCCAGCCCATAGTCACACGACCAGAGAACTCACGCAGACATATTCCAGGAGACAGAGATACCATACAAACAGAAAGAGCGCAAGTCGCCCTAGATTACCCAGTTATGCGCGCTGGCCCTGGCTACACGACCGGGCACATTGATGTGCATGACATGGCGGTCGATGCGGATGGTCGAGTGATCTTTGTCAACACGATGTTTGGTTGTTTGGCGACGTTCAGTGAGCGAGCCAATTTCAAGCCGCTCTGGCGTCCGCCGTTCTTGAGTGCCTTGGTTCCGGAAGATCGTTGCCACTTGAACGGACTCGCGATGCGCGATGGTCGACCAGCGTATGTGACCGTCGTCAGTCGATCGGACGTCGCAGACGGCTGGCGTGATCGGCGGCATGACGGTGGTTGTGTGCTCGACGTCGCAACCGGTGAAGCGGTCTGTACGGGGCTGTCCATGCCGCATTCACCCCGTTGGTATCGCAACCGTTTATGGGTGCTCAATTCAGGTACCGGAGAGTTCGGGACCGTTGACCAAGCGAGCGGTCGCTTTGAGCCGATTGCATTTTGCCCGGGTTATCTGCGAGGTCTGTCATTCCACGGCGACTACGCGATCGCCACGCTGTCAAAGCCGCGTCACCTGACATTCCAAGGTCTCTCCTTGAACGACCGCCTCGCTTCAAAAGGGGCCGAGCCACAATGCGGATTGCAGATCATCGACCTCCGCAGTGGCTCCATCTCCGAATGGTTACGCCTCGACGGCACGCTGGTCACTGAACTCTACGACTCTGCCGTACTCCCCGGCGTCCGCCAGCCGATGGCTGTCGGCTTTAAGACAACGGAAATCGAACGCTTGATGCTAATTGAAGACGAATAGCAACGTCGGAAACAGGTCTTCACTTTCAAGCACCTGCAATTGGACCAAGTTTCCCTGACAGTGGATTTCATTGGTCCCCTGCGTACACTCGTCGCGGCCTGCGATAGATCACTTTCGAGGTCTTCCGCATTTTTGGACGCAGCGATGAGCGAATTCCGCGATCAAATCCCCCAATGTCCTAGCGACAAACTTGGCAGTTGTTTGTCACCGGAAAGTTGTCGTCTACGGAATCGCAGTCGCTACGTGAGCATTCCGAATCCTGCCCAACGTGCCAGTTAGCAGTTCAACGAATCGCAGCAACGCAACCCTCACAGGTGAGCGCATCATCCGCTGCCGCTCCCCCGACCAGTGCCCCCAACGACACCGCGAAACAATTCACGGAACTGACCAACACCAAACAATTTCTACGAGGCGAAATCCCAGACTGCGATCCGGGAAAGTACGAAATCGAAGAGTTCGAATTCGACCACACGCTGCTATCGGCATCAACACAGCCAGAATCGTTGGGCAGACTTGGTAAATACGAAGTCCACAAAATCATCGGCAGCGGAGCGTTCGGTGTGGTGCTCAAGGCATTTGACGAACAACTGCGCCGAGCGGTCGCGATCAAAATTCTTAATCGCCAGTTTTCCTCCAGCGCGACCGCTCGCCGACGATTCATTCGCGAGGCGCGCGCAGCGGCAGCAGTCTCCCATTCCAACGTCGTGGCAATCCATGCGGTGGAGGAACAAGCGGGGATCCCGTTCCTCGTCATGGAATTGGTCACCGGCCCTTCCCTCCGCGATCGCATTGCTGAACTGAAAAAGCTGCCGCCAATAGAAGTCATTCGACTCGGAGCACAGATTGCGAGCGGCCTCGCGGCTGCACACGCTCAAGGGGTCGTCCATCGCGACATCAAGCCTGGCAACATCATGCTGGAGAAGAGTCTTGATCGTGTCAAAATCACCGACTTCGGCTTGGCTCGCGTTGCTATCGACAACATCGAACTGACTTCACGCGGCATGGCAATGGGAACTCCGGCTTACATGTCGCCAGAACAGGTCGCTGGTGACAACGAGAAAGTCGATGGACGTAGCGATCTGTTTGCCTTGGGCTGCGTGCTATACGCCGCCTTGGTGGGACACTCGCCGTTTCAAGGACGTACGGCATTGGAGATGGCACGGAAAGTTGTCGAGTACGATCCCGGTCCGTTATCCAAACTTGACCAAGCCATTCCGCAGTTTCTTTCGGATCTCGTTGAACGGTTACTGAGAAAACAACCGGACGATCGCTACCAATCTGCTGCCGAAGTCGCGGGCATACTGAATCGGTATCTCATCGCGTTGAACCAAGCTTCATCCGACAGATTTCACAGTGTTCTGCACGACCCGTTGTTGCTGACACAGTCGATCAAGCCGGTTGCAACACGGCAAAAGTTTCCGCGTGCGATCTCGACTTCGCTCGTACTGGTGTCGCTCGTTATGGCGGCTGGGCTGTGGCATTTGCTTCCCAATCCACCGATTGAAAACGGACAGTCGAAGAACACTCCGCAGAAGAATGCCGTCACACCGCAAAACAGCGAGACAAACGGGATTGATTTAGGATCAGACACAGTTTCAGAAGCGGGTACGGCGACCGTTGCCGCAGAGCCGAAGGAACTCACTGTTTCACAAACTGGTGAGGCTCAATTTCAAACCTTGAACGAAGCGCTCGCGAAAGCAACTCCGCAGACCACGATCCGAGTGCTGGATGATGCGATCTATCGCGAAACACTGCGAATCTCCGGCCCACAACGATTTACTGGTTTGAAGCTGATCGCCGAAAAACGAGCGACGCTGTCTCCTCGCGACCCCAGCCAGCCAACTCCGCGACTTGTGGAAATCAGTCGAGTCAATGACGCCGTCATTAAAGGTTGGAAAATCAACGCTCCGAAAGACGGGCACGCCATCTACGTGGCTGAGGTAGGAAACATTTTGCTCGAAGATTTGGAAATCGAACAACCAGACGATGTGGGCATCATCGGGGCCATCCAAATAAATGCGATGCGTTCGCCAATGGACGGTCCTGTCGAAATCAAACACTGTCGCGTGAAGACTACGGGCGAAGGACATTGCGTGTGGATTCAAGGAACCAGTCGGCCACCTCACGAAATTCGACTGACCGGCAATCGTTTCGAGCGTCGATCGAACATCGGGACCAATGTCGCAGTTTGGCTGGACGGTGACGCCACATTCGCGAAGTTGGCGATGACTGAAAACCTATTCGTGGGAGGACATAGCGCGATCAACCTGT
>JAPLNX010000541.1 GCA_026400935.1 Planctomycetia bacterium | reverse complement strand
AAGCTGAAGCGCTTCCCGTTCCTCGTCCGTCAATCGAACCACATACTTCTTGTGCATAGCCCACCTCCTTGTGGTCCACGCAGGATCGTCGAATTTTCGATAATCTCCAACCCGAAGTTTTAGTCGTGACGCGGCACTAGCCCGGTTTTTCAAACCGGGTAATCGGGCCAAGCGCCTCGAAACTACGCGGTTTGAAAACTGGACTACTGCATCATCAAGTCCTGGCCTCGCTTCATAACGTCCGCCATTTGGCCAATTGAGTCGTTCGGTACTCAGCAGCCGTTCCTTGCTCGATCGCTGCTCGCATTCCTTTCATCAGATTTTGATAGAAAGCAATGTTGTGCCATGAAACAAGAATCGGCCCCAACATTTCGCCGGTCATGAATAGGTGCCTGAGATACGCTCGACTGAATCCCATACAGCAAGGGCAATCACACTCCGGGTCGAGCGGTCCAGGGTCACGCTGGTGCTTGAGATTTCGCAACCGCAGCGCCCCTTGGCTCGTAAATGCGAGCGCATTGCGACCGTTACGAGTCGGCATCACGCAGTCGAACAAATCGATTCCTCGACAGACCGCTTCGAGTAGATCGGTCGGCGTTCCAACTCCCATCAAATAGCGAGGCTTATGGGTGGGTAACAGAGGCGTGGTGAAGTCGAGTGTTGCGTACATTTGCGGAGGCGGTTCACCGACACTCAAGCCACCGATCGCGTAACCTGGAAAATCGAGTGGCAGTAAGCCCGCTGCCGACCTCTCTCTCAACTCGCGATCGGTTGCACCTTGCACAATTCCGAACAATGCTTGATCGCTCCGCTGATGCGAGTCACGACATCTCTTCGCCCAGAGCGTTGTCCGGTCCACCGCCGCGACAATCTTCTCGCGAGGAGCATCTGCGGGCGGACACTCATCCAGACACATGATGCAGTCGGCTCCGAGCAACTCCTGAATCTGCATTGCTCGTTCGGGCGAGAGTTCCAACATGCTCCCGTCGAGATGCGACTTGAACACCACCTTCTCGTCATCAATCTTCCGCAACGAGGTCAGCGAGAAGACCTGAAACCCACCGCTATCGGTAAGAATCGGCCCGTCCCAGCTCATGAAGCGATGCAGTCCACCCAACTCGGCGACAACCTCCGGCCCCGGTCGCAGAGCCAAGTGATAGGTATTCGCCAAAACCTTCTGCACGCCAACCCGCTTGAGTTGTTCCGGCGTCAAACCTTTGACGCTCGCCTGAGTGCCAACCGGCATAAACGCCGGAGTCTCAACGATACCATGCGGCGTATGCCACCGGCCGCGCCGCGCGCTATTCATCGGGTCAGAAGAGATCAGATCAAAATGAAAGTTGGACACAGACTCTAAATTCAATGGTGAGGCAGACCGAGGTCTCGCGGGTCTCGAAGCGTGAAGCGTCAAACGCACCCTAAAACGTGGAACGTTCTCTACGCAGTCGTCACCGGTAACTGCACCAGCACAGAAGAGGGCTTTGGCATCGAACCGCGCGGGTCTTTGTCTTCTTCGTCAGACAGAACGGTGTCAACCAGGAAGTACAAAAGCTGCCGGATTTCGTCGGACTCCAGATCGTCGGCGAGGAGTTCCGCTCGGTCACGAGATTTCTCGATTAGGCGTTCGGCTTTCTCGAAGACGCCCAAGTCCTCAAACAACCGCCGAACGCGATTGAAGCGGATGCTGTCTTCTTCCTCGCGGTCGAAGAAGCAGCGTTCCATGAGTTGGCGTTGTTCGGCGTTGGCCGCTTGCCAAGCGAGGGCCATCATGACTGTTGGTCGCAGCGCGAGTGCATCTTGGCCTGCAACGAGCTTGTTATCGCTGTCGCCACGCCAGTCCTTCAGGTCGTTGAGAATCTGAAAGCCGATCCCCAAGTGGCGGCAGAATTGCGGAATCATCTGCTCGTACTTCTCGACCGAACCAGCCATGCGCAAGCCGGAATACAGCGCCGCTTCAAATGCGGGGGACGTCTTCAGCGCATAGATTTGCAACGCATCAACCGGCGTGAAGTCGAGCGTCGGCTTCGACTGCCAATACATCTCGGCCCCTTGCCCGTCACACAGTTTGATGTGCGCGGCAGCCATTCGTTCAAGCACATCGCCCGCTGCATCACCTCCGAGTTCTTTGCGGCTTGCGGCGATAAGTTTGTAACCAAGACCGATCAAGTGGTCGCCGATATTGATTGCTGGGCCGAGTCCTTCGCTGCGGTGCAACGTCTCGCGGCCGTAACGAAAGAGGTCGTCGTCCTCGATATCGTCGTGCACGAGCGATGCTTTGTGAAACGCCTCGATCGACATGGCCACACGGGCAACTGCGTCTGAGAACTCGAACTGCTGATCGCTCGATTCAAAGTTCTTCAAACGAGATCCGCCCGTCGCGGCATCGTACGCTGCAAGCGTGATAAACGGTCGGAACCGCCGGCCGCCGCTCTTGAGCCAGTCGTAAGAGACATCCTCAGTCTTTCCGAGCGGCGACGCAGCCGTTTCCGGTGTCTTGCTGCGCGCTCGTGGCAACAGTCGCTCGAAGTTTTCGTCGAACAAGCGATTGGCTGACCGCATGATTGAGACATAACCAGTCACTCGTGGATTCGGCATCGGCTCGTACTTGTCGATGACTTCCCAAATCCACGATTCATCGAGCGACGTGTTGTGGCAATCGCCCGAATGCAGCGGCACAGCGTAAGACGGCACACCGGCGATCAACACTTTGTCGATCGCCTTCTCCAGCACGTTGAGGCAAGCGACACCCAGGATCGCATCGACGTACCCGCCGACGATGATTTTCAACACGATCGGCGAACCTTCCGCCACCAGCACCTTGTAGCCCAGTTGCTCCGCCTTCACTTTATAGTCGGCGATCGAGCAGGCTCCGCAGCGTTCGCAATCAAGACCGAACTGCGTGTACTCCGCCGGGCAGCCTTCCGCGTGTTTGAGGCAGTGCGGCAGCAGCAACATTCGTCGTTCAAACGGCGTCGCCAAAAATTGCCGTCGCCAAATCGCATTGCCGATCATGACCGCCGTGAAACCGAGATATTTTTCCGGCAAGCCCATGTCGTTCATTAATACGCGAGCCCACACCTCAAGCTGGGCTCGGTTGAACGGCTTAGACCGGTCGAGCGTCTCCGCATACACGATCGTCCGAGCCTTCAATGTCTCTCGCAAATCTAGAGTTTCCGGCACGATCTTTAAGTGGGATGTGCTCGACCGAATCTTCTTCCGCTTCGGCGTCGGCTCATCGTCGTCATCTTGAATGTCTGAGGTTCGTCGCCGTGCTGCAACGTCCCCGTTCCGGTGTTCGATCGACGGAGCGATCTCTTCGCCGGCGTGCAGATGCCCGATCCGTTCTTCCGGTTCATGCAGTTGAGTGGCAATCGACATGTTTTATTCCTGTCACGCGTCGGCCGGGGTCAGGTCTTCAAATTTCAATTTTGGCCTTGATTCGGCCACCGATTTCATCAACCGGACAAACTTCCGATCAACGCTTCATCCCGTTTCCGGCACCAAAATTGAAATTTGAAGACCTGACCCCTGATCGCGCTAAGTTCGTTCTTGATCCGCGACCGCCACCGCTTTGCGGAGCGCCGCGACGGTGAAGATCAGCGGATACAGGGCCTCAAAATACCATAACTTGGCGAAATAGAAACCGATGGGGGAGGGTTCACGGAAACGACCGTCTTCGACGCGAGCGATTAACCAGGATAATCCGAGCGAAATCGCGGTATCGACGTCATCAACGTCGCCCTCACGCTCCGGGTGAGGAGCTGAGTGGCCTAACCGCTCCTTTCCAGAACTCGACCTTCGATCTTCGTCCGATGCTGTCTCCGCGCTCGGCTCATCACGCGGAGCGTGAGGGCTACGTTGATCGACTCGGCACCCCAGCAACGCCTCCAGCGCCAACGCGGTTTCCTCGACGCTCGACGGAGTTCCCGGTCCCGCGCCCCAGCCGCCGTCGGGGTTTTGGTTCTCGACGAGCCACCTCACGCCGCGCACGGCCGACTCGTCCGACATCCGCCCCAACGCCTGAAACGCCGCCAACACCTTGGCCGTTCCGTATGTCGGGTTCTCGTCGTTCGGAGCGTGCTGATTCCCAAACCACAACGGCAGCCACGAACCGTCGGGACGCTGAGTGCGTTTGAGGAACCGCAGTCCATAAATCGACGCAATGATCGAATCAACGGCGAACCAGTCGGTCATTTCATCTTCATCAATGATTGCGATGCCTTCACCAAGTTGCGTGTCGAAGCGGCGAAAGCCACGGTTCCGTCGTAGAAACTCTCGCTCTTTGACCGGATCACCAATCAAGAGTGGCTCAGAGTCAATGATTCCAATTCCCGTCATGCGGTAGAGAAACGCGCGAATGCAGTGTGCTGTGATATCTGGTGAACTCCGATCGAACGGCAGCGTTCCCCAACCACGACAAAACGTCGGCCATCCACCATCTCGATTCTGCAGATTGACGAGACATTGGATCGCAAGCCCATTCGATTCCCTCTCGGCATCGCTCCATTTGTTGGACTCATCAGAGTCGGTAGTGCGGTTGCCTCTTCGCGACGTTGATTTAGTTGATTTAAGGGTTGCGATCGCTAATTTCGCACCCGGCGTGTCGTCGGCGTCGGGGACTCCGCCGGGGAGGTCGGTCCAGGCCCAGCCGCCGGGGGCGGCGTTGGTGTAGGGATGCACGACCCGGTATTGCTGGCGGAGCAGCCAGGCTCGCAGGCCGGGGCGGGCGTCGAGCGGCACGTCGTCCCCCAAGGCGTTGATCGACAGCGTCGTCACCCAGGTGGCGAGATTCGTGTCGATCGGCCAGGAACACGCGCGATCGCTTTCGCCCCACCGAGCTTGTCTCGGTGGCTCGCGGGCCTCTGCACTACGCCTTGGTTCATCGGTTGCGTTGTCGTAGTGCAAAGGCCCTGGAACCACCGAGGCAAGCTCGGTGGGCCGAGAAGCATCGTCCCAGCGCGCCGACGCCACGATGAACTCAATCCCGCGTTGCGCAACCGGGTGATCCTGCAGGCCCATCGAGGCGAGGCTCATGGTGACGAAGCTCGTCAGCGGAGTCGCTTCCAAGAACCCGCCGTGCGGAGGCTGAATTCGTTCCAGCACGCGCAAGCTGGCCGGCTTCGCCCAGCGTTGCAACCAACGCCGCAGTGGATTCCAAGACGGACGAAAATGAAACCGCACTTGCCCAATCGCAATCAGCGCCGGCAACGCATAACTCACGACTGGCAGCCGCACCGCCGCATAAAACCGAGCCGGAATGCAGGCGAGTTCAAACGGTAGCGAGATGACCTCTCCCCAATCGACGAGGCCAGCAAGCGCGCAGTGCGTGAGAATCGGCACGGAGAATGTGTGGTCTTTCCCATAGCGAGCAATGACGGCCGGCACGCCACCGGCGCGGTCGATGTAGGTAGCGGCAGTGCCCATCACTTCGTTTAGCCGCAAGCCGCAGGCGTGCGCGTCGGATGTTGGCCGGCTTGCTGATGCGGGCTGCTCCGACAATGAGCACTCCTGCGGCACGCGGTTAAACGATTCTGTCGCCACCAACACCGCATGACACAGCATCGTGGTCGAGATATTGCTGATGCTTTTGATCGTATCGCCCCAACCACCGTCTGCGTTTTGGTGTGCGATCAGCCATTCACAACCGCCTTGAATCAGTCGAGTCCAAACTTCCGGCACGTCTCGTCCCGCAATGACGTACTGCCGTCGCATTTGCTCCAACGCCATCACCGCAGTCGCCGTTGAGAGAGCTGAGGTCGATAGTTCCCCCACCCAATGCCGCATCTCGCTGACTGGTTCATCGAGCAGCTTTTGAACCGGGTCATCCGCCGAAACGGGCTTACTGATCATCTCGGCCAGTAACGCGGCTTTCGCGGTTTCGTAGGCACGACGAATTCGATCCGGCGAGCAACTCAATGCAGTACATCCTGATGCTGGAAGAAAGCGAAAAGACTTCCACAACCTCGAAGGTCGTGGAAGTCTCAGGATGATATCGAGTTTGAAACCGTTTGAGTCAGCGCAACTAATCACCGCGACGAGAGCTTGAAATCAAACGTACCACCGCCAGCAGCGACCGTGCATTTCAAACTCGAAACTGCGTGATCAGAAAACTTGGGAGGCATCGACTCACGTGCTCCGAGATTTGCCGGTGGCGTTTCCAATGTCGCGACAACAGGTTTGCCACTTGGATCAACCAATCGGCTAATCAATATTTTGTAGGTGCCAATCGGTGCTCCCGTCGCACCGCCACAGGTCGCTTCATAGTTCCCAGTAGCGTCGGTGACTGCAATCGCTCCATCACCCATCTTTGAGCCTTGAGGAGAGAAGATCACCGTCGCCCCTTCCAGCGGTTTGCCATCCAAGCTGATGTTCCCTTTCACTGGCGCTAGCGGCGATTCAGGCTTTGAACCGGCGGAAGCAGTCCCACACCCTGCCAGAGTTCCGATGCCACTGATCAACAATACTAACTGATAGAATACCTTCATGAGCTAACTCTCCTGACTTGTTCCTGTGGTTCCTGATCTGAAGTTCAAAGTCATCCAATTGAGGTGACCCGAGCGTCTTGAGCGATTTCGATAGATTCAAACGAAGCGCTTGATCGGCGACTGCGATTCATTGTTAAAACTCACCGATCGGCTGATTGTCAGCCATTGTCGAAAGTCTTTGGCGAGTGGGGGTGTCGATCTTCTCATTCAAGAACCTAACGGAACCGTCAGCCATGACCGCTTGGCAACCTCCGCTGTGCATACTGCCTGCCGTTGCCCACTGACCGAGTCGTCCAACGAGTAAAGACGATGGGATACCAGGATAGTCCCAGCGATTGATTCGCTCCCACGCCAAGTCGATTCCCACATTCACGTGACACCGGTACGACCATCCGCCAACTTGGCCGTTGTACTTCTCACGTACCGGCGGTCATGAATCTCAAACGCAAGGATTCTGAACAAAAGAGAGGTTGAGGAAAACATCGCTGGGAGATTCGCATTGGGGTGTTTTGGAAAGATCCTTTTGGGAATGGAGTCCCAGCGATGCACCAGCACTTTACGTTT
>JAPLNX010000555.1 GCA_026400935.1 Planctomycetia bacterium | reverse complement strand
CGGTCACCCCTCAAAACATGCGGCGTGTCGAAATTCTTATGAACGACCGCCCGCGCCGCTGCCTCGGCTACAAAACCCCAAGAGAAGTTTTCCTCGAACAAGCCTCGATTCGATCTTGCGTTTGAGATTCATGACCGCCACTGGCTCTCGTATTGCATGACTACTCGTCACTTTTGCGCCGACTGGATCGCGCCGCGCCTGCTGACACCGCGTTTCACGAAGCGTTTGAACTTCGTAAGGCACTCTTCCAACAGTATCCAAAAGACATCGGACAGCGCACGTTTTTGGCTCGACTCTATTCCACTCAAGGTGAACTCGACAAAGCGGCCAAGAACTACGACGCCAGCTTTCTGGCTCACAATCTGGCGGTCGTGCTGACTCAGTCCTTGGTTGACGAATTCCCGGACATTTACGAATACCAGCGAATCGTCATCGGTGCGATGATCGACCAATTGAATGTCTGCCTGCTCGCCAACAAGCCCGAAATCGGGAAAGCGGCCTGGCAGAAACTTTCAAACCGCCTGCAAATTGCGTTTCAGAAATTTCCGAAGGACCGCTACATCGTCGAACGAACCGCCGACTGGCAATACCACTGGGCCGACTACCTCTGGGAAGATGGCCAAAAGAGTCAAGCAACGTCGGCCGCCAAGTCGTCAATTCAAGCCGCACTTCAACTATTGACGCTGTCACCCACGATGAAGCCCAACGAAGAAGCATTGTGGTCCAACAACGCCGCATGGAAATTGGCTATTGTCGCGGACCCTTCGCTGCGTGATTTCAAGAAATCAGAGCAACTCGCACGTCGAGCGGTCGAATTGGCTCCGAACAATTCGTACTACATCCATACGCTGGGGACAGTGCTGTATTACGCAGGTGATTTTGAAGCCGCTCGTGATCAACTACTGTTTGCCATCCAAATGGAACAAGTGGCCGCCAAACGCGGTTCACTCGAACAACTCATGCAGGCACTCAGAACTCTTCCGAACGATCCGACAATCGCACGCCAAGAAATAGATACTTCACTCGGTTTGCAACAGAAATCGCCTCGCCAAATGTCGCCATTCTACTCGCAGTTGGCGATGACCCTCTGGCGTCTCGACGAACACGCAACCGCTCGTAACATGCTCCGCTTGGTCGTCGATCCTCCCACAGAGTTCTCCAAATTCGGAGCTGAACCCCGCCGCTTGGTTAACGAAGCCCGCTCGATCGTTCTACCGGATTAGCTCGGCCATCGATTGCCTCACGGATCGACTCCGTGTTCTCCGTGAGGCCTGAACTCTTGAGAACACAGCAACAGCCGGCCATCTCCTGCGAGCCTATTCAGCTTCTTACGGCAGATCACGCAGTTACTGCGACGCGTTCCTTTGCACTTCCGGTCTGGCGAAAATTAGTTGGCAGACAGGTCCATCAGCGTTTCTTCCGAATCTTCGGGGTTCGGGTCAAGCCACTCAAACGCAGCCTCCTCCGATTCAAAGACCTGCAAACGGTCGCGGAGATCAATCGGCATTGTGTCCGTGAAGTTATTCGCGTTTTGAGCCACAATCGCAAAACGCCCTGGAAGATCCCGCACACTGAGGCACGCAAACGTCAGTCGTTCCATCCGACCGACCTGAGGAATATCACAAATCAACGCGACGTTTCGTCCGCGAGATAACGCTTCGCGAATCCGACGGCGCATCACTTGGGCCTGTTCAATCTCATCTTCTGAAAAATGGATCACGGCAAGATTTCGTTGGTAGCTCATGATTGATTCCTTGAATCGAAGGCGGCATCAATGATTGGTCAGTCGATGATTTCGCTGTCCGCCGAGCAAATCGACCTGCGAATCACTGAAGTGTTGTGGTTCGCGTTTTGTCTTTCACACCTTGATTAACGTAGTCCTTTCGCCGGTCGCACACAGTTTTTGGGAAATTGTTTTGATCGTAAAATTGGTACCTCTCGCTAAATCTGGCAATCAGCACACGTAAATCAACCGGAATGCTCTAGTCGAACGCTTCATGCAGATGGGAACTTAACGCCCTGATGTTTTGCGAATGGTGTGGTGCGATGATTCCAGGTCGTTCGATGACTCAGAGCGCGCCATCCGATCGCTGCCACCATCCACGCCATGAATAATTCCGGCGACCCCGTTCCGGCTGATGTGGCTGTCGGCGTCTGCAAAAAGCGGCCACAAGTCCGACTTGTGCGGTTGCGACAACCGGCTAACCTGACGGACCTGCACACCACTTGCCGCGATTCGACTGGAGCCAACTCGTGCCACGATCCTCGCAACCATTCCCGTGTGGACGAACTCGCCGCAGCTTCCTGGCCGATTACGGTCTCGGTTTTACCGGCCTGGCGATGGGAGCAATGCTGCACCGCGACGGCGTTGTTCGTGCAAACGACATCGCAGCGAAGAGCGTTATCGACGGGAAACCTCAGCGACAGCCGAAAGCGAAGAGTGTCATTTGGCTCTTCATGGGTGGAGGCGTGAGCCACATGGAATCGTTCGATCCGAAGCCCGCGCTCAATAAGTACGCTGGGCTAACGATTGAAGAATCACCGGCGGCCGATGCAGTGCTCAAGTCGCCCTTCTACCGGAAGAACGTGCGAGACTTCGCGGGCGGGCCGCGCAAGCTGATGGCGAAAATTTATCCGATGCAGATTGGTTATCGGCCGCATGGCGAGAGCGGCGTCGAGGTCACCGATTGGTGGCCACATGTCGGCTCGATGATCGACGACATCGCCGTCGTCCGCTCGTGCTGGTGTACCGACAACGATCACGCCGCGCAGTACGAGATGCACACCGGGCATCACATCTTCGACGGCTATCATCCGAGCGTCGGATCGTGGGCGCATTACGGCTTGGGCTCGCTCAACGACGAACTGCCGAGCTTCGTCGCGATCGGCGATCCGCCTGGAGTTTGCTGCGGCGGCAAGGGTGCTCAGAACGGGGCGTATCTCGGCCCGGAGCACAACGCCGTGCATCTGAAGTTCGACGCGAACCTCCCCCTGCCCTACGCCTCTCCTGGCCCGGAAGTCTTTCAAGAAGAGCAAGCCGCCGAGTTCGAGTTGCTCCGCGAACTCAACGGCTTGTCGGCCGCGAAGTATCCCGAAGACGCGGCCGTGCGAGCACGGATGAAATCGTATGAACTCGCCTTCCGCATGCAGACGTCGATCCCCGAAGTCTTCAAGCTGTCGGGCGAAACCGCGTCAACCAGTGACCTCTACGGCTTGAACAATCCGGTGACGAAGCCGTTCGGCGAAACGTGTCTGCTCGCGCGGCGACTGGTCGAGCGCGGCGTCCGCTTCGTGCAGCTTTATCACGGCGGCGGAGGTGGCGGCTCGTGGGACGCGCACTCCAACTTGAAAGACAACCACGGCAAGCTCAGCCCGATGGTCGATCAGCCGATCGGCGGCCTGCTGCGCGACCTCAAGCAGCGCGGCCTGCTCGACGAAACCATCGTCGTCTGGGCCACCGAATTCGGCCGCACTCCCGGCGAAGAAGGCTCGAAAGGCCGCGACCATCACCCCTACGGCTTCTCTTGCTGGCTCGCCGGCGGCGGCCTGAAAGGGGGCCTCGCTCACGGAGCGACCGACGAAATCGGCTTCCACGCCGCCGAACACCGCCACTACGTCACCGACATCCACGCCACCGTGCTCACCCAACTCGGCCTCAACCCCCGCTCACTCGAAGTGCCAGGACACAAGCGATTGGAGATTGAATTTGGGAAACCAATTGGCGAAATCATCGCGTAGTATGTCGCCGTCATCGCTCGCAATAACGGAGACCAATCATGCCAGAAGTCTTAGACACCGATGAGATCGTTCGTCAGGCGACGGAGTTTTACGACAGTGAGCTTCGGCAGACGCTTGAGGCTGACCATCGAGATGAATTCATCGCCATCGAGCCGATCTCGCGGACCTACTACCTCGGCCACACGATGGTCGAGGCTGGTCGGAAGGCACGAGCCATGTATCCCGACCGCCGCAGCTATCTCATGCGAGTCGGCCACAAATCCGCAATGCAGATTGGCTGGTACGAGCCATGAACGGAACCGTCGATTCTCAAGGCCGCGCGTTGTCGCCGGTCTCTGTTCGTCCCACGCCAATTGGTGCCGAAACGCAGATCAATGTGTGGGTCGATACGGGCTTCACCGGGGACTTGGTTCTCCCCAAGGACCAAATCCAGCGTCTTGGCCTTCGCTTTCGCTGAGCAGCGCAGCGTTGAAATACAGCCCGGAAATAGACCAACGTCGGTCACGTGCTACCACCCTTTTCTGGTTCGCAATTGAGGATTTTGATGCTCAGTATCTGCTGCTATGGCTAGTGCGATAGTTCGTTAACGAATAGATTGCGGCTGCGATCAGGGAGCTAAATGGAGAAGAAGCAGCACGCCTATCTGAATTTTAGGAGCCATCAGCTATGCACAATTTCTCGAATGGCGTTTGTAAGAAATGTGGGTGCAGCGAATCCTCCGTCGCACACTTTGGTTGGTCGTGTCGCGGCAGCGCCAGTGCTGGGCTTGAAGGGGAGAATGTTGAAGACGTCGATACAAAACCAAGCGTCAAATCGCCATTATCGTTGCTCATTGATATGACAATTGAAGAAATCCAAAAAGGCGAGCTTGGACCCCGTCTATGGATTATCATATTCGCGTTTTCGCTTCCGTTTGCTGCCTTTTTGATTGCATGCGACACGTATAAGTCATTGCATGACTTTATCATACACGTCTGTGCAATATTGTTTATTTATGGATTCATGAGAAGCCCAGTAGTCAAAACAGTTGCCAATGCGGCAAAGAACGCATTGACCTCAGATAAGTGGTACTGAATCGCGCAGCTCGATCAGACACACTAAATGGCGGAAATATCGTTAAACCGGTACGAAGGATTTAACCAATGCCCGCAGCATTCAGTTAGCAAACTGGCACTCGATTCTCAATCGAGCGGCCGCTCCAATATCTTTGCGGGCAATGCTCGTCTTTGTGGGCATCCAGCTTATGTTGCTGTGTTCTTTGTTATGAATATTGCGTCGCGAGTCGCAGTCGACTGTCGTCAATTCGATTAAAATCAATTCAAGAAGTATCTGTATGGAAACGTATTGTGACTGCACGATAGACGCTTGGAGCAGACTGATGACGGACCAACGCCCACGGTCAGCGCGTATCAAAGTTGTTGACCTGTTAGGACTTCCGCAAGGAAGTCGTCGTTCCAGCCGGCTATTTGCATTTTGCCTCGTAGGCTTTCTTTGAGCGGATGGTGTTTGAGTCGCGTGATGGCGAAGCGGCG
>JAPLNX010000301.1 GCA_026400935.1 Planctomycetia bacterium | reverse complement strand
TTCTCGCCGCGAGCTGCGTCACCTTTCGCGATGACCTCGTTCACAAGCTCTGCCACTTCCTGCTGCGTCGGCGGAGGGACGTCGGCCGCGATCCCCGCCGCCTCGCTGAGCGCCGCCGACAGCGCGGGATCGCTGCGACCGACCGAGTACATGTAACGCAGCGACATCTTCGCGACATCGACCGACGGTTTTCGTTCCTTGATCGCAGCGGCCAGACGTTCAGAACCCTCCTTGCGATTGAAGAACGCGTCGAGCATCTCCGCCGGATTGTCCTGAGCCGTCGCGTCCAGTAACACCGCGGCCCCTTGAGTCGCCGCCGTAGGCAAGTCGATCCCAACCAAACCTGCCGCCGCGATCAGACGCACTCCGATCGGTCGACCGGGAGCGGCTAACTTCAACAACGTTTCTTTGCTGCTCGCATCACCAATCGCAACGAGCCCTTCGATCGCCGCTCGCTGCAATTCGGCGGAGGATTTTTCGTCGGTCGCGAGCGCTTGCAGTGACTTCGCAATCGACGACACCTTCCAAGTCGCCGCCAATCGAATCGCCGCCAACTGCAGCGCCGGTTGCTTGGCACTCACCAATTGATCGAGCGCCGTGAGATCCCCCGCCGGCTTGATCTTCCGCGTCTTCGCCGCGTCGCCAAGCCAACTCATCGCCTTCAAACGCAACTCTGCCGAGAACCCTTCGGGCTGCGTGACCTTGTCGAACACGACTTTCAAATCGTGCTCGTTCCCCCGATTGCAAATCATCTCCACAACGGTCCCTTGGCGCTCGGCCGGAAGCCTCCCACTTTGGAACAACTTCATCACGGGACCGACGGCGCTGGGGGGATCGTCGGCAAAAAGTGAACTCAAGGAGCACAGGCCGAAAAGCCAAAACGCAACAACCCGCCGCAACGAGACAGATGCAAACATCGGAACGAACACCTCTGAATTAAATCTCAAACAAACTACTTCTTCAGAGCCTTCACCCGGCGGTCCAGGGTTTTATTGGTTTCGTCGAGCTGGAATTTGAGGTAGGCGTCTTGGTCGTGGACCAGCGATTCGACGGCGATTTCCGAGGCTTTCACGGCGTCGGGGCCGGTGAAGTAGCTCAAGGCCCAGATGGCTTGCAGGCGGACGTTGGATTTCTCGTCGTTGACTTGAACTTGCAGCAGTTCGAGCGGTTTTGAAACTCGGTCACGCCAGTAGGTCAGAACGCGAGTCGCTGCCGTGCGAGCGTGATGGTTCGGCGAACGGAGTTGCTGCTTCAACAACTCTTCGTTGACGACATTGTGGCTCTGATGCAGCCACAACGCTTCGGTCAGATGGTGCTCGTATTCGGTATCTTTCTTGTCGAGCGATCCGAGCCACGTCTTCAATGCAGCGATGACGTCGGCGGTCGGACGGCCGGAGAGTTCGAGCCTAGCACGGTGGCGGACTCGGTCGTCTTTCTCTTTGAGCAGATCGAGCAGCTTCGGAATCGGCTGGCCAGCAATGGCGGCGGGCTTGAGCAGGTCGCGACCTTCGTAGCGGACTCGATAGACACGACCGTGAATCTTGTCACGGGCAGGGTCTCGCAGGTTGTGCTGCATGTGGCCGACGATCGTGTTCTGCCAGTCGGTGAAGTAGATGCTCCCATCCGGAGCGACCTCGACATCGGCAGGGCGGAAGTTGGGATCGGAGGAGAAGACGATCGGCTCGACTTCGGTGGCACCGAAGCTGGAGTCCTTCTCTTGCAGCTTGTACTGCAAGATCCCTTGGAAGCCGATGACGTTGTTGACCAGGATGTTGCCTCGATGCTCTTCGGGGAAATGGCTGCTGCTGAGGATTTCGGTTCCCGAACAAGGCCGAGTGCGCTGCTGATAAACCTGCGGCGGATTGGCGTGCTTGTTCGGGTAGTCGATGTCGCCGGAGAAGAGCAGCGCGTGCCGAGGTTGAGCCCCGGTGCCGTCCCAGACGATGTCCTGGCCCCAGCGTTCAAAGATGTGGCCGTGTGGATTGGCGAAACCGAACGAGACATAGACGTCGATCTTTTGCGTGCGTGGCTCGTAACGGAAGACGCCGCCGTTGGCGACTCGCCGCGGAGCACCCCACGGCGTTTCGATCTGCGTGTGATGGAAGGTGCCCTCCTGCATGTAGAGCGCTCCGCCCGCGTCGATCGTGAAGCTATTGATCGTGTGGTGTGTGTCGGCCGTGTCGAAGCCGTGAACGATCCGTTCTTTGACGTCGTACTTGTCGTCGCTGTTGGTGTCCTTGAGGAACAGCAAGTCCGAGCCTTGAGCGACCAGCACGCCGCCGTTCCAGAACTCGAAACCGGTGGGATTGTGGATGTCTCCGGCGAATGTCTTGCAGACATCTGCTTTGCCGTCGTTGTTGGTGTCTTCGAGGATCAGCAGCTTGTCGTTCATCGGATCGGTCGGAGTCCAATGCGGATAGGTCGGCCATGTCGCGACCCACAAGCGGCCCTTCGTGTCGAACGCCATTTGCACGGGATTGACCAGTTCCGGAAACATCGCTTCGTCGGCGAAGAGTTCGACCTTCATGTTTTTGTGAACGGTCATCTTCTCGATCGACTCTTGCCCGGAGAGGTACTGATGCTTGCCTCCCGGCAGCGGGCCGGGCTTGTTGGAGATGACCGGAATCAAAGCCGGGATATTGGAGTCATCCGCCTTGATTGTTTTCCCCTGAGCCGCCGCCCAAATCACTTTGTCGCGATTCGAGGTCTTCACATCGAGGATGTCCAACTCACGCTGCCCGACCGAGTAATTCGACAGCCCATCGCCATACCCGCCCGGCCCCTCGGAGAATTTCAGGAACGCTCGGTCGCCG
>JAPLNX010000515.1:7771-10786 GCA_026400935.1 Planctomycetia bacterium | reverse complement strand
AACAACAACCGAATGATCGCCTGTGCTTCAGGCGTTTGTCTCGCAATCAGTTCTTCCGTGACGACCGACGACATCACCTACTGATCGCAGAAAATCCCAAATAACGCGAGATCATTTTAGAATCCGTGAACGATTACGAGGTCATGTGATGGGACTCTTTGCCATTCTGGAAAACCAAGAGATGGAAAACCTAAAGGAGACAAGATGAACTCAGACCTTATCCAGGCGATTCAATCTAACCTGTTGTCGCCTGCGGTACTGTTCTTTCTGCTGGGAGTGTTCGCGACGTTGGTGAAGAGCGACTTGAAGTTTCCCGAACCGCTGTACTTGGGGATGACAATCTATTTGCTGACGGCGATTGGATTCAAAGGCGGAGCATCCATCGCGAAGGCCGGATTAGCCGCCGTCTGGATGCCCGCGTTGGCGGCAATCGTCTTGGGAACGTTGATTTCGCTTTGGAGTTATCCGATTTTGCGATTCGTGGGGCGTCTGCTTGCGGTCGATGCGGCGGCGCTGGCAGCTCACTATGGGTCGTGCAGCGCGGTGACATTCATCGCCGCAACGAACTTTCTGAAATCGGTGAATCAACCGTTCGAGGAATACGCCTCAGCATTTCTCGCCGTGATGGAGTCTCCCGCAATCATTGTGGGAGTGGTTCTCGGCAAGCTGGCGACTCAAGCTCCCGGCGAGAAACTGGGCCCGATGTTGAAGGTGGCGTTGCACGAAGCGCTGCTTGGTCGCAGTGTGATCTTGCTGGTCGGGGGACTCTTGGTTGGCTTCCTGTCTGGTCAGCCGGGACTCGATTCAACGGCGGGGTTCTTTGTCGCACCGTTTCAAGGTGTGCTCGCGTTGTTCCTGCTCGAAATGGGCATGGTCGCGGCGAGGCGATTCGGTGACTTGCGCAAGGTCGGGGTCTTTCTCGTGGCCTTCGGAGTGGCTATGCCGATCGTGAATGGAGCTGTCGGAGTCGCGCTGGGCCACTTCACTGGCCTGAGCCTTGGCGGCTCAATGCTGATGGGTGTCCTCGCCGCGAGTGCCTCTTACATCGCCGCTCCCGCCGCAGTTCGTTTGTCACTTCCCGACGCGAATCCGACTCTGTATCTCACGTCCGCGTTGGCGATCACGTTCCCGTTCAACATCACCATCGGACTTCCGATTTACTTTCAAATCGCCAAATGGCTCGCAGGAGGTGCGTCATGAAATTGCACTCGATGAAACTCGTGACGATCGTTTGCGAAGCGTTGGCACGCTCAGCAGTGACCGAGTTGTTGAAAGAGATCGGCGCTCACGGCTACACGCTATTCCCTGTCGAAGGGGTTGGTGCTCAAGGCTCGCGTGTTGCCGACATCGAAGAGTTCGCGAATATCCAAATCGAAATCGTCTTGCCGCCCGAAGCGGCTTTGCAATTGCTTGCTCGTTTGGAACAAGACTTCTTCGCACGCTTCGCGATGATCGCGTACTCCACAGATATCGAAGTGATCCGCAGTTCGAAGTTCTGAACCATCAGTGATCCGGCAGGACCCGCGGATTTGGATCGCAACCGACGACCGACCTTTTCGACAGGCTATCGGTCGGCTTGCTATGACAGGTCGAGTGATCCCGAAAAGTAGTGGAGTTTGTGGTGAGCGTTGTTCGAGGAGCCCTGGCAGCTATGACCGCCGAAACCACGAGCAACACGTTGAATAGTCTATTAAGCGATAGTCATGCCGGATTACTTGGTCGGTACTTGAACAAGCCAGTGGCCTTTCTGACCCAGCACGGCAAGGAGCGCGTGGTCGAGCCGGTGTT
This sequence comes from Planctomycetia bacterium, assembly GCA_026400935.1. GTDB lineage: Bacteria > Planctomycetota > Planctomycetia > Planctomycetales > Planctomycetaceae > SXKJ01. The sequence goes on along the minus strand of JAPLNX010000515.1, from coordinate 8,998 downwards.
GTCGAGCAGTCTTGGATGTCAGATCGAACTGGTACGCGGTTTTGATACCGACCAATTCGGCACGTTCACGCGTGAGATTCCACGACAGGGTACGCAGCTTGAGGCCGCTCGACAAAAAGCTCGTGAAGGAATGAAGTTGTCCGGCCGGTCGCTGGGGTTAGCCAGCGAAGGATCATTTGGCCCAGACCCAGTCGTTGGGTTCTTTCCATTGAATCTGGAAATGCTCGTTTGGATTGACGATGACTTGGAACTGGAGGTCGTCGGTGTGGCAGCGAGCCGAAACACCAATTCTGCCCACCTGTCATCCGCAAGTTGGGACGAGGTTGCAAAGTTCGCCGAGCAGATCGGTTTCCCCGATCAACATCTGATCGTTCGGCCGTTCGATCAGGATGACCCGCGACTCTGGAAAGGAGTGGCTGACTGGAGCAGGCTGAGGAACATTTTCGAGTTGGCTCGGGATATGTCTGAAAACGGGAGCGTGTTCTTAGAGACGGACTTGCGAGCGTATGCCAATCCCAAGCGGATGTTGGTCATCAGGGATGCGGCCGAGGATTTGGCGAAAAAGCTGCTCAGTGTTTGTCCCAAGTGCCACCTGCCGGGTTTTGCGCGTGTGGACCCCGTTCCTGGCCGACGTTGCGAAGTCTGCGGCTGCGCGACCGACACCCCTGTGGCCTGGATTCTTGGTTGCCTCAAATGCCCACATCGTGAAGTCCGACCTTTAGAGGGAGTGCCGGAATACGTCTCAGCAGCAGAGTGTCCGCGCTGTAATCCTTGAGAGTAGCCTCCTTTGTCATTCCAACGGCAGATTAGGAAGTCTGGCGAGACGTTGCTCAACCTGTCGGTCGTAGCTCATCGGCAAAGACTGCGGATGCCGATGTTTGTGCCATCGGGTGGAGGCCCAGATGGAATGACCAATTCACGGACGATCGGCTGGCTGTTGTTGTACCTTATCGCGGTATTTGTCGCGTCCGGTTGCGCACAGACTCGGGGCCGAGCCGTCACGAATTCTCGGTCGAATCAACCTCAGTCGAATCAGCCGGAACGCGCTAGCGTCCGGTTCGGATCCCAAGACACCCATGAACCGGACGCTAGCGCGTTCCGGCTCAGTACCGCACCCGCTAAGGCGAATTCGCCAATTCAACTCGTCAGTGCCGAGCAGCCCGCGCCAGCAAACGCAGCGAATTCAAAGATCGCTCCGCCGGAGGCAGTTCCCGACAACGAAGAGGC
>JAPLNX010000515.1:0-7756 GCA_026400935.1 Planctomycetia bacterium | reverse complement strand
CGTGATCAACTCGGTCATCGCGAGCTATCCGTTGTTGCGCTCGGCGATGTTTGGACGGAACATCGCTCAGGGAGAATTGCTGCAAGCGAACGGTGAGTTCGATCTGAAGCTCAAAGCCGACTCGCTTAACATGCCGCTCGGTTTTTACGAGAACTATCGGCAGGCAGTTGGGGCCGAGCAGCCGTTGTTCGGTGGCGGTTCTGTCTTCGGCGGCTATCGAATCGGGTCCGGCAACTTCCCGTTGTATTACGGTGAGCGAGCGACAAAGCTCGGCGGCGAATTCAAAGCGGGCGCGACAATCCCGCTGGCTCAGAACCGCAACATCGACGATCGCCGCGCGGGAGTGTGGCGCGGCAATTGGGAGGTGCAATCGGTCGAGCCGGAGATTCAGGCTCAGCTCATCGCCTTCATTCAGGCCGCGTCGATTGCCTATTGGAATACCGTCGCCGCCCGACAGAACGTCCGCATTTCTGAAGATCTGCTGAAGAACGCGACCGAACGCAACGACGGTCTGCGACGCCGAGTCGAACAAGGAGACGCTCCTGAAATCGAGCTGACCGACAATCAACGTTTGATCGTGTCGCGTCGCACGAAGCTGATTGATGCCCGTCGTAAGTTTCAGCAATCGACCTACAAGCTCTCACTGTTCCTGCGCGATGAGTCCGGTCAGCCGCAAGTCATCGACCTAGCTCGTCTCCCGCGTGAATTCCCGCAGGCTGACGATCCGTCGCAGCGCAATTTCGACGCTGACATTCAATCGGCCATCACGAATCGCCCGGAACTTCGAGCACTCGCGATCCTGCGCGAACAGCTCAACATCGACCTCGCGAACGCACAGAATTTGTGTCTACCACAAATCGATGCGGTGCTCGTCGGCTCGCAGGACGTCGGCAATGCGGCCAATCCGAAGAAGGACGATAAGACTCCGTTTGAGTTGGAAGGCGGCCTGATCGCCAGCGTCCCCCTGCAACGCCGAAAAGCGCGGGGCAAGTCGCAGGCCGTCGAGGGTAAATTGGCTCAGTTGCAAGCCAAGACGCAGTTCACTCAGGAGAAGATCGTCGCCGAGATGCAATCGGCCAGTGCCGCGCTGAACGCCGCGTTCCAGCAGCTTGAGCAAGCTCATGAATCCCTCGAACTCGCGCGCAAAATGGAAGCCGCCGAACGTCGCAAATTCGACCTCGGCGACAGCAATCTCCTGCTGGTCAACCTCCGCGAGCTATCGACCGCCGATGCCGCCGCCACCGAGGTTGATGCTCGCCTGAATTTCTTCGACGCTCAAGCCGACTACCGAGCCGCGCTGGCCAACGACGTTGTTCCGTAGGCTTGTTGAAACCCGATCGTTAAGTTTCGGAGCAGCAGTGGTCTCGGTGTCCGCGGGCGGCTGGCATTGAACACTGGCAAAGCCAAGTAAGACTTGTTCCGAATGACTCTTTGGCTCGGCCGAAATGAAGCTGGCTTAGCCTTCAGCCGTTGTCATGTTGAACTCCGCCATTCGCAGAATGAACCACTGATGAGCAACGAATTGGTTCCGAAGATTCGCATTCAGATTTGCAACGACGCGCCGATTCGAGCGGAAGGCGACTTCGTGCTGTATTGGATGATCGCGTTCCGGCGGACAAGTTGGAATTTCAGCCTGCAACGTGCCGTTGAATTGGCCGTTGAGTTGCAGAAGCCGTTGGTGATCTTCGAGCCGCTGCGGAGCGGGTATCGCTGGGCGAGCGATCGAATTCATCGGTTCGTGATCGACGGGATGGCCGACAACGCTGTTCGCATCGCCGCGTTGAAGAATCCCGGTGTGCTGTACTTTCCGTATGTTGAACCGACGGCCGATGCCGGCAAAGGGTTGTTGACGGCGCTCGCCGATCGAGCTTGCGTGGTCGTGACCGATGACTTCCCGTCGTTCTTTCTGCCACGGATGGTGTCGTCGGCCGCCTCGCATTTGTCCGTGCGACTGGAGTCTGTTGATTCCAACGGACTGCTGCCGCTGCGCGCGACCGACCGCGTTTTCACGACGGCGTTTTCGTTTCGAGCGTTCTTGCAAAAGGAGTTGCCAAAGCATCTCGACCAATTTCCGCAGCCCGATCCGTTGGCTGTCTTCAGTAGCCAATCTCACCAGAGATTGGGGAACCGCGCACAAACCCAATCTCTGGCGAAATTGGCGACGGAGATCACGACACGCTGGCCTGCGACTTCGGCAAAACTCTTGGCGGGTGATGCGGAGGAACTTGCGGCGTTGCCGATTGATCATTCGGTGGGCGTCGTGAAAACACGTGGAGGTTCGACGGTCGCTCAGCAGAAGCTGGAAATGTTTTTCGATCAAAGTCTGCCGCAGTACGCCGCCGGCGCCAACGATCCGGATGGCGACAATCGCAGTGGGCTGTCGCCGTATCTGCACTTCGGGCACATCTCGTCGCATGAGTTGTTTCACGAATTGATGTCGCGCGAAGAATGGTCTCCGCACCTGCTCGGCGAGAAAACCGGTGGGAAGCGCGAAGGCTGGTGGGGCACGAGTCCCGGAGCGGAATCATGGCTCGACGAGTTCATTACCTGGCGCGAGATTGGCTACAACATGACCTCACATCGCGAGGACTACGACCAGTATGAATCGCTGCCTGACTGGGCGCAGGCGACGCTCGCCAAGCACGCGAGTGACCGACGTGAATACGTCTATTCGCTGGGCGAGTTCGCCGCCGCTGCGACACACGATCCGCTCTGGAATGCCGCGCAAACACAGCTCGTCCGCGAGGGCCGCATCCACAACTATTTGCGAATGCTGTGGGGCAAGAAGATTCTCGAATGGACCGCTACGCCTCGCGATGCGCTCGACGTGATGATCGAACTCAACAACAAGTACGCGCTCGACGGACGCAACCCGAATTCGTACTCCGGCATCTTCTGGGTACTCGGCCGCTACGACCGAGCCTGGGGACCAGAGCGGCCCATCTTCGGAACGGTGCGTTACATGAGTTCCGACAACACTCGCAAGAAACTGCGTGTCAAATCCTACTTGGAAGCCTACAGCTAATCGCGACGGCAGAGAGCGATGACAGGGCGAGCAGCTTCTTGAACTCTGTCTTGCAGGGCCGCGGGATGGACATCAACTCATGTGAAGTGAGAATCACGAGGCCCGCAGCAGCGATAGTACAAGCCGTTTTCCTTTGCGGTCCGAGTTATTGAAACAGGAGCGACTTCAGCAAAGCCCCGGCGTGTCGCGGAGGGGATGCTGTGTCTCCTCTGCTGGCAGGCGCTGGGCGTTTCAGATGAGCCCCGATGAGAAGTATTTCGCCTCTTTCAGCCGGACGAGAAATGATGGCGGCGGAATCATCGGGATATCGAGCCAGCACCACGACATGCGAGCCTGTTTTGAAGTAAGGTCCGCCGCTGTATTAGATGTTCTTCCCTTCCAAAGCGGCCAAGCCGCGTTTCAATCCGGATTCTGTCACTCGCAATTGCGTTGATTCGGGTTTGGGAAATAGAGCAAGTCCCGTCACCGGTCCTTCGGCGACGCCGTCGAAAAGTCCCAGCGGATACGGATACTCGATGCCTTCGTATTTCGTAGTCTTTGAGAGCAAATAAGCCCCGCGCAGATAGCCACGCAACGGCTCCCGCTCTCGACAAAGTCGCGAATTGCGCTGAGTCCCTTGTCACCCACAGCAGACCATTGCAGCGGTGCCCACCCACCCGGCAGCACCAGGACTTCAAATCCGGAAAGACATTCCTTCGTGAGCAGCGACCGATCGACGACGCGACACGAGACCTGTTGTTCTTCCAAAGACTCGACGATCGACCGAGCTCCCAAATGCCAAACTCCAGCATCGGCAAACAGCCCCACTCGTTCTTGCAGTTGAGGTCTGTTAGCGGATTGGCGAGACGATCGGTCACGTTCTCTCTGCCGTAGTCAACGCAGGTTCGACTCGATCATTGACTCTATCAATCTCGGCCATCGCTTCCGGTTGCTCAGCGGCATTCGGCGTTGAGCGATTCGCTCTCTCCTGACAATTGCCAGTGACCGTCCAGTAAATGAAAAACATCATGAATATCGCCAGTCTCGTTGCTGACATACAGCCCTCTCTCGCAATGAGCCAAGTGTTTGAGGAAGACTTTAGAGTGGCGGGCGGACTATCTCATCGCATCGCGGATGCTCCGTTTATAAAGCCTTAACCGCCCGTTGGAAAAACGTGGGATAGGCCACGAACGTTTGCAACAGCCTGTAAACTTCGTCGTTGGTCTTGGCGGGGAAGACTTTGAATTCCAGCTTGCGATCCTTAACGAGTTGTACCAGCAGCACACCTCGCGCGCCGCGAATCACTCGGGCAAGACGACGAAGGCTGCGAATTGGGGTTCGGTGACTGGCAGTTCTGCGTTCGGCATTCCGATTGGCGGTGGCGGTTTGATGGGCTTCATCGGAACTCGCACGGGCCGGTCATCGTAGAGACCCGACACCAGCGAATCGCCGAACACGTCTTTGACGCTCACAATGCTGAACCGCTGTCCGGACTTCAGCACGCGCGACAAATCGACTTCGACTTCGGACAGCTTCTGCGGATTGAGGACCGCGAGGTGCGCTCGGCCTGGCTCATAAGCGTTCGGGCGAACGATGACTCGCAGCTTGGACGGCGAGCCTTTCGTGAACGTGCTCTTGGCATCGAAGCCGGTCGTCTCACGCCATTCAGTGAAACTGAGGCCGCGGCTCTTCGAACTTTCGACGACCGAGCACTCGCCCCAACGGCCGTCGGTCACGTAGTAATCGTTCTCGTTCCAGCGCAGGCCGCCGAGCAGCAGTCGATCGGCCCCTTCCAGCGACACGACCGTGGACGGCGCAACCAGTGTGTTGTTCCTGACCGTCGCTTTGCGGAAGTCGCGGACGACCAGGCCCTCGGAGTAGTTGCCAGTGCAGACGACATCCTCGTTGGTCGTGCCCCACGGATAGCCCAGCCGCATCCCGCCACCGACGATCACATTGTCGCGCACCGCGATCCGTTCGGCAGGCGAGCCGCCGCCCACCAGAATGCCAGGCGCGTTGTCTCCTTTGCGTGTGAGGCAGCCGTTCTCGAAGGCGATGTTGCCGTCGATCTCGAAGCCTTTCAGCGAAGCCTTCTCCGAACCGTAAACGTGAATGCCGTACGCGAACTGGTGGAAGACGACGTTGTCCACAATCCGCTTCGTGCCGCGAGCGTTCTGTGCGTAGATCGCATGACCGTGACCTCGATCCGGCCCGCGCCAGCCGTTGTTGTAGATCAGGCAGCCGGAGATCTCGCCTCCTTCCCCCTCGGCCCAAAAACCAAACCCGCTACCGCAGTCATGTACCACCAGATTCACCACAGCGATGCGATCCCCGCGCACATCGACGTCGCCGCGCCGAATGTCGGCGGGCCACGGACCAGCGATCTTGGTCTCGCGCTGCTGATGACTGCATGTCACTTCAAAGTCGCGATAGACCGCGTCGGCTCCGAGCAACAAGAACTGTCCGTTGTCCTTTTCATCGCGAGGATGAGTGTCGATTGTCACTCGCCCGGAACGCACGCCGCGCACGACGACCGGATGACCGGGCCGCCCGCTCAATCGCGACACGAACCCGCCGCGATACGTTCCCGCATGAATCCAAACCGTGTCTCCCGGTTTCACGATCTCGCTCGCGACCAGTGCGGTCCCCAAGTCCCATGGCTCGGTCGCCGATCCGTTTCCCTTTGGCGAGCCGCTCGGTGTCGCATGAAATTCCGCGGCGTGAATTGAGATCACGCTCGCCAGAACGATGAGGCCGCAATACATACCAGTGACAACGCAGGGCAGTCGCATGAAACAACTCCTCAGTGATTTCTAATTCATGACCGTTCGATCCCTCAAACAGAATCGCGGTAGCTGACTCTGGATCGCAAGTGTATCCTGAATGCGATCGAACCGGAGAACACGCATGTTGAACTTGAGTGAATCGAACCGCGGACGACTTACGGGAGAGCGGCGGAGTCGGCGTGATTTTCTCCAAGTCGGCACGCTGGGTCTGACGGGTTTGACGCTTGCCGACCTGCTGAGAGCGCGGGCGGTCGGTTCGGAGCAATCGACGCCCACCAAGAAGACCTCGGTCATCCTGCTGTTTCTCGAAGGTGGCGCTTCGCAATTCGAGACGTTCGATCCAAAAAACGAAGCGCCGGTCGAGATTCGCAGTCCGCTCGGTTCGATCCCGACGCGGTTGCCCGGCGTGGAGTTTGGATCGCTGTTTCCTCAAATGTCGCAGGTCGCGGATCGGCTGGCGATCGTCCACTCGTTCACGCACAGCGACGGCGATCACGGCGGCGCCGCGCATTGGGTCAAGACGGGCCATCCGTGGCCGCCGGAGTTTTTTGGCAAGTCGGGTTTGCGAATCAAGCAGTTGACGCCGTCGATCGGTTCGGTCGTCGCTCGTGCGAGAGGCCCCGTGCATCGGCAAGCGGGAGTCCCCACCTACTTGAACATGCGGACGATCCCTGGCTACGAAGGGGACAACGCGGCCTGGCTGGGTCCGGCACACGAGCCTTTCCAAGTGGGCATCGGCAACAACTCGCTGCTGGCGGACATGACGCTGACGATCCCGCGCGACCGACTTTCCGACCGCCTGACGCTGATGCGATCGCTGGATCGCCTGGAGCGCAGCCACGATCAAAGCAGTGCTTGGCGTGGGATCGACGATTTCCAAGATCAAGCCCTGCGAGTGATTACCGGCCACGCGCGACAGGCGTTCGACCTCACGCGCGAAGCACCCCGTTTGCGCGAACGATACGGCCCCGGTCTGGGTCAGGAGTTGCTCTTAGCCCGGCGTCTATGCGAAGCGGGAGTCGGCTTCGTCACAATCAACAACAGCACCAACGGCGACATCGACGGCTGGGACCACCACAAGAAGATCATCCCCAGTTGCGAGTTCCTGTGTCCACCCTTGGACCGAGCCGTGTCGGCCTTGATCGACGACGTGCGCGAGCGCGGCCTGGACGAGCAAGTGCTGCTGATCATCACCGGAGAATTCGGCCGCACTCCTCGCCTGAACAAGGAGGCCGGCCGCGACCATTGGGCGCCGATCAATCCGCTGATCCTGGCCGGAGGCGGCTTGAGAATGGGCCAAGTCATCGGCGCGTCGGACTCCCACGGAGCCTATCCGCGCGAACGCCCGATCCTCCCCGAAGACTTGATGGCCACCTGCCTTCACGTGCTGGGAATCGAACAAGACTTGCAGTACGTGCATCCTTCCGGCCGCCCGATCTCCATGATCCACCAAGACGGCAAGCCCATCAAAGAATTGTTGTGAAGCACCGGCCGCTCGTCGAAAGGCTCGTCGATGGCCTTCGAGACGAGTTGCCGGATGGCGTGGTCGAGGTCTTCCTGAGTCTTCCGTTCGCCGGAGGGCTTCACGAGTGCCGATCGCACCGCTTTGCAAACATCAGCCGGAACGCGCTAGCGTCCGGTTCTGTGAGCAACCGGGGCTAGCGCCGCGCGGCTAATGAGTGAGCGGCACACAGGGCGAAGGCACGGGAGATGTCGGTCACGACCTTGGTGAAGCGAGCCTTCCCGTCTTCCTGTTGCAAGACGTGCTCCTGACCGGCGGGCAACAGGCCGAGCCGTTCGGCCGACGTGCCGGTCATCCATTTCGACCAGTCGAAGCCGTGCATCAGGTCGCAGCAGACTTCGTACTTCTCCAGCAGCACGGCGACCGCTTGAGCCGTGTCGATGATGGGCGAGCCTTGGCCGCCGCTCTCGGTGTAGGTCGCCAACGCCTGCTTTAACTGATCGG
>JAPLNX010000252.1 GCA_026400935.1 Planctomycetia bacterium | reverse complement strand
ATGCGGAGGACCACCTTTGCGAAGGGTGGCAAAAGTCGAAGGCTGAACCTCCCACTCGAAGGTTTCGGTGACACCTGCCGTGGATTGCGACGGACTCTGGCCGAAGAGTGAACTAATGAAGCCCCCAGGTAGACGGCTGCTATTCGCGTTCACCAGGAACTGCCGCGAGCGGCCAATCAGCTCGGCGGCATACTGATTTGTTTTGATGTCCGCTTGTTGGTGAAACAGTTTTGTTTGGAGATAACCGAGCAGGCTATGAATTTCGGGTTCCGAATGTTCACCCAAGGCGGCGAGGTAATTGCTGATCGACTGCGTCGCGTAAATTACCGCTGTGCGAGTGGACCTCGCCGTGGTCTGGAAGACTTGATCCGCCGAAACCGCCAGCAAATGACTTTCGTCGGCAACCAGGAAAACCGGCCTCGCATTCTTCTGAATGTCCCGTCGCTCTTGAACGCGTTGCAGGCAATGCTTCCACAGCACTTGGATGAATAGACCTGCCTCACCAAACACCTTCAATGGAACGTCAATCAACAAGAGCTTGCCGTCCTGACACATTTCCGGCGTGACTTTGCTGACCGGCGAGGACATCAAGATGCGAGCGATCTCACGATTGAGTCCATCCAACATCGACGTGAAGGTGCTCAGCACGACCGAACGAGTCCGATCGCTCAAATGAACCCACTCGACCGCGAAATAATCGGCGACCGACTCAAAGTCTGATTGCTGCATCGGTGACTTCAGCTTCGCGTCCGCCTCTTTCAAACACTGATAACAAAACGAATGTTCCTTCCACTCCTCCGAGGCGAGTTCTTCCGTTGACGACGGGGCCGAGACTACCACCCGATACAACTCTGGAACGCCGGGGCCGAGACTACCACCCGATACAACTCTGGAACGCTGAGCCGCCCCGTGGCCATGACCAGCAAATCAATGGCATTGGTCATCAACTGCCGATTGGCCCGTTTCCAGTAGCCAGAGTCCGCACCGTTACTCTGTCGAGAGTTCCGCTCACTCACTTCCAGCAAGGTCGAGAGTAACGCCACGATGTTCGAGGTCAGCCCCGCCCCGGCATCGCGACGCTCCGCGTCAATCGGATTGAACCGCAACGGCTCGTTCGGCCCGAAGGTCATCAAATCGCCCATGCGTCCTGTTTCATCGCAGTAGCGGCGATAGGTCGCCGAGTCTTCCGGTTTGACGGTCAGAAAAAATCCACCGAACCCCGCCAAGAGATAACTCTTCACCAGTTCGGCCTCGGTCGAGGTGGACTCCGCCGATCCGGTGTATCCAAATAAATATCTTGATTATCCGTAATTACCTGTTGTCAAACAGATCGTTCGCGGAAAGTTGTACGAGTGGCGTGGCTAAGTCCCGCTGACCGCGTAAGGTCGCAACGGGTTTTCGCAGAAATGGCCACATGGTAATCTCCACTAAAAAGAACGTCATCCAAGAGAAAGGCAACTCCGAACCACCGCTCGCATCACGAGGCGTGTGCGGCAACCGCCGTGTCCTTAGCCGCACGAACGTGCTGAGCGAGATGCCTCGCATTCGGCCTTGCCATACTTTTGCCAAACACTCTTCGAGCAACGCGATCGCGTCATCGAGCGTGACCAACGGCCCGGCGACCGTCACCGACTTGTTCATGCCGAGCACCGCCGTCACCCGGCCGTCAATCAATGGCACTTACTTTAGAAGGCGATTGAGTTCGGCACGGCGTTTGCGCCAGAGAATGACTCCTTGGAAGGGAGTCAATTTGGCATGGTGCGAGAGTGAAAGTCCATTTGTCGGTGGATCCTTCGCGGGATGCGGAGTTTGATCGGACCTTCGAATTGTTGCGCAATCTCGTGGATTGGTCGGCGGCCGATCAACAGTTCCCCAGGCGATGGAATGCGTTATACACCACCAGTGTGGTGCTGTGGATGCTGGTGTCGCAGCGGATGAACCCCTAACGCTCGTTGGAGTCGGCGGTGAAGCGGCTCATCGACACGCAACCAGGTTTCCTGCCGCGCAACAAACGCATCACCGAGAAGACCTTGTCGAATGCCACGGGTGAGTACAATCGCGCACGAAGTCGGTTGCAGCGGGACGCGGCGCAGTGGTTTGCCGAGCGAGTCCGTGACTCGTTGATTGAGGCCACGGCACCTTCGTTTGACGGACGCCGCGTCTACCTGGTGGACGGGACCACGATCAAGCTCGCGCCGGAACCGGTGCTGCGTTGCGAATTTCCTCCCGCGAGTAATCAGCAGGGAGTCGGCGTGTGGCCGGTGGCATTGTTGGTGGTGGCTCACGAATGGAGCAGCGGCGCGGTATTGATCCCCTCCGTGGGAGCGATGTGCGGCGAGCAGGAGTTTCCGAAACGGCCTTGGCTCGCGACCTGTTCGCGCAGATGCCGGCCGACGGGATCGTGATGGCCGATGCGGGCTTCGGCATCTTCGCGGTCGCGTGGGATGCGCGGCAGACGAATCGCGACTTGGTGTTCCGCCTGACTGAGTCGCGCTTCATCGCGCTGCGTCGCAAAGCCACGATCGTCGCCAGCGGTGAAAATTGGACGACTTACTCGCACACTTGGCGTCCCAGCGCGAAGGAACGCCAAACGCATCCGGACTTGCCGCCCGATACCGTGCTGGAGTTCCGCCTGCACGAAATCCGCATTCATGACACGCTGACGCTGTTCCTGGTGACGAGCCTGCCACAAAGGGCGGAAGAACTGTCGGATCGGAACGCTTCACGATGAGACTTTGTTAGATGCAATTATTGCCGATGGAAGGTCGAGTATCCCAAGCATTAGGGATCACAAAACGACGGAATTAAGCTCGCGAATGTCCAAAAAGACTGCGTGGATCGCGAAGGTCATTCAAACCATTTTTGTCGCAAAATGCGACATTCCACGTTCGGATCTGCCAAATATCTAAGAGTGTGGGATATCACATTGCTCCGGTAGTCGGAACTTCTACACGTGGCGGCTTTGGGCCTTGGAATTGGTAGTAGACGCATTCGATGCGGCCGTTGAAGAGTTTGCGGCGGCGGTCGCTCCCTTTGCCGTAGAGGCGTTCGAATTCTTTGTGGGACGTTAGGACGTAGACCGACCAAGCATTGAGCCGATTGCAGAATGTCCCGAGGCGTGCGTAGAGCGCTTCGGCCTCGTCGAGTTCACCGAGTCGTTCTCCATAGGGTGGGTTGGCGATCAAGCAGCCGTAGGGCAACAGGTCGGGGCCGGAGATTTGTGCGAAGTCCCGATTCTCGAATCGCATGTCTGCCGCGACCCCCGCTTCGGAAGCGTGATGCTTGGCGAGCTTGATCGCATTGGGATCGAGATCGCTTCCAACAATTGGCGCGTCGAGCTTCGGACGGATCAGATCGCGGGCTTCGGTACGAGCTTGCTTCCAAACTTCGTGAGGCACGATCGGCCAGGCTTCGGCAGCAAACTCACGACGGAGGCCGGGGGCGATATTGCGTCCGATCATCGCCGCTTCAATTGGGATCGTGCCGCTCCCACAAAATGGGTCGAGCAACATGCGACCGGGATTCCAATAACTCAATTGAATCATCGCGGCGGCGAGCGTTTCCTTCAGCGGAGCTTCGCCGACCAACTTGCGATAACCGCGCTTGTGCAAACCTGAGCCGCTCGTGTCGATCGTGAGCGTGGCTCGGTCTTTGAGCAGTGCTACTTCGACGGTGTAGTTCGGGCCGTTCTCCTGAAACCAAACTTTGTGATACTTCCGCTTGAGCCGTTCGACGATCGCCTTCTTCACGATAGCCTGACAATCGGGAACGCTGTGTAACTGCGATCGAACCGACTTTCCTCGCACCGGAAAGTAGGCGTTCTCCGGCAACCAATCTTCCCAAGGAAGCTCGATCGTGCGGTCAAACAACTCACCGAAATCAAACGCCTCGAATTGGCCAACTTGCACGAGCACTCGCTCAGCGGATCGCAGCCACAAGTTCGTCCGAGCAATCGCTGCCGCGTCTGCCTCAAACGCCACTTTGCCATCTTCGGTCGTTTGCTGGTCGTAGCCCAGTTGCTTGAGTTCTCGCGAGACAACAGCTTCCAGACCAAACGTGGTCGAGGCGATCAGTTTCATGGGGATTCCAAAAAAGTCCGAGGTTTGTTCCGAGGCATTGTGGTGCCGAACCTGACGGCGTCCAGGGTCGAGCGAATTTCTACGCAGCCGCCACGCTCCACGTGACGAGCCGGTCGCTTCACCACGCGTTGATAAGCACTCGGCTCGTCACGCGGAGCGGTGACGGCTACGTACTGGCGGCGAGTCGCTCTATAGTTTCTCGGTTGTCAGAGTTCATGGATTGAAAAGTGAGTGACAGTCATGTTTCGCGGCCTCGTCCTAATAACCCGAAGCGTGAGCGAGGGCGAAAACGTACCGACGTGCTGGACTCATCGCGTCATGAAGAAATCGCCCTCGCTGACACTTCGGGTTGGTCTGATCATCGTAATGATCCTCACTTTCGCGACTCAGCCGTTGCAGGCTGATGACGCGCGGGCTCGGTTCTATGATCAATTGCGACAACGACAACTCTTCGGTCTCGTCGAGTCGGACTGCTTGATGCGCCTTGCAGGGCGATCGCTCAGCGAGCGAGATCGGTGCGATTTGACGCTGGAGTTATCGCGGACTTACACGGCTCACGCATGGCAGACGATTGGGGCAGAGCAAGACGATTTGTGGCAACGAGGCCAACAGGTCTTGAGTCCCTTTCTGGAACAAAACCCGAAGCCCGCACGATATGAGTTGTTTGAAACGCAGTGGGCGTTGATTGATCTGAGCCGAGCGGAATGGCTGCTCGCGCAATCGGAGTTGCGAGTCGATGATCGCACTTTGAAGCAGAAGGGCTTGTCGGCCACTCAAGCCGCCATCGACCGGCTGAGCCAACTGGAAAGCACGCTCAACAAAGAAACGCGATCAGCAACATCAGGAAGCGCGAGCGGAAACAAAGTCGGCGACAAAGCCGACAAAATAATGAATCAGAAACCTGACGCGCCGCTGACACCGTTTGAGCGACGCTCGCTGAGCCAGCAGATTCGCCTTCGATGGGGAACCGCGCGACTGGTTCAAAGCAAACTCTCCGATCCTGGCTCCGTAGATCGAGCCGCTGCGATTGTGGCCGCTGATGAATTGCTGTCGCCGCTTGCTGCGGGAACTGTCGGCGAAAGCGTG
>JAPLNX010000452.1 GCA_026400935.1 Planctomycetia bacterium | reverse complement strand
TCGATGTCACTCCGACAGCCGACGGTGCGGTGACGATTAATCTCGGAGAGAGCACCGTGACCGACATCGCGGGGAACAACAACACGGCGGCGATGACGCTGTCGATCACTTCGGATCGGACGGCTCCGGCTTCACCGACGGCCGATGCACCGGATGGCGCGCTCCTTACAAACTCGATGACAGCCACGATCAGCGGTTCTGCTAACGCGGGAAGCCTCGTGAGTATGTATGTCGATGCGGATGCGAGCGGGACGTTGTCCGAAGGGGACACGTTAGCCGATTCACAGCAGTTGGGTGCAATGGCGACCGGCTTCTCATTTTCCGCCTCGTTGACCGCGAACGCGACAAATCACTTTGTTGTCTCAGCGAGCGATGTTGCTGGTAACGAATCAGACGCGACGGCGGTCTCCGCGATCACGCAAGACTCAATCAATCCACAACCGACAATCACGTTCAACGGCATGACGCCAACCAGCGCCGCGAGCCTGAGCTTCACGGTCGAGTTTTCGGAAGCGGTCACCGGTTTCAATCAAAGCGATATCTCGGTCGGCAACGGTTCGATCAGCAATTACATGAGTGTCAGCGCGACACAAGCAACATTTAATGTTGCACCGAGCGGCGATGGTGAAGTGACCATCGACATCGAATCGGGCGCGGCTGTGGACTTGGCTGGCAATTCGAGTGACGCGGCGACACAGAATGTCGTGGTCAGCGACACGACGAAACCGACTGTCTTATTCACACCGATCTTCAGCAGCGCGTCGAACTCCGAGTTGATCGGAGTGACCGCCACGTTCAGCGAGTCAGTCACGGGCTTTGACCTGTCTGACCTCAGCCTCACGAACGGAAACGCGAGCAACTTTGCTGGATTAGGAGCGATCTACACATTCGATATCGCACCCAGTTCGGACGGCGAAGTCACCGTGACGTTGGCTGCCGATTCGTTGATGGGCCTCGCAGGAAATACGAATCTCGGCGCGGACTACAGCTTCAGTTCTGACCGGACGGCACCGAACGCGCCGAGCGTGACATCACCCAGTGCGAATGTCCTGACGAACGGCGAATCCATCACCATCGAAGGGACGATCGGCTCAGAAGAGAACACGCTCGTGCGGGTCTATCGCGACGATGACGGTAGCAACTCGCTGAGCGAAGGAGACGATTTGGTCGGCCAACAATCTGTGACGGGAGATAACGTCGAGTTCTCAATCTCGATCCCACTGATTGAAGATTCCTCGTATCGCTTCTTAGTGACGGGAACAGATGCCGCAGGAAATGAATCGTCCGCAACCAGCACTTCAGCCATCAGTCAAGACCCCTTCAGCCCACAGGCATCCATCTCGATCAGCGGTGCGAACCCGACGAACTCATCAAATCTCTCCGTCAATGTCAGCTTTGGCGAGGATGTGACCGGCTTCGACGCCAGTGATGTCGTGATCGGCAACGGCATGTTGAGCAACTTCATGGCGATCGACGGTTCGCATTTCAGCTTCAAAGTCGCTCCGGCGGAAGATGGCGTGGTGACGGTCGATGTGGCCGGGGATGCCGCAGCCGATCTGGCCACTAATTCGAGTCTCGCGGCGGAGCAAGCCTCTGTGATCGTTGATCGCGCGAGACCAACTCCGACGCTCACGACAACCGCCAACGATCCGTCGAACGCGAACACGCTCAGTTACTCGGTCAGCTTCAATGAAGACGTGACTGATTTCGACGCGGATGACCTCAGCGTCACGAACGGCACGGTCTCCAACTTCAGCGGCAGCGGTTCGAGCTACTCGTTTGATGTGACACCGACGGCTGACGGTAATGTCTCTGTCAGCGTGAATGATGGCGGTGGGAGCGATGGTGGGAGCGACGTGACTGACACGGCTGGAAACCGGAACGTTGGCTCCAACCAAATCACGCTCGTCAGCGACCGCACAGCACCGACAGTGTCACTCAGCAGCAATAGCAATACCCCAACGAATGCGAACTCGATTCACGTTGACGTTAGTGCGAGCGAAGGTGTGAGTGGGCTAACCGCCGAAGACTTCGTCGTCACGAATGCGACGATCGAGAACTTCAGCGGCGATGGCAGCAGCTATTCGTTCGACTTGTTACCGATTGCAGACGGAACGTTCTCGGCAACCATCGGTGCCGAAGCATTCTCAGACAGCGCCGGCAACGACAATGCCGAAGGAGATTCGATCTCGCTGACCAGCGATCGCACGAATCCGACTGTCTCGCTGAGTTCGACATCCGGTGATCCGACAAACGACGAACCGATTTCGGTAACGATCACCTTCAGCGAATCTGTCAGCGGCTTCGATGCCGACGACTTGATTGTGGCAAACGGCAGCGTGACCAATTTTACTGGCGACGGCAGCAGCTACAGGTTTGATTTGACCGCGACCGGTGACGGGCTGATCTCCGTCGGCATTGAGAGCGATGCTGCGATCGACGACGCCGGAAACGGCAACGATTCTGGTGAGTTCTCGATCACCAGCGATCAGACTGATCCGACAGCGACGATCATGGTCCCTCCGAGCAATCCAACCAACGCGGCTTCGATCGAATTCGTCGTGACCTTTGACGAGAGTGTCACCGGTTTAGACGCGAGCGACTTCAGCGTCGAAAACGGCAGCATCAGCGAACTGACCGG
>JAPLNX010000300.1 GCA_026400935.1 Planctomycetia bacterium | reverse complement strand
TTGCTCTCCACCCCGTCTCACGACGACGCAGTTACGTTCGGATACAAAGTTCAAACCAACTTCGACGAGGACTTGCACCTCGCAGATTCAATCCACTTGCAAACGCACTAGCCGTCATCGCTCCGCGTGACGAGCCGAGTGCTTCACATCGCGTCGGCAAGCGTTCGGCTCGTCACGCGGAGCGATGACGGCTACGTAAAACATCGTCACAAAAACATCGCCTTCGGCGATAACGATATAGGAAGAGTCAGCATGACCGCATCGCATCGCTATCTGTGGCTCGCCTTGATGCCAATGCTCGCGGCTTCTGCCGAAGAACCTCGCTCGCCGAGTTCCTCAGCATCGAACACAAAAGCGATGAGCGACAGCTTCGTCGAGTATTCGACCGACGATGTGATTCGTGCGAGAACCCAAGAGCAGCAAGACGCCCAAACGACGCTACGCAAATTGCGTGAACGGCAACAAATCAATTTCGTCAAACTGCCACTGGATCAAGCGATCGATGAGTATTCAAAGCTGGCAAAGGTCCGCTTTCATATCGACACACTATCGCTAAACGAAGCTGGAATTGGTCTCGACACTCCTGTTTCGCAAGCGACTCGCAAACCGCAGCGACTCACCGATCTCCTGGATCGTCTGTTGATGCCGATCGGGTTGAGATGGCATATTGAGGGAAGCACCGTCAGTGTGACGACGGCAGAAAAGCTGAATGACATTTTCGAGACAAGAGTCTACCACGTTGGCCGACTCCTGCGATTGGCCGTTGAGCGTGATTCCCAATTGCCTACCCAGACTCGATTCAACGATCCAGAGATTCCACCGCTTCTTGATATCCCTGGCGCTAGCCAATTGCTTCAGAATGCATTGCAACGCTCGACTTCGGGATCCTGGGACGATTCGACAAAGCAAAGTCTGAGAGTCGCTGGAGACCTCATGGTCGTGCGGCAAACCCCTCGAGTTCATCGTGAAATCTCTGGCCTGCTGCGTGTCACCGAACTCGCGCTTTCGCACCCACCTGGAGATGCTGCATTACTCGTCACCGACTTTGAAGAAGAGAATGCGGAGCAGGCCAAACAGAAACGGAGCTTGGAAACCGCAATCAAAGTGGACTTCGTGAATACTCCGCTCACGGAAGTCGCGAAGTGGTTGAGCGAACGCCTCGACGAAGAAATTGTGATTCACAATGACTCCTTGGCAGAGGCTGGGATCGCGAGCAACAGCCCTGTGACGTTCCAAGGAAAAGGACCGACTCGCATCGTTATGCGCCATCTCTTGGAACCGCTGGACTTGACCTTCGTACTGCACCACGGCGCGATTGAGGTCACAACGTTGGCAAAGCAGAGCGAGCATCTGCAAACCGCCGTCTATGACGTCGCGGATTTCTTGCGAAACGGAAACTCTGTATTCGCTGTGGATGTTCTTATTCAAGAAGTGACGTCCGGTCCCTGGCCAAGAATTTCTGAAGGAGACGCCGGAAGTGTCACGGAGTTTCCGGGCGGACTACTCGTTATTCAACAAGTTGCCAATGTTCAAACTGAAATCGCTCTGCTGTTGCATGATCTGCGAAAGTCGCGGGCCGAAGACAAGCTGCTGCTGGAAGCGAACTCCGATGATCTGGTGACTCGCTTCTACCGCGCTCGATCAAAAGCGGTAGCGGAATCGCTCGAACGACTGCTGCTGACCTTCGTGGCTCCCAATACCTGGGACGTTAACGGAGGCAAAGGACTACTCCGCATTGCCGAAGACCGGCTGATCATTCGCCAAACGAAAACAGTCCACGACCAAATCGACCGCTTCCTTCGCGATTACGAGCAAGCCGCTCCCATCGGGACGGCAAAATAGTTCGCTCGAAGACCAGTTTCAGACTACGAGGGTGATGATCGCAGCGATCATCCGCCGAGCGGATTGAACTCTCGTATCCGTCAACTTATCGTGACGCAGCACTTCAACCCTGTTGCGTTGAGAATCGCCACGATGAAAGTCAATGATGTGATCCGACTGGTCGAGTCCGATGGCTGGGAACTGGTGGCGGTTCGCGGCAGCCATCGTCAATACAAACATCCTCACAAGCCAGGTAAGGTAACCATCGCAGGGAAGCCTTCCGTGGATGTCCCGCCCGGAACCTTAAACAGCATTTTGAAGCAAGCTGGATTGAAGTGAGAAACCGATGAAATACGCCGTCGTGATCGAAAAAGGGCCGACCAGTTACGGAGCGACAGTTCCCGACCTCCCGGGCTGCGTGGCCGTGGCCGAGACTCTCGATGAAGTGGAAACACTCATTCGAGAAGCCATCGACTTTCATATTGAGGGCCTTCGCCAAGATGGCCTGCCGATACCTCCGCCGACGACAATTTGCGAATACGTCGAAACACAAGCCGCGTGATTCCAACTCGTCAGCAATTTGTCACCAGCCGCTCAACTCAGCTTCGATCGGAAGTAATCCGCTCCGGCCTTCAGGGCTTCAGTGAGTTTCGAGGGGTCTTTGCCACCGGCTTCGGCCATGTCGGGACGGCCGCCGCCACCACCACCCGCAACCTTGGCTGCGGCTTTGACGCAGTCGCCGGCGTGTAGGCCCTTCGGGATTAGGTCTTTGCTGACGGAAGCAATGACCGCCACTTTGCCGTCGATGACGGCTCCCAACAGGACTACAGCGGGGGAGGCTTTGTCGCGGAGGAGGTCGATCATTTCGCGGATAGAATCGCGCGTCGCGTTCTCGACGAAGTGTGTGATGATGCGCACGCCGCCGATGACTTCAGCCTGCGAGATCAATTCGTCCACGGAACCGGCGGCAGATGCGCTGGCGTGTTTGGCGAGTTCGCGTTTCGCGTCACGGAGTTCGTCTTGCAGGGCGGTGATTCGCTTCGGCAGTTCTTCGGCGGGGGATTTCATCAGGCCGCACAATTCTTTGACGAGCGATTCTGTTTGCCGAGTTCGTTCGAGTGCCTTCGCGCCGGTGACCGCCGAGATGCGGCGGACCCCTTTCGCGACCGGTTCTTCGGCAACGATCTTGCAAAAGCCGACTTGGCCGCTGTTTGAAAGATGCGTGCCGCCGCAGAGTTCGATGCTCCAGTCCCCCATGCGGACGACGCGGACGTTGTCGGGATACTTTTCACCAAAGAGCGCCATCGCACCGAGCGTCCGAGCTTCCTCAATTGGCATCAGCTTTGTCGTGACTGCGGCACCTTCCGCGATGCGGGCGTTGATTTCGTTTTCGATCGTTTGCAATTCTTCATCGCTGACCGGTTTGTTGTGAGTGAAGTCGAACCGCAGCGTATCGCGATCGACTTTCGAGCCGCGTTGCGTCGCTTGATCACCGAGCGTTTGTCGCAGCGCGTGGTGCAGGATGTGCGTGGCGGAGTGTGCTCGACGAATGCCCGATCGGCGTTCGATATCGACGGTCGCGGTGACCGCTTGGCCGACGGTCAACTTGCCTCGCTTGAGTGTACCGACATGTAACCAGACGTCGCCGTCCTTCAGCGTGTCGAGAATTTCGAATTCGACGCCGTCTGCGGTCAGCGTACCGACGTCACCGACTTGTCCGCCTGATTCGCCGTAAAACGGAGTGTGATCAAGCGCGATACCGATCGGCTCAGCGTTGTCGACGGAAGTGAACTCAGTGACGAGCTGCTGATTCGCGATGATGCCGACGATTTTGCAGTCGTTCGCTTGAGTGACGTCGTAGCCGAGGAACTCGGTGCCACCTTGTTTGCGCAATGAGTCGATCGGTCCCGCTGCCATGACGGAGTTGGAAAACGCACCGCTGCCCGACTTGGTTTCGTGTTCCGCTTTGCAACGGTCAAAAGCCGCTCGATCAACATTCAATCCCGCCTGTGCTGCAAGCGATTCGGTCAGTTCGATCAAGAAGCCATCGGTCTGATGCAGATCGAACGCGGCCTCGCCCGAGAGGACGGTATTACCATTCGACTTCGCTTTGTCGGCCAGCTTTTGAAACTTAGGAATCCCGCGATCAACGATCGTGAGGAATTGAAGTTCTTCTTCGCGAATTACGTTCGCGACCGAGTCCACCGTCTTGGTAATTTCCGGATATGCGGCCTTCATCCCCGCGACGATAGCCGGGACCAGGGTGTGCAAGAACGGATCCTGTTTGCCGAGCAAGTAGCCTTCAAGAGCCGCTCGCCGCAGCAACAGTCGAACGATGTAGTTTTCTTTATCGCTGCCGGGCAACGCCCCTTCGTGAATCGCGAATGTGCAAGCTCGCACATGATCGGCGATTCGACGGCAGGCTCGCCCGTGAGCGGCCGCGTAAGAGTACTTCAGGCCGAGAGCGTCACCAGCCGCGAGGCACATCGGCTTGAGGATGTCGATTTCAAAATTGCTGAGCACTCCCTGCAATGTGGAGGCACAGCGTTCGAGACCCATGCCGGTGTCGATGTTCTTTTTCGGTAGCGGTTGCAGGTTGTTCGGCGGTGCTCCAACACGATTGAACTGCGTGAAGACAAGGTTCCAAATTTCGACCGTCTTATCGGAACCGGGTGGCAAATAGTAAATCTCGCTGCACGGTCCGCAGACGCCATCGGGGCCTTGCGAGGGTGATGACGCAGGCCAGAAATTTTCGGCCTCATCGCAACGGGTGATGCGCGTGGCGGGAACCTTGACTTCGTTGTGCCAGATGTCATACGCCTCGTCATCGTCAAGGTAGACCGTGATGCTCAACCGCTCGCCATCGAGACCGAGCCACTTCTTGGAGGTTAAAAACTCCCAGGCCCAATGGATCGCTTCTTTCTTGAAGTAATCTCCGAACGAGAAGTTGCCGAGCATCTCAAAGAACGTGTGGTGATAGGCCGTGATGCCAACGTTCGAGATGTCACCCGTTCGCAAACACATCTGCGAAGTTGTCGCCTTCGTGAACTCCAACGGGCCAATGCCGAGGAACTGATTTTTGAACTGATTCATTCCGGCAGGCGTGAAGAGGACCGTCTTGTCATCTCGCGGAATGAGCACATCGCTGGGACGGCGAACGCAGCCTTTGGACTCAAAAAATGCCAGATACTTCTCACGCAGTTCGTCAGTCTTCATGGGCAACCGATATGGGGTTTGAGTTCAGAAAATAGGGGGGCGGGAGAGTAGAGGAATCGGCGTCGCGATGAGAAGGGTCAGCCCCTGGAAGCCAGACAACAATCGATTGGCGAAGAGGCCGAAAGGCGAAGCACACTCGTCAAACGAAACAACATCGACGCAAGGCGTTCGCCTCGCGTCGATGTTGTTTCGTTAAGTCTGAATCGAAATGGTTATCGGCGACGCAGTAACGAGACCGAAGAACTCGAAGAACCCTTCTTTGCCGACTTCGGCTCCGGTGGCGGCGGGGGAGCGTCCGGCACGGGATCGAGCCTTTGCGGCTCAGTAGATGGTTCCGGTGTGGGCGGAATCGGATCGAGCTGTTGAGGACCTGCTTGTTGTTGAACTGGACAAGGCTGAGCCGATTGCATCGGCGTCATGATGTAAGTGCCGGCTGCCGGTTGGTGGTAATGAATCGGAGTGTAAAAGCTCTGATATTGTCCGTAATAGTCGCGGTGTGCTTCCCGCACATGCCATTGCGACGGAACTGGCACAGGAGGCAAACGTCGTGGTTGAGGCTGCCAATACGGAACTTGCTGGTACGTGTAGCCGAGCTGCGTGGTGTCGGTCGGATTCGCGGCCACTGGATAGGCGCGGTATTGCGCTCCGTTTGCCTGGCCAGTGCCGTACCAGCTTTCTGGGTAGTAGCGGTAGTAGGCGACGTTCTTCCGAACGACGGGAACCTTGGTCGGCGCGTTCCAGCCGTAGTCGGCTGGCAGAATGTAGTAGTTGGGACACAAGGCCCACTTCTTGATTGCATGCAGGCAGCAATCGTTGTGCTTGCAGCCGAGGCAACAGACGCCACACGGATTGCAGCAGTTCGAGCGGCAACCGGTTGGGCATTGCTGACATTGCGGCGGGCATTCTTGTGGGCACGGGTATCCGGACTGAGCTGTGGCGGTCGTTGCCATGGACACTGCTATTAAGCAGAGTCCGGCGAGGCTCAATCCTTTGAGCAACGTGGTCTTCATGACGTCTCCCTTTGCGGTTTCAGCGAACGGGCGCCGGTTGGCCCCGATGAAATTGTTGATAATTGAACTTAACATCACCCCACCTAGCTTGCCTCGGTGGTTTTCGGGCTTTTGCACTACGCAGTATTGAGCCAGTGATTTCATGAAACCGTAGTGCAAAGGCCCGATTCCACCGAGGCAAGCTCGGTGGGGCGGGCATGGCGCGTTTGTGTTACGGGCAGCGTTGTGGTGGAACCACATTCGAGATCGGCGTCAGACGACTGGCAGGCATTCCCGACGAGTAGTTCATCGTGTGACGCACATTCGGAGCGAGCGGCACGGACATCGGAACGCCGTAGCCTTGAGCACCGTATTGTTGCTGCATGTCGTTCGGATGGGCGTAGTCTGGAGCAACCGGGTACACGAGTTGATAGCAACCAAACGGCGGAGCACCCGCACCACCATTTCCCATTGGAGTTAGAAACGCGAGCTTCCCTCGAATGTGAGCCCCCATAATGTCTGACTGCTGACGATTACGAGCGTAGAACATGTCCGCCTGCTGATCGAGCCAACCTTGGCTTCGGCAACAACGATCGCATTTCGAGCCACGAGCCCGACAGTGCGGACATTGATTTTGACCCGCGTTGCCATTGCCGTTTCCATTTCCCTTATTGGGCATCGCCCAACCAAAAGTGTCGTGACCGAGATCACGGAACGTGTAAGTCTCAACCTCACGATTCCAGCGGTCGCCGTGTCCGTACAACCGACGGCCGCGACATGGATCGTTCGGATCATAGGAACCGTTCGCCGCACCGTTGCCAGCGCCGTTCGGACGGACGATATATCCGCGCGATCCACAAGCTCCGTTCGCACAGCTTCCGGCAGCACAGGCTCCCTTTCCACAAGAGCCTGCGGTGCAAGCTCCCGCTGGACAGGCTCCATTCGCACAACCGGTCGCGGCGGTTTGTCCGCAAGAGATCGCTTCCGCGTAGGAAATCTGTTGGATTCCACCGCGTGGAATTTGATCAGAAAGTCGGACGACTCCCTGAGGGTTGCCACCTTCGGCCGGCTCACCGGCCGGCACGAATTCAGTCGTCGCAGCGAGCGAAGTTCCGACCATCAACAGCCAGAACGCGCCACGCAGAAGTTTTCTCAACACCATGATTTCAACTCCCACATCCATGTGGATTGTCGTTTGTCGTTCGTGAATGACTCGATCCGTCGAGCCGTTGCGTCTTATGTAGAACGGGCAATCTTGCCCGTCGTTTGATTTCTGACGGAGTCAGATTTGCGAAGCATCTAATTGGCTATTTGTCTAAATCTCGTCGGGCAGGAGTGCCCGTCTTACGAACTTGTTTTCTTCGCGATTCTTACCAGTGATGCGGCGCCACGAACCCAGAGAATGGGGCGAAGCTGCTGCGGTATTTCACTTTGACTTCAGTCCCTTGCAGTTCCCACTTGTCGTGAGATTCCATGCCCCACGGCGTCCACCACCAAGCACCTTTCACTTTGTGATAGAACGGCGGATACAAGGCTTTGTACTGATGCGGATAAAGCATCTCATGCGGCGCGAAGGCAGGGTTGCTGACGACCGTTCCGCCCACTTGAGCCGGGACATTCGGCACCGGAGTTGGATACATCGGTGCGTGCATCTGCGGATATTGCTGTGGTCGCGGTGGCGGATAGGGATAACCCATGCTCGCTGCATCGTGGTAGCCGAGGCTTGGACCACCTTGAGAGACGACACCGTTGACTTGTTGAATCTGCCCTTGGGCAGGGGCGAAAATTTGTGGGCCAGTAGCACCGTTCGGTCCCAGCGGCACATAAACCCAATGATCGGCGAACGAATTCGTCGCTAGCACTGCGACGAGCGTCACCATGATCAGCGACACGAGAACTGGCTTTAGCATGTTGAGCCCCTTCGGCAACGTCCGTTTGCAGGATGATGACTGTGGCCGAAGGATTCAGGGGCCTCCGCCCGACAGTGATGTCACGTCCTTGTGACGAAGCATCGAATCGGCCTTTTGACTGGCCGCAGTTCGGTTTTGACGGTTGTTCCGAAGGTATTGGTCAAGTCTGGCTTCAGTTCTTCGGCATAGGCGTCACTCGTCCGACGATCGCTATATTCGGACGATTCGCCGAACCTTGCAAAGTCGGGAGAGTCGTTAGAATTTGACACCCGCCACATCGGCGAGCCCCACCCAATTTTCCTAATCAGAGCCATTCACGATCGCAGACTTTCTTGAAACGTCAGCAACATCCTAAGTCCCACCGAGCAAAGCTCGGTGGGATTGTTTGAAGGCGAGATTGAAACGGTTAGCAGATCGGCCAAATCAGCCGCTCGACGATGAGTGGCGCAGATATGTCAGGAGGACAACTTGCCCAAGCACGATGATGATGACGTTCATGAGCCCAAAGACGAGTTCAGCGCGGGGGGCGAAGGGCAATTGCAGTACGTCTCGATCAGCCAAGAGACGCGGCGGCGTTATCTCAATTACGCGATGAGCGTAATCATGTCCCGTGCGCTCCCTGACGTGCGCGACGGGCTCAAGCCGGTGCAACGTCGAATCCTCTACGTGATGTATGAGGAACTCAGACTGATGGCGGCGGGAAAGCCGCGCAAGTGCGCTGGTATCGTCGGTGAGACGCTGGCGAACTATCACCCGCACGGCGATGTCGCCGTGTATGAGGCGTTGGTACGCATGGCCCAGGATTTCACCTTGCGGTCTCCGCTGGTACACGGGCAGGGGAACTTCGGCTCGATCATGGGGCTGCCTCCCGCACATCAGCGATACACGGAAGCGAAGCTGACGGCGCTCGCCGAACAGCTCATGAACGAGCTGAGGTTCGACACCGTTGAGATGCGGCCGAACTACGACGCGCGCAAACAAGAGCCAGTGGTGTTGCCCGCGCGGTATCCGAACCTGCTGGCGAACGGTGTCTCCGGCAGCGCGGTCGGTATGGCGACGAACAGCCCGCCGCACAACCTCGAAGAATTGCTACGAGCCTGTCTGCACATGATCGACGCGGAAAGTGAAGTCACCGTCGCCCAGCTCATGAAGTACGTGAGAGGCCCGGACTTCCCGCTCGGCGGACGGATCGTGACCGATCGCA
>JAPLNX010000198.1 GCA_026400935.1 Planctomycetia bacterium | reverse complement strand
CTGTTCACTCGAAATCCCTCCGTGACTGGTATGCGATGATTTGTTGACCATCCTCAAACACCACAAATCACCGAGGGATTTCTTTTTTGTGACTCGAACCAGAACCCTTTCCAGAAAAAGTTCGCTGGTTTCAGGATTAGTGGTCGCACATGAGATTGCGGGGTAGCTGAAGTCGTGAGACTTCAGTGCCCCCGAACTCTTACGAGTTCGGTTACCCCGCAATCTCAAGTTGGTTGACCACTAGTTTTGAGCCCGCACAGCCACGATCGCAAAGTTGCGGTCGTGGCTGAGCGAGACGTCCATTTCAAATCCTTCATCACGAGGTCACGTCGCTGACTGAATACTCTGGAGATATAAGAAAACTTTTAGCGATCGTTCGCATGCACACAACCGATCTCCAAACGACGCTACTCGCCTTGATGGGCCTCGACCACGAATCACTGACCTACTGTTATGCCGGTCACGATCATCCCCCATCGCATCAATCATCTCCGTTCCGTTATGGTGTGCTCCTTGACTCATTGAGGTGACGCCAGTGAAATTCCTACTGCTGTAGATGGCTTGCTCGGTCGGCTGGGAACTTGCTGAGTGAATCATCGTAGGTCAGTTGGATTTCGGGCTTGTTGAGAGGCTGGGGTCGTATCAGTGGATGCGATTCTCTCGCAGGTTACGGACCAGTGAGCCGCAGTTGCAGTGAGGGATGAGCAGCTCGCTCATCAGTTGTGGTTGTCCGGCGGATTCTCTGTGCGGCGAAAGCCAATCTGAGCAGTCGGCGGGAGACGAACCGGCGGTTAGACCGCTGTGGTTTTAGGGTCAGGCTCAGGAGACAGGCTATGAATGGCATGTCACAGGGCACCCGCGTGGTCATTTCTGGCCTGGGTGTGGTTTCGCCAATTGGTATTGGTTCGAGTCCGTTTTGGAAGAGCTTGCGCGCGGGGCGTTCGGGAGTGAATTACCACTCAGCGTTTCCGGAGGCGGAAATTCCTTGCCGTTTCGCTGCGGAAGTGCGGGACTTTATTCCTGAAGAACAAGTCGCGTGTAAGCGATTGCTGAAGGTGATGTCGCGTGAAATTCAGCTCGGTGTGTCTGCCGCTTCTCAGGCAATGGCTGATGCCGGACTGAGCGCCGGATCGGTGGATCCCGAACGGCTCGGCGTGATTTACGGGGCCGGGCGAATGACAAGTACTCCGCAGGAGTTGGTTGCGGCGGCGGAGTTTTGCCGTGGTGACGATGGCCGGTTCCAGCATGACCGATTCAATGTCGATGCGATGAGTCAGATAGCACCACTCTGGTTCTTACGACAGTTGCCGAACATGCCAGCCTGTCATGTGTCGATCGAATTCAACGCTCAAGGTCCAAACAACACAATCACTGCACGCGATTCATCGACGCTGCTCGCGCTGGCCGAAGCAGTCTCGTGTATTGAACGTGACGCGGCGGACGCGATGATCGTCGGCGGATGCAGTTCGCACATCCAACCAGTCGATGTCGCGAAGTTTCATCTGTTTGAAGGATTGAGTCATCGCGATGGTGATCCAGCGAAAGCCTGCCGCCCATTCGATCTGTCCCGCGACGGAACGATTCTCGCCGAAGGGGCGGGGGCGTTCGTGATCGAACGTTTGGAACACGCTCAACGTCGCGGTGCTCGGATTTATTCGGAGATTCTCGCGGTGACATCTGGCTGCGATGGCCGTACTGAAGGAGAGGCGTCTGCTGGTCGAGGACTTGTCGCGGCGATTCAATCGGCGTTGCGCCGAGCCGGAGTCGATCCACGCGATCTCGGACATATCAACGCGCACGGCAAGAGCACACAAGTTGATGATGCGATCGAAGCTCGTGCGTTTCATCGAGCGCTCGGAACAGCGGCAGAGTCGATTCCGGTCACGGCTCTCAAGAGTTACTTCGGCCAAGCGGACTGCGGATCAGCGGCGATTGAACTTGCTGGGAGCTTGTTGGCAATGCGTCACGGCGAACTGCCTATGACCTTGAACTATCAAACGCCCGACCCCAACTGCCGCTTACGAGTCATTCATGACGAACTACACCGGTTGCGCAGTCCGCTCGCCTTGAAAGTGAGCCGCACCTCTATGGGTCAAAGCGCGGCGGTGCTGTTGCGGGCAGCAACTTAACGTGGCACACGCGCCTCGCATGTGGGTATGACGAAAACGTGAGCCGCTCTTGCTAGGTCCAACAACGAAAAAACCCCGGTCGCTTTCGCGACCGAGGCTATCGTAAACAGTCAGTGGAACGCCTGGGGCCTTACTCGCTAATGACAAACCCGCTGGGGGTTGCCACGAATTGCTCGAGCGTTTTCTGACTGGTGAAGAGGTACAGCCGGTCTTTGAACCACACGGCGTGATCCAGTGATCCTTCTTTGGTCACTTTTTCTTTCAGCAAGACAACATCGTTGCCACTGGAAACCGGAGCGTATTGTTCTGGATGTTTCTCGAACGCAACCTTTGCGTCATCGCTGCTGAAGTAGTAAGTGCGGCCTTTATGGGTTGCGGTATGTTCTGGCAGTGCATTCTTGAGATCACGAGTATCTCGCAGAACGACAGCACAGAATCCTTTGAGGCCACGCAGTTCGCCACGTTCTTTAATGAGCTTGACCTTGGCATCGATTTCTTCAGCAGAGACCTGAGTTTTGGCGGCGTCTTCGGCTGATGACTCTGCCGGTTTCTCTTCCGCAACGGTCAGCTCTTCGTCTTCTGTTGGAAGCGGAATACTGTCGAGCTTCGTATCCGACGCCGCCTCTTTGTCGTCATCAAAGGTTAGTGAGTCTGCAGAATCCTTTGCCGAGACCGCCGGTTTCACTTTGGCTTCAGTACCATTCATCGACGCGGCGGCAGTTGATTCATCATCCAGTGATAGTCCGCTGAATGGATTCGGTTCTGGCGTGGCATCCGGCTGAATCTTCGCCGCTGAAGCTGACACATCGACAGCCTCTTCAGGCATGTCGCTGAAAGCATTTTCCAGCGCTGTATCCACCGATCCCATTGGTTTTGATGAAACCTGAGTCGCATCACTCTTCGGGGCGACGTAATCCGGATCGCCGGGAACCGGAGGCAAGACTTTGGACAATTCGCTGCCGACCTCAATCGCAGCCGCTTGTGCCTTGGACTCGAACTGAGCAGGTGGGACCGGAGCGATCGGAACTTGGCTTATCGGTGCCGCTTGCATGCGAGTGGCATTCGCGTTGAATTGGTTCGGTGACCTCACAGATTTCGGCGACACAAACGGCTGGCCGTTCGGAAGGCGACCGGCCATGCCATTCTGATTCTGAACCGGCTGCGATGGATGCTGCGGCAATTGAGCCGGAGCGGGCTTGCTCTTGAAGGGATTCAGCTTGCTGAAGAATCCCGTCCGAGTGGCCTGCTTTGGAGGAATCACGCCAGGTGCTACCGGAGCGTTTTGCCCTACCGGAGGGATGGTTCCTGGTTGCGGTCGTTTGATTTGATTCTGACCAGCAATCGGCTGCGTGTTCGGAGCTTGTTGCAACGTCATCGGCGGCATCTGTCGGCCGTCACGTCGATACAGCTCTTCCAACTGTTGCTGGACCGGAGATGGCGTTCCGCTTCCTTGACTCGCCGGTTGAATCGGTGTGCTCGGCTGTTGATACATCGTGGCTTGCACCGAACGACTGCTCGGGCGAACCATCGGCTTGGGACTGTTGCCGCTGAGCTTCGATCCAGCGTCCCGAGCGACGGGGATTGGCCGCGCCACGGATTCCTCAGTGGATTGGCTCGGAGTCCGCAAGGCGGATGGCAGCAACCCAGGAGCTGGTTTGCCAGACGATCTTTGCGGAGCGTAGTACTCGTCCGAAGGTAAGCGAGAGCCTTGTTGTGCTTCCGCAACCTGTCCTCCATCGATCAGCAATGTGCCGCCGAGTACCCACGCTGCCGCTACCAAACTGTGTTTCGTATTCATAACCAAGGCTCCTCCCATCCCTGTCGGGGCCAATCGGGATCTGTCCTAGTGCATGGTCGTCAAAGCGGTGGATTGCAGGGGTCCGTCTGCCGTCCAATAATCCGCCTCGTTCTCCGACCGGTTGGTCACAGAGTTTCTATCGTCCCAATGGTCGTCGGCTTATGACGACTGTGCGTTGTCTGCGAACGTTTCCTGACGTGTGGCTAGCACAGCCAGAACAGCCGAAAAGGTTTACCTAGCTTCCGGACGATTCTCTTGCTGATTTTGCAATCCGCACTCAAGTTCGATTGTGGAGATGACAGCACGACGGCATCGTTCAATTTTCAGAAGGTGAGTGTTTGGTTCGTATAAGCCTCTTGATCTCGCCCTGTGCGGGGAGGAATCACACATTGGTTATCCGTAAAACCAAATGACCAACGAACAATTCCCCCTCACTTTTCGCAAACAATCAACCTACGGCATCGCCGCAATAATTCCCAAGGAACACCTCAATGGCAGACGATCCGGCTCCCGCAGTCACGCAGACCACTTCCGCGCCACCGATCATCATTCAACAAATGACGCCGCAGCCGATTTGGGTTCGTCGTTGGTTCGTGCGCGGTTTGATGATTGCTTTAGCGTTCTCGCTGCTCTACTGCGTCCGCCTAAGTTCCGAATATCAACAGTATTTCGATGATGGCACTTCTCCGACGGAGAGATATCACTCCGGCGACAAAAATGCTGAAGACAAAATCGCCGTGATCGAAGCGAGCGGGACCATCATGCCTCCGTTTACCGGCCATTTGCTCGATGCCATCAAAAGGGTAAATGATGACGATCATGTCAAGGGTGTGATGCTCGTCATCGACAGTCCAGGAGGCTTGGTTGCCGACAGTCATCAGATTTATGTGAAGCTCAAAAAGCTCAGCGACAAGAAGCCAATGTTCGTTGCGATGAAGCGGATCGCCGCATCGGGCGGCGTTTACATTGCGATGGGGGCAGGAGAAAAGGGAAGGATATTTGCAGAACCGACAACGTGGACCGGTTCGATCGGCGTCATCATTCCGCGGTACGACGCCAGCGAACTCGCGGCAAAAGTGGGAGTCAAAGCGGACTCTTTGAAAACTGGCGAATTCAAAGATTCGCTTGATCCATTACGAGCGCTCACAGACCGCGATAAGGAATTGTGGGGCCGGATTCTCGACGAATCGCTGCAACGTTTCGTGAAAATCGTGGCCGATAATCGTCCGAATTTAGATGAAGCCCAAGTCAAAGTGCTCGCCACCGGACAGCTTTTCACAGCAGCAGAAGCTAAAGAAAACGGACTTGTTGACGAGATTGGCGATGAAGAAGAGGCGATCGAAGCACTCAAAACGCAACTCGGTTTGAGCAAAGTCCGAGTCGTCAAATACACGTTCCCAGTTTCGCTAATGAGTTTGCTATTGGGCCAAGCTCAAGCTCACGACCCCGAAGCCCGGCTTCGCAAATTGCTGGAAATGTCTGTTCCGAAAGCGATGTACTTCAGCGGTTCGGCACAGTCCTTATCACCGCTCTGGCAAACGGTAATCGAAGTTCGATAGCAACCAGCCGATTCGGGTTGTTTGCCCGCGAGAAAATTGAAGCCTCAACCTGATGAGATTCTTGAGCACCCACATCTCAAACGACAAGTTCGCGAGAAGCTGCGTTTAGAGCCAAAATCTGCATCCTGAACCTCTCCTTGCCGAACGCGAAGCAGCTATAGCGACCTGCAACTTTTGCCGCTGGCTACTTCGCCAATTCTCCCCATCTCTCTCAAGGCATCCTCGTTTCCTCAAAACAATCCGCATAACCGGAAACTCTTACCAAAGCTGTAGCGATTGTTCCGCCGATACCTACTCCGAGGTTTGGCGATCTAGCTTCGTTTTTAAGGGCGTTCCAAATGCCATTGCGATCTTCTAAGCGACCATCATTCTGGGCCATGTTGGTGCTCACGAGTGGATTGTTCGTCGGTTGCTCGACGTCTGAGAAAAAGCTGACGTACATCGGCGAGGCCGAGTTGCAGCACTATAAAGACACAGTCACTTCGATTGACTACCCCGCAATCAACGAAGAAACGCCGGATGAAGTCAGCTTTACTGACGAACCGAGGCGTATTCGTAACCAAAACAAAGGGGAGATTTGGAATATCAGCCTTGAAGAGGCGATCCATACCGCCCTCGGCAACAACGAGATCATCCGCGACAACGGCCAATTCTTATCACCTGGCAACCGCCTGTTGACGAACCCTGACTTTGTGCAGTCTGTTTATGATCCAGCGTTGCAAGACACGAGCACCTTGTTCGGCCAAAATGGTCCTGAAGCCGCGCTTTCGGAATTCGATGCGACCTTTACCTCGAATATGTTGTGGGGACGCAGCGAGCAGCTTTCGGAAACGACAAGCTTCAACGGCATTCGCCAGGGCGATCAACAAGTCACGGAATCCGGCGATTTCCGTGCGGGGCTTTCCAAGATATTTGCGGAAGGTTCTCAATTCCAAGTCAGCCACAATGTCCTGTATCAAGGCTTCAATCACGGGACAGGTAGTGGGCTCGATCGAGTTTTCAATTCGGTCTACACGAACAATCCAAGTGCCACTCAGAACGCCGGGCTGGCTGGTCTCGAATTCGACTTCACCAAACCGTTGTGGGCCGGTAGCGGCGTGAAGTTCACTCGGATCGCCGGTCCGATCAGTCGCCGCCCGACGTTACAGAACGTGCCGCAGGTCAACCAGGGCGTAGTCATTTCACGCATCCGAACAGACCTCGCGCTAGCCGACTTCGAACAAGCTTTGATCGGGCTCACCAAAGATGTGGAAGACGTCTATTGGGAACTGTACCTCGCTTACCGACGTTATGACTCGGAAATGGTGGCTCGTGACAGCACGCTTAGGATTTGGCGTGAAGTCAAAAATAAACTGGACCACCAAATTGAAGGTGGTGGTGCGGCTGAGGAAGCTCAGGCTCGCGACACTTACTTTGAGTCCCGTGCCAGGTCCGAAGACGCACAGTCCAGCCTCTACAACTCAGAAGGTCGCTTGCGACGTCTGCTGGGACTGCCCGTCAACGATGGTCGTATCATGCGTCCTTCCGACGAGCCGACCACAGCTGAATTCGTGCCTGACTGGCGCAGTAGCTTGGTTGAAGCACTCTGCCGGCGTGTTGAGCTTCGCAAGCAAAAATGGAACATCCAGAGTCTGGAGTTCCAAGTTGATGCAGCCAAGAGCTTGACAAATCCAAGGCTCGACTTTGTTTCGCGTTACCAAATGAATGGCGTGGGCGACAAGCTATTCGGCGACAGCCCTATCAAGAACACCCCGATCCGCGGCAGCTTCTATGACAACCTTCTCAGCGGCAACCAGAACGGATGGGGGTTGGGTTTCCAGTTAAGCATGCCACTTGGCTTCCGGGCCGCTCATTCACAAGTTCGCAACTTGGAGTTGAAACTCGCAAAGGCCAAAGCCGCACTGGGAATTCAAGAGCATGAAATCAGCCACGAATTAGCGCAAGCTTTCCGTACTTTGGACTCTACATACCAAACGGCTCAAACCAACTTCAATCGCCGTCGCGCCTCCGAACGGCGACTGCAAGCGTTTCACGCGAAGTACGATGCGGGCCAAGCCAAAGTCGACGAATTGCTGCGATCTCAACAAAGCTTGGCGACTGCGGAAGCGTCCTACTACACCAGCTTGATTGCCTACAACAAAGCGATCCTCGACTTGAAGTTCCGAAAAGGAACTCTACTTCAAGACGATCAGGTTTATCTCAGCGAAAGCCTGTCGCATCCAGAGTCGTATGCTCAAGCATTGCGAAAAGCCTGGGGACGCAGTCATGCCTTCGATGCACCACACTTGAAGACCGAACCGGCTGAATTTGTGGCCGATGGCCCTGATCCAATCGAAATGGGATCAGCGACATACTCTAACCCAACCGGGGCCGCTCAGCCGACTCCACCATCGCCAGTCCCTGCCACAGAAGCAGCGCCGGGCCAACCAGGCAAAGTCGTCCCGATTCCTCCGCAGGCGTTGCGAGCAATGCCCGAAGACGAGCTGATGCCGACATCGGGCGGTTTGATCACCGGACCGACTAATGAAGACAACGACTCGGTCCAACAGGTGGACTTCACTCCGGAGCGACTTCAAACACCGGCAGTAAAACAAACCGCGTCGCAGAAAAAGACTCTAGACACCGGCGATGATTCAACGATTGCCGGTTTCCAAAAACCACTGTCTGCTCAACCGCGTCAGCCGATCATGGACGACGACAACGATGATGAAGACGACGAATCCGACGACGATGATTCTTGGCAGTTGCCGGTTCGCAAAAAGTGAAGCCCGCCTCGTTGAGGGGGGTAAAACCAGCGAGGGACGTCACTTCACGACTCGCAGATCTCGGTCACGGAATGAGCGGTCTGTTTTTCTGATCTGTTCGATTAACGCTGCAATCGCATCAGCCACTTGGCTGATCAATCAGTCGCCTCACTTGGGTACGCTTCGGGACACTCAAGTGAGGCGACGTTGTTTTGAAAAAATGTGGCTCGACGTTCCGCGTCGAGCCACATTCTTTTCACTCGGTAATGATGTCTCGCACGGTCATGCCGCCGGGGATCATCGGAAGCACGTGCTCTTGGTACGGGCAAACGACGTCGAGCACAAACGGGCCGTCGTGCGCGAGCATCTCGGCGATTGCGGCTGGCAGATCGGCTTTATTGCGAACTTGCTTGGCCATGACTCCGAATCCTTGCACAAGTTGCGTGAAGTTCGGATAGGTCACGCCAATCGAACCATCTCCTTGTCCGAGCGCTTCCGGATGATCGATCGGGCCGAGATAGGTGTGGGCACGCTTCCCTTGCATGAAGCGATCTTCCCACTGCATCACCATGCCGAGGTGCTGATTGTTGAGCAGCAGCACTTTGACCGGCAGCTTCTCACAGTGCAGCGTGGCGAGTTCCTGGATATTCATCAGGATCGAGCCATCGCCGTCGATGTCGATGCAGATACTTTCCGGGTGAGCGACTTGAGCCCCCATCGCGGCGGGAAGGCCAAAGCCCATCGTGCCGAGACCGCTGCTGCTCAACCAACGTTTCGGGCGATTGAACTTGTAGTACTGCGCGGCCCACATCTGATGCTGGCCGACGCCGACGGCGACATAAGTGTCACGATCTTTCGTCTGCCGCCACAATTCTTCAATTGCGGCCTGCGGATAGATGAGATCATTCTGCTGCTCTTTGTAGACCAGCGGGAACTTCGCCTTCCAGTCGGCGCACTGGTTGATCCAGTCATCGATCTGCGGCAGATCAGCGTCGGTCAGTGCTGCATTGAGCTGTACCAAGACCTCTTTGATGTTGGCCACGATCGGGAGGTGGGCCTCTTTGTTCTTGTGGATTTCGGACGGGTCGATGTCCACATGCACGATCTTGCCGTGCTTGGCGAACTCTTCGAGCTTTCCAGTAACGCG
Source organism: Planctomycetia bacterium (assembly GCA_026400935.1). GTDB lineage: Bacteria > Planctomycetota > Planctomycetia > Planctomycetales > Planctomycetaceae > SXKJ01. Next base: position 16,969 of record JAPLNX010000198.1, on the reverse strand, counting down.
GTCATCGAACCGCACGCCGAAGGCGAGCAATAGGTCAGCCTCGTTGACCGCGTAGTTGGCATACACGGTTCCGTGCATTCCCAGCATGTGCAGCGACTGGGGGTCTTCACCGGGGAACGCACCCAAACCCATCACGGTCATCGCGACGGGGATTTTGGTTCGCTTGGCAAAAGCCGTCAGTTCTGCAGCCGCATCGGAATTGATCACGCCGCCACCAACGTAAAGGATCGGGCGTTTGGCGTGCTTGACTGCCGCGATGACTTGCTTGATTTGTTCGGGAGCAGCCACGCGGCGTTCCGGGTGGTAGCTGGGCAGGTTCATCGGCGGATTCCAGTCGATCTCACCTTCGAGCACCGCGATCTGGATGTTGCGTGGGAAGTCGATCAGCACTGGTCCCGGCCGACCGGACTTCGCGAGATAGAACGCTTCATTAACGATGCGGGGGATATCCCGAATTGCTTGCTGGACATCCTCCGGCTCGCGCCAGTCTTTGGCGGTAATCATGTAGTAGTGTTTGGTGATCGCGCGGCAGATCTCGACGATCGGCGTTTCTTGAAACGCGTCGGTGCCGATCACCTTTTGCTGTACTTGGCCGGTGATCGCCACAAGCGGGATCGAATCCATCTTCGCATCAGCAATAGAGGTCACGAGGTTCGTCGCGCCGGGGCCGCTGGTCGCCATGCACAGGCCGACTTTGTTCGTCGTGCGCGAGACCCCTTGAGCGGCAAACCCGCCCCCTTGTTCGTGCCGAGGCAGGATCGTGCGAATGTCTTCCGACCGTCGTAGCAACGCTTGGTGCAGCGGCATGGAAGCTCCGCCTGGATAGGCGAAGATCGTGTCACCGCCGTTGCGGACCAAAGCCTCGACCAGCACGTCGGCTCCATTCATCGGTTTCTTTTCGGTTTTCGGGGGAGCAACGTTTGGTGCCGTGGAAGGTGCTGTGGCCACGATCGGTTTCCTTTGGCTAAGCCAATAAAGCAAATGTCTGTTGAAATACTTGTGGCAAGGAGAGCACGCCTCCGCCTCGCCAAATGAGTCGCGGCAGTGTATCGGCAGGTTTCGGCGCTGACGAGTGGCGAGTTTGAAGCGGCCCGATTTTCCGAGAGGCCGAGCGATTCAATCGGAAGAATGAACATGCTTGATGCAATTTGGCATCACTTAGTCCGCGCGGAGCGTTTGGATTTCGTGACCTCATTTCTCATCGAGTCTCAGGAAAATTGGCTCGAAGTAGGTCTCATCAGTTTCCAATGCTTAAACCGCAGCTAGACTTGGCAACTTGTGGCGATTGTGTCGGTCGGGCAAATTGCTTCGACGGACTCGCCGTGTCGGCACTCCGGGGAACCCCCGAAGCATCCTTTCGTTGTCCCCAAGACGGTGAGTGGGAAGGTCCGCAAATGAAATTCATTGATTGGCTCGATTGGCGATGTGGTTGGGCAGGGATCGCGAGCGTGATGCTGGCGGTCGTGTTTGCAGGGAGCGTGGAAGCGCGAGCGCAAGCTCCTGATTTCCCGCCCGCAGCTGACGTGCTGAAGGACTACAAGAAAGTTGCCCCGCCGGAAGGCGACTCGGCGCTTTACAACCTTTATGTGCGAGCGAAAGACTCGCACGTACTGGCGGAGTTGCCGCGCGACTATTTGCAGCAGAAGTACTTTATGGCGATGACCGTCGCGAGCGGCGATCAATATGCCGGTCTGCAATCGGGTGATCGTGTCGTCTATTGGCGACGTTACGACAAACGCCTCGCGTTGATGGACCCAAACATCACGATCCGTTCGGGCGGCGACCCAGAATCGCAAAGTTCGGTCAATCGACTCTTCACCGATCGACTCATCACCGAGGTGCCGATCGTCACAATGAGCCTCGAAGGCTCGCCAATTGTGGACTTCAACCAACTCCTTGTGATGCAGTCGGGAATCTTCTTCGGCAGCGGTCGCGGTGGAGCTGGTGGCATTCGCAATCCTGGTCTCGTCACCGTGAAGAAGGCGAAGGTCTTCAGCAAGAATGTCGAAGTTGCCTATGAAGTCCCCACTGCCGGCGGACAGTTGCAAACGCTGCATTACTCAATCAGCGAGATCACTCCAAACACTCAGTATCAACCTCGCAAAGCAGACGAGCGAATTGGTTACTTCACGACGAGCTACGCTGATTACGGCAAGTACCTCACCGACGAAACCAAGATTCGCTTTATCAACCGCTGGCACCTCGTGAAGCGTGATCCTTCGCTGAAGCTCAGCCCGCCGGTCAAACCGATCGAATTCATCATTGAGCACACAACGCCAGTGCGTTACCGCCGCTGGGTCAAAGAAGGAACTTTGTATTGGAACAAGGCGTTCGAGAAAGTCGGCATCATCGATGCGATCGTGGTGCTGCAACAGGACGCACAGACTCGGCAGTACATGGACCGAGATCCAGAAGATGTCCGCTGGAACTTCATCCGTTGGTTGAACAACAACATCAGCACCGCGATTGGGCCTAGCCGGGTGAATCCTTGGACGGGTGAAATCCTCGACGCCGACATCATCCTGACTGATGGCTGGATTCGACACTTTAACAAGCAGTTCAGCGAGATTTTGCCATCGATCGCGATGGAAGGTTTCGATGCCGACACGCTATCGTGGCTGGCTCGCAATCCGAAGTGGGATCCGCGAGTTCGCTTGGCCGCACCGTCACAACGGAATTTCTTGGCCTCGCAAATTCAACGCGATGCAGCAACACAGTTCTCCGGCCATCCGATGAGCCGCGTCAACACGCCGATGTTGGGTGACGATCCGTTCGACGGACTCACTGGCCGTACGAGCCAAGTCAACGGCATGTGCCTAGCTTCCGAAGCGAAAGGCGTTGATCTTGCACTTGCCCGCATGGCGTTTGAGTTGGATGCGGCACAAATCAATGAGCAACAGCCAGGCGCTCCCGTCGTTCCCGAAGAGACAAAACTCGATGGCATGCCGGAGTCGTTCATCGGCCCGCTGCTCGCGGAATTGGTGGCTCACGAAGTGGGCCACACGCTCGGTCTGCGGCACAACTTCAAAGCGTCGAGCATTTACACGCTCGCTCAAATCAATAGCGATGAGATCAAAGGGAAGAAGCCGCTCGCTGGATCGGTGATGGATTACACGCCGATCAACATGCACGTCCCGGCTGACCCGAACAACAAGTCCCAAGGGGACTACACGTTGGCCAGCATCGGCCCCTACGACATGTGGGCGATCGAGTACGGTTACACATTCTCCGGCGACCTCAAGCCGATTCTCGACCGCGTTGCTGAGCCAGAATTGGCCTACGCGACCGATGAAGACACGCTCGGTCCAGACCCGCTCGCTCGACGTTATGACTTCAGCAAGAACCCGCTGGATTACGCTCAAAATCAAACGCGACTCATTCAAAAACACCGCGCCAAGATTATCGACACGTTCGTCAAAGACGGGCAGTCGTGGTCGAAGGCGCGATACGGTTACGAACTCACCTTCAACATGCAGATGCAGTCCACCAGCATGATGGCCAACTGGCTCGGCGGCGCGTTCATCAATCGCGATCGCAAAGGGGACAAGAACGGTCGCGCACCAATCGAACCGGTTCCGGCAGCGATGCAACGTGAGGCTCTGAAGTTCGTCATCGGAAATGCGTTTGAAGACGCCGCCTTCGGTCTCACTCCCGCGTTGCTGGCGAGAATGACCAAAGACAAGTGGATCGAGAACGATCGCATGGATGTTGAAGACGCAACGTACCCGATCACCGATCGGATCGCCGCGTTCCAAGCCTCGACTTTGACCTCGTTGTTGCGACCAACGGCACTCCGCCGCATTTACGACAACGAAATGACAATCCCAGCGGACCAAGACGCGATCACTTTGCCCGAAGTCTTGGCCAGCATCACCGCCAACGTCTGGCGCGAAGCCGACAAGAACCCGGACAAGCCTTTCACGCCACGGGTCCCCATGATCAGCAGCCTGCGTCGCAACTTGCAGCAAGAACATCTCGATCGCCTGATTGAATTGACCCTTCCTGCGAAGTTCATCGATACGGAAGCGAGCAAGGCGATCGCCAATCTCGCGCTCGTCGAAGTGAAGAAGATTCAGGCCAATGTCGAGCGCATCCTCAAAGAAGCTCCCGGCAACCTCGACCCGTACACGGCGTCTCACTTGCAGAAGGTGCAAACGCAGATCACGAAAGCGCTCAACGCCGAGTACATCTACAACGCCAACGCGATCGGCGGTGGCGGTGGAGGCGGCTTCTTCATCTTGTTCCAACCGACTCCAGAAGGGCAACAACCGGGAGCATCAACACCGGCGACCGAGCCGAAAATCATTCCAATTCCAGTTCCATCAACGCCGGAAAAATAGAAACTGCCAAGAAGTTTCTCTGCGAAAAACAAAAAGCCACAGGCTGCCAGCCTGTGGCTTTTTTTGTTTTCATCCGAGTGGCCGTTCCAATCCGATTGAAGAACGGTGTTCGTTAGTTGTTAATACGAATTGCGCCACATGTAGCCCAAGGTATCGGCGAACATGACGTGGCATTTCACCTTCACTGACGCTTCGTGCGACAAGCGGACGCTCAGTTTTGCTCGGTGGCATCATCCGCTTCCCGACGGTTGTCCTCGGCGGCGATGCGGTGTTCGTATAACGGCCCAGCAATGCGGATGGGGCGAATATCCAAATGAATGTTGAGGACCGTGTAGTCCTCACCGCCGTAGTCTTCGGTGTACCAGCCGAAACTGTCCGGGCCGCGATAAAACTTGAACTCAAAGCCATCCGAAGGCTGATTGCGAGCATCCAATCCACTAAACGCCAAGCCGATCGCTTCACCTTCTTTGTTGTCAATTAAGCGACCCAATAGATCGGCCACCGTGCAGTTACCGAGAATGTCGGTGTAGAACATGCGGTGATCGAAGTAGGGGTCAAAGCCTTCGGCGTTCGGGTCGAGCTTGATGTCGTCAACTTTTTCGTCTGATGGCGTCACTTTTCGAGTTCGCAGGTCAATTGAATCGCCGCGATCAAGGTATGACATTTTAACGTTCTTTAAGCTGAAACCGTCGGTTTTTGGGTCTGGAGCCGCGTTTGAGATGTCCATGATCAAGACCCCCTTGTAGCCGATGACGGTGGCTTCGTAGCCATTCCGCACGACGAGAGCTGTGTTTTCATCGACACCGATTCCGTAGGGGACACCTTGCGAATACATCGCCACTAAGGCTCGCGCGAAACGACCACGTACCAAACAATGTTGTTCAACGAACCACCGGCTATCGAGGAAGCCCAAACCATCATCGATCTCTTTCCCCATCGTGACACCGTTCCGCAGAATCTGCATCGGTGGCGGCGCGTCGCGAAACATCACGCGGCTCATAATGGCTGCTCCCGCGCTGGTTCCCGCGACCACGCCCCCTTCGCGGTACATCTCCCAGATCGCCTGCAGCATGGGTGTTTTTTCGAGGTTATCGTCTAACAGCGCATCGACGATGCGATCCTGTGACCCTCCGATAAAAAAGACGCCCTTCGAGGCGCGAACCTGTTGCACAAGACTGTCGTTGAAGACCGCGTCGCGGACTTCATGCTCAACTTCTTTCCAAGCCACAGGAACCAAAAACGGCTCAGCTCCAGCACGCTTCAGTGCTTGAACGACCTTGTTCCCTTGTCGCACAGGAGAACCACTGGCGGTGGGAAATACGGCGATCGAAGCACCTTCTCCCCCCGCCAATTCGACGATCGTGTCCCATAACTCGCGATCTCGATAACGCTCAGACCCGCCGATGATGACCAACGAGCCCTTAGGCTCATCGGGGTTTTCCACCTTTACGGTGAGCGGTGCGGCGGTCTCAGAATTCATGTCTGCCGCGCTAGCGGAACTTGTTCCCAGCACAAGCAGGCACAACCAAACAGCAGTCACTCTCACGGCATCTTCCTTTCGATGGAGAAGCTGACCCAGTGGAGTTTTACGAGCAAATGCTCGGAGAACTCGCAGCCAAATCTCCTCGGACCACTTCCTTGCGGTTCGTGCGATCCTTTGACAGAACCGCCTTTGAAGATGTACTCCTCTCTTCCAAGTGCGTCAACCGGGAACTCCACGCAACGGCAATCTTCGCCGATGTTGTAGCCATGGTTGCTTCGAGTTCGAGAAAGGCAATGTCATGATAAAAACAGTGGCCGTTTTGGGAGCCAGTCGAGATCGCAGCAAATATGGCAATCAGTCTGTCCGTGCTCACCGCCGAGCGGGTTATGAAGTCTTTCCCATCAACCCTTATGCCGACGAGGTTGAAGGGATTCCCGCCTACGCATCGCTGCGCGATATCCCCCCGGACTCGATCGATCGGGTGACCGTTTACTTGCCGCCGGATGTTGGAATCACGCTGCTGGCGGAGATCGCCGCCTGCCACCCTCGCGAAGTTTGGCTCAATCCCGGCAGCGAAAGAGATGACTTGTTGGCCGCCGCAGAACGACTCGGATTGAACGTCATCTGCGCGTGCAGCATCGTTGATGTCGAGTACTCGCGATCAGAACCGTGAGGGCTACTCCGCCGGCTTCAAATAGATCAGCTTTCCGCAATGGCAAAAAGCGATCTTTCCAGAGCGAACTTCCACTGCTTGCTGCGGCGAGAGTGAAACATAGCACGCTGTGCAAACACCTTTATCGACAGCAGCGAGCGCGTCTGCACCAAACGCACCGACCAAACGGCGATAAACCAACTTCACATCATCGGGCAGAACGACTTCTGCTCCAGCGACCGCCAGCTTGAGCTTTTCGGCTTTTTCTTTCTGACCAGCTTCGGCGGCGGCGACTTGAGCAGCCGCTTTGCCGATCTCTTCTTTGGCAACGCCGACTGCTTTTTCTGCTTCAGTGATCTGTAATTTGACTTTATCGACCTGCTCCATCGCGTCGAGAATTTCGTCTTCCAAAACGCTGTTCGCCATTTCATCAGCAGCAATCTGACCCTTGAGTATGTCGAACTCGCGGTTTGAACTGCACATGTTGAGCTTTGTGCGTAAGTCCGCCAACTTCGCTTCGCTGGACTTCAATTGCAAATTCTTTTGGTCAGACAGCTTTCGACGTTCCGTCTGCTGAGCTTTGATCGCGTCCAACTCCGCTTGCCGCTTGGCCAAGAGATTCTCTTTGGCCTTAATCATTCGCGGCCCGCGGTTCAGTTCGTCTTGCACGCTCGCCAGTTGGAGGTGCAGATCATGCAGAATGAACAAGCCGTTTTGCACAGCCATCGATGTCGGCTCCGATGTGAGTGGTCGCTCCATGAACCGAGAAATGGCGGTTCGCGGGGTCGGTGTTGTAGCCGTTCTTCTAGCCAAACGGCAGTCTCCGCACGATTGTCATGCTGCGCCGATCAGCTTTCCCAATCGAGCCGGAGAATTTGGCCAGAGCTGAAGCCACACAGCAGCCATTCGCCGAGCGGATCACAGATCACTCGGAAGATGTCCTCATCGACCTGCGTGGCCCATAACAATTGCCCGTCGGAGTCCAGCCAGTAGAGATGTCGCTCAAGCGTTGCGGCGGCGATGCGATCAGCGTTGAAACTGCATGAAACACGGCAGACCGTCCCTTCGATGAGGTACGACTCACGCACCGCTCCGCTGCTGTCGAGCGCCTGAATGCCGTGATTAAATCCTGCCAGCAAAATCGTCTGGCCGTCGGAAGCGGCGCTCATATCGCCTAGCGAAGTAAAACTCTTCTCACTCCAAATTTGCTGACCATTCAATTGGTAAGCACAAATTTGCCCGTAGTCAGCAGCCCCGATCAAGACTGGTTCCGATGCGAGAAACTGAATCCATTTCAGCGGCCGCATCGTTTCAAAAACGCTGAGTTGTTCGCTTTCTTGGCCGAGCACCAAGTTGCCGCCGTTCGCCAAACTGATCGCAGTCTGACGACCAAACGGTGTCACCGCGATTGCCAAGGCCGGTTCCGGCAAACCGACCGACCAGTCTGCTTCGAGCTTTGAATTCAATCGAAACACTTTCTTCTCGCCAACGATCACCGCCCCCGCAGCAGATGTGTCTGACCAAGCAATGGCTCGGACGCCTTTCATACCTCGTGACAATGTCAGCAGTTGCCCACGACGATCGATCCGATACAAGCCACCTGCAGAATCCGCCGCCAGAATTTCACCAGACTCACGCCCCATTTCCATCGCGACCAACGAAGCCTCGGTCGAGAACGTCCACCGAATCTTCGGCGGAATTCCCTGACCGTCTCTCAACCAAAGTGGTTCGTTGTTACTCATCGTGGAAATTGACAAGCACGACATCGGGAAGTGATTCCTGTCCCGTTCTTAAACTCTCGCTGCAATCGGAACTCTCGACCCAGAGCGTGAGTTGTCTACTTTCTGGGACGCCATTGCCTGCGCTGCAGCGACCATGCCCTCGACATCGAGTCCGATATCAGCGAGCAACTCTGATCGTTCGCCATGTTCGATGAAGCGATCGGGGATACCGAGGCGTTTGATGTGATCAGTACGCTGTCCGGCGTCGTTCGCCGCTTCGAGAACCGCGCTTCCGAAGCCTCCGCAAAGCGTGCTCTCTTCAACCGTAATCACGAACCCACAGTCGGAAACCGCTTTGAGTATCGTTTCGGTATCCAACGGCTTCGCGAAGCGTGCGTTAATGACGCCGACATCGAGTCCTTCTTGACGCAGGCGTTCTGCGGCTCGAACGCAATCGCCGAACAGCGTGCCGAAGGCGACGAACATGCCGTCGGACCCCCATTCGTAGATTTCTGCTTTGCCCAGCTCAACCGGAGTCGGCGTTCGTTCGATGCGTTCGACGTTCGCTTTCGGATACCGAATCGACGTTGGCCCGTTGTGGCTCAACGCGAAGTCGAGCATCGGCGCAACGTCAGTTTCATCGCCGGGAGCCATCATCGCGATGTTTGGGAAAGCGCGCATGTAAGTGTTATCAAACGAGCCGTGATGCGTCGGACCATCTGGGCCAACAAGTCCTGCTCGGTCGAGGCACATCACGACGGGCAAATTCTGCAGCGCGACCTCTTGGAAAATTTGATCGAAGCTCCGTTGTAAGAACGTGCTGTAGATATCGACGATCGGTCGCATCCCACTTTTCGCCATGCCTGCTGCGAACGCAACGGCATGGCCTTCACAGATGCCTGTGTCGAAGAAGCGATCGGGAATCTCCGTGCGAATCTTATTGAGCGCGTTCCCCGCACACATCGCTGCGGTCAGTACGCACGCCCGCGTGTCGCGCTTCATTGCCGAGTAAATCGCGTCGCTGACCGAGTTCGTATAAGCCCGCCCGGACGAGGCCTTCACCGGAACGATCTCATTGTCTTCGGTGCGAGTGAACGGCGAGGGCGAATGAAACTTGACCGGGTCCTGACAGGCCGGTTGGAACCCGTGTCCTTTCTCCGTGAAGACGTGCAACAGCACCGGGCCTTTGATGTCTTTGACCAATTCGAGATATCGCTTCAGCGCGGTCAAATCGTGACCATCTACCGGGCCGATATACCGAAAACCGAGTTCTTCAAACAACATTCCGCCGTGCAAGAAACCCTTCACGGCGTCTTTGAATTGAGCGAGTGCGTGCTCGACTGACTCGCCAACGACCGGCACCTTGTTGAGTAACCATGCGACATCGCGTTTCAGGCCGTTGTAAAACGGGGCGACACGTGCCTTGTCGAGATACTCCGCCAGACCACCGACGCGCGGGCAAATCCCCATCTTGTTGTCGTTGAGCACGACGAGCAGGTCTTTCTTCAGTCCTGCCGCGTTGTTGAAGGCCTCGAAGACGATTCCCGACGGCAGCGCCCCGTCACCGATGACGGCAACCGACCGACGCCCATCAGCGTGCAGCAAGTCGTCGGCCACCTTCATTCCCAACACCGTCGAGACAGACGATCCGGCATGTCCAGTCATAAAGAGGTCGTATTCGCTTTCTTCCGGGTTCGGATATCCCATCACGCCCCCTTTGCGGCGGATGGAAGAGAAGTCGCCGAGCCGACCAGTCACGAGCTTGTGCGGATAGATTTGATGCCCGGTGTCCCAGATCAGCCGGTCTTTCGAGAAGTCGAAAACTTGATGCAGCGCAATACACAGTTCAACAACACCGAGATTGCTAGCGAAGTGAGCGGTGCGGTCTGCACAAACCGAACAAAGCGCTTCGCGGATTTCCGCTGCCAGTTGGCGAAGCTGCTCATCAGAAAATCCCCGCATATCTCGCGGAGAAACGATGCGTGAAAGCAAATCGAATGTCATCAATGACCTCGTGTGATCGAATAAGACGTGAGCCGATTCCTCCCGCAAGCTCACACTTGGCTGAACAAGATACCGCGATTCTTATCTGGAGTGAAGCAGTTGACTTAACTGCAGAATCCGTTGCCAACTCACCCGAAGAGGCTCTGAGCTTTTCTAAAAGCGCTTCCGATTCATTTTTCCAATTCGATGCCGTGATGATCACTCAGCCGAAAATTCGTCCACATTGCTGGCGTCATGACAACGTTGTGCCGCGAACGACAACAATGTGAGCAACACAACGAGTAGCAACCTCAAAGTTACTCGCTCGACTTGCTCTTCGTTCCGCTGGAATCGGAGGACTTTGAGGATGAGCTTTCAGACTTGGTACTGCTCGATTCACTCTTTGACGAGGACTCCGTCTTGGACGGTGCCGATGACGAAGTGTCCGCCTTGGCCGCGTCCGCATAGGACTTGCTGCGGTAGTCGGTGATGTAGAACCCAGAGCCTTTGAAAATCAGGCCGGCACCGGCACCAATCAGGCGCTGGGCTTTTTTCTTACCACACTCTGGGCACTTCTTTTCCGGCTCTGCCTTGATGGATTGAAACAGTTCCCACATGTGATCGCAGGCAGAGCACTTGTAATCGTACGTTGGCATAGTTGGTTCCAAGACTTGGGTCACGTTCTCAACGTGCCCGATAAAAAGCACGATGAAATCGTGCTTCGCAAAAGCGGTGATCGCAAAAGGGGCTTGTCTACGCTTGCGGTGCAGTCGAAACAATCACTTTGCTCGGTCGCACGACGCGATCGTGCATCACGTAACCTCGCTCGATTTCCATCAGCACGGTCATCGGCGGATGTTCGGCGGACGGAGCCTGTGAGATCGCTTGGTGCAGATTTGGGTCGAACGGAGTGCCCGCTCCAGGAATTGCGACGGCGTTGTAGCGAGCCAGCAATTCCTCAAACTGCTTGAGCGTCATCTCGACCCCTTTCGTCAGCTCTTCGAGCTTGCCTCCTTTGTTTGCCGCTTCGAGCGAGCGCCGCATGTTGTCGAGTCCCGGCAAGAGATCGCGGATCATCGGCATCGCTCGATAGCGAGCTTCTTGTTCCGCTTCACGTTGCTGCCGTTTGCGGATGTTGTCGAACTCCGCTTGCGAGCGAGCCAACGTCTCGTAGAGCTGATCTCGCTCCGCTTGCAGCGCGAGGAAAGCCATGTCGAGCGACTCACCAATCGGTGCTTCGACTTCGGTATCTGGGGTCTGTGAATTATCAGCCACGTTGGCCTCGGTATTGTTGGGAGTGGTTGTTTCTTCGGTCATGATTTTGAGTTTGCGTGACAGTAACAAGAGGAATGAAACAGGAAAGACTTATCCGTAATACTGGCGGGCGCCTGTGCTACCTTGAGATCAACTATTGGTTTCTCCGGTGAACCAGTCTTTGAGTTTGTCGAAGAACGTCGAGCGATGATGACTGACGTTGGCTTTTTCAAGTTCGGCCAACTTCAGTAACACCTCACGTTGTTCGTCGGAAACTTTCTTAGGAACTTCGATGTGAACTTCAACAAGCAGATCACCGGTGCGGCCGCCGCGCGGATCGGGCATTCCGCCTCCGCGAATGCGAAAGACTTCGCCCGACTGCGTGCCGGACGGGATGTTTTGCATCTGCTTCCCGTCGAGCGTCGGAACTTCGACCTCCGCACCGAGCACCGCTTGCGAATATGTGATCGGCACATGACAGATCAAGTTCTGTTCGTCGCGTTCAAACAGATGATGCTCTTTGACATGAATCTCGACATACAGATCGCCGCGTGGCCCGCCGTTGAGTCCCGGTTCCCCTTCGCCGCGTAGACAGAGTTGCATGCCATTATCGAGACCGGGTGGAACGCGAACGTCCAGTCGCACTTTTTCGGAATTGCGCCCGTTACCACCGCAGTCACCGCATTTGTCGCGAACGATCTTTCCCTCGCCTCGGCAAGCGGGGCAGGTCGTTTGAACGCGAAAGAAGCCTTGCGACTGCACGACTTGGCCGTGTCCTTTACAGTAATCGCAAGTGACTGCCGTGGAACCAGCCTTCGCTCCGGAGCCTTTGCAAGTACTGCAAAGCTCTCGGCGTTTGATTTCAACCGGCTGAGTACACCCTTTCGCCGCTTCGAGCAGGTCGATCGTCAACTCCGTCTTGAGGCTGTCCCCTTGAGTCGCTCGACGTCCTCCCCCGCCGCCTCGCCGACGACCGCCGCCGCCGAAGCCGAACCCCTCAAAGAGGTCGCCGAACATCTCGAAGATATCGCCGACGTCTTGGAAGCCGCCTCCCGCATGCCCGCGTCCCGACACCCCTTCGTGCCCGAATCGGTCATAGCGCGATCGCTTGTCCGAATCGCTGAGCACTTCAAATGCCTCAGCGGCTTCCTTGAAGCGGTCAATCGCCGCCGGATCGCCCGGATTACGATCCGGGTGATTCGCCAAGGCCAGCTTTTTGTAGGCTTTTTTGATTTCGTCATCGCCGGCAGTTTTGGTAACCGTCAGCACTTCGTAGTAACAGCGTTTTGATGCCATCGTGGCCATGATTGTTTGAGTGTGAAGAATTCCGAATGTCGAAATCGGAAAAGGTGGATGGGGCAGTAACGACGCAAGCACCGCGTCGTTTGGGGATCATACCCGCTTATTCAGTCTCATAAGGTTCCGGTAAACCGATCCGGCTGTAGGAGTCGGCGAAGTGTTTGTTGAGATGCTCTCGATACAGCGGTTCAACGCGAGCCAGGCGTTTTCCCGATTGGCACAACGCCGTCAGTAGATCGAGTCGAACAGTATGTAATTGGCGGAAGTCCACGATCATTTCTCGCAGGCCAAGCTCGTCACTTTTTGGCAGGAAGTACCAGCCGAAGACTCGGCCAGCACGAATTGGGCCGCGAACATCGGCCGCTTTCACTCCACCGGACGCGACGAGCGATTCGGCGTCGAGCACGACGGAGACGATCGCATGAGAAACTTTTTGATTGGCGAGGTCGCAAGTCTGAGTCAAGACGACGACTCGCGCGGCAGATTGTTCGGCTGTCACGTATTCCGGTTTGATGGGGTCGAACTCGGCAATCCCGAACAACGGGCAACCGTCGATGATGTCTCCTTGATCGACAGCGGCCTTCGGGAGCGGTTGTCGATAGATCATGCGACGTCCTCTTCCGTGGGGATGTGTGGAATGTCAAACGGCAATTGCTCGACGAGTCTGGGAGTGACCCGGCCAATCACCGGCGGCCTTGGCAATTCACACCAAGCATCCAACATCACATCGCTGTCAAGAATCCGCGCGTAGTCACTCATGCCCGCTTCCGCCAAAGACCGGTCGTCTTCGGCGGCGTCTCGATACAAATACTCCCACTCGTGCGGGCTGGATTGTGGGGATTGTTGCCTCGCTTGAGCGCGAATTTTCAGCAGCGACAAATACTGCGCGACCTGATCCAACTCCGCTTCATCGAGAGTCGCGAGATCACGAACGATTGTTTGCTGAAGTGTCATGTCAGCGGTCCTGAGAGGAATTGGATTCGTCACGGCGACCAGCATAACCAGACTCGCGAGCAACGTTAATTCGATCATGGGGCTTGTGTGTAGGATGGCCGCCCTCGGCCGTCCTGTGGTTCATAGGTCTTTCGTCCACAAACAGGGACGGCCGAGGGCGGCCAGCCTACGTACCAACCCCACTGAGCTTGTCTCAGTGGTTAAAGGGCTTTTGCACTACGCTGAGTTTCCTGTCGAGTGAATTCGCTCGTAGTGCAAAGGCCCGTTTCCACCGAGGCGAGCTCGGTGGGGTGGGTGTCATTGGCAGGGTGGCCCAGGTTCGGAGAACCTGGGTGCCGCAGGCACAGGAAACTCGCGAACGCGGCGGATGACTCGCTGAGGGTTTGATTTCTGGTTTGACCTCCAATTCAGGTTTCCGATGCGGCACACACTCTGGAGTGCTGCGGCTCGACGCAGCCCTCTCATCAATTGAAATAGCGAGCTTCTCAGTTCTTAAAACGCCCTTCACCGCACCGGCGGGTGGCCCAGCTTCGCAGAAGCTGGGTGCCGCAGGCACGAGAACCCCGGAGTAAACGCTGATTCCAAAGTTGAAGCGGGTTTGTTGATTGAGCGCCAACTCTGAAGTTTCTAATGCTGCGCACACAGCTTGAAGCTGTGCCACCCGCGAGCGCATGATTGTGGAGCGGTGCGACTCGCTCCTGATACTGCCGCACTTCTTCCGTCAACTGATTCAGTTCGCGAGTTTCTGCGCTGGTCAACTTGCTGTCATGTTTTTTATTGATCAGCACCGCTCGCCGAGCGTTCTTCTCTTCCGTCCAAGTTTCAGCACTCCTATCCGATGGTCCTGCAGCATCGTTCGACACGAATTCAATCAACGGCCGCGCCCGAGCATAAACTTGCTCGGACATCACCGCATACCCCTTCTTGGTCCGGTCGTCGCGCACCACAACAGGCCGACGCCCGGCTTCCAAAGTTTTGAGCAGTTTATCGGAAACGGTCAGCGGCATTTTGTTCGTCTCACGTTGCCATCCCTCGGACAGCTCAACTTCTCGACAATTGAAAACGTCGAGCAATCAAGATTGCTCAGCCATGATGATGACCGTGTTTTCGGTTCGCAACTATTAGTCCAATTCAAAGAATCGCGTCCCTTTTTGTTTTGGGGTTTCAGCTTGAGGGCGTTGGGGTTGGCTTCCGCTTGAGGCCGTTGGTTGAGGGGAGTATTGTGTTTGAATGAATGAGCCAATTCGTGAAGTTGATCCGGGCGAACTGCGATTGCCGCCCAGTCGGATCGGCGGGGCAGACCTCTGGAAACTACAACAACAGATTCGCCGATTCGGTTCGTCAAAGGATGGGATGCCGCCTCTCTTTGTTCTTGAGGATCCGGAGGGAGTGCTTGAAGTCACTGATGGCGTCACGCGAGCCACTCGCATGACAAAGCTTGCTCCTGGAGAAACGGTGCCGGTCATTGTGGTTGGACGATATCGCCGAAGTCGTGCTAGTTCACCAAAAGTGAGAGATCGACTATGAACAACAACGAGACCCGTATGGAATTATTTTCGTCTCTGGACGAGTTATCCCAAATCGTCCCTGAGATGCGTGCCGGTCAACTGATGGCCGCGATCGGAGAATTGTGCGCAGACTTGCATGGTCGTGGGCTGTGGGATGCCAACGATGCGGAACTCCTGGAGGCTGTGTGGCAGTTTCGCCGAAATTTTGAGGCTGCAATGGTCAGTTCCGTAGAAGTAACCGCGGGTTGATGCCCACGGGCGTAGTTGTGAATTGGCAGGTTCACGCCCAGCACGGTTCAACCGTCGTTCCGCGACGACACGGTGTGCTTTCGTTTGGTTCGGCAACCGTGGGTTCAAACCCAATCGAGTGAATTCGCTCGTCGTGCAAAGGCCCGTTTCCACCGAGGCAAGCTCGGTGGGGTTGGTGTCATTGGCAGGGTGACCCAGGTTCGGAGAACCTGGGTGCCGCAGGCACAGGAAATTCGCGAACGCGGCGGATGACTCGCTGACGGTTTGATTTCTGGTTCGACCTCCAATTCAGGTTTCCGATGCGGCACACACTCTGGAGTGCTGCGGCTCGACGCAGCCCTCTCATCAATTGGAATAGCGAGCTTCTCAGTTCATAAAATGCCCTTCACCGCACCGGCGGGTGGCCCAGCTTCGCAGAAGCTGGGTGCCGCAGGCACGAGAACCCCGATGTAAACGCTGATCCCAAAGTTGAAGCGGGTTTGTTGATTGAACGCCAACTCTGACTTTCTACTGCTGCGCACACAGCTTGAAGCAAGCTGTGCCACCCGCGACATTTCTAATCGGAATTCAATGGAGCGGTGATGCGGACCAAATCGGCGTGAGTCAAGTTTTGCATGTCCTTCGAATCTCGCCAACGTTGCATCAAAGTCTGATACGAGTTTAGTCTCGGCATGTGGCTGTCATATGCTCTTACAGCTGGATCGCCACAAGCAATTGATTGTGCGGCTTCGAAGTAGTCGCCTTCGGAATGGCCGTCGAAACCGTCGAATAACACGAATTCGAGTTTAATTCCTGACTTGTCTGGGAGCGACTCATAGCATTGCCTCAGAACCTGAAACATGTTGAGTATTTCTTGAACCAAATCATACACATAAATCTTCTTCTGTTCCTTTTGCTTCGACCGTGCCATCTTGAGTTTTCTCCTTTCGGGTTGGTGGCACGCCCAGAACGAAATGATAGGCGTGGTCGTTGCCGCCACGCGGCCACGACCTTCCCGATGGTCAGGGCATACCACCCGTCAGTAGGTTGTGTATGAATAACATCATTTTTTCGAACCTAAGAAAGTCAATATTGCCCCGATTACACCACCAAGCATGAGCCACAAATATCGCGCTGCAGTTTGGTCTTCTAGTTTTCGTCGAAGCTCCCGGACTCGATTAGTCTCGATCTCCAAACGTCGTTTCTCAAAAGATAGGAATGATTCTGCAATCTCAGTCTTATCTAATTTGTGAAAACCCCATCGGCGCTCGCATACGTCTGAGTTGGTTGAAGGTGATGGGATGCGATTTGTGCCGATCACATCCCCAGGACCAACATAAAAGATTTGCCAGTCCAAAGAATTCAGATCGATCCCAGGGCAAATTGCAGGAGGCTTTCCGGAATTTGCATCTAGTGCCACGACCAAGAAATAACCTGCCATTAGATTTGGAGTGCGGCTTGTTGGATTTTTGTGGTGCGGGTGATGCGCCGGTGCGGTGGGCAGAACCGAGCTACGGGCTGCGATTGTGTCGGTTTGCCGGTGTAGG
>JAPLNX010000079.1 GCA_026400935.1 Planctomycetia bacterium | reverse complement strand
CGAGCCGGCAAGAAGGGTGACCTCTTCATGCTCTTCGGAACGAAGGAAAAAGAGATCGACTGGAGCAGTCCGCTTGAAGTGACGGAGACCACTTATCAATACATCGTGCAGGCACCGTCACCGGAGTCGATGCCTGGCAAACGCTTGGAATACTTCCTGAAGTTTTTGGAGTTCTCGGACCAATTGGTTTCGAACGATGCTTACGGCGAATTCGCCAACGCTCCGTATGAAGAGATCGTCAAAATCAAAGAGAAGATGGATCGCGAGAAGATTCGCAAATGGGTCAGCAACAAAGAGACCGCCCCGACGCGGCTTGGTTTGTACGGCTTGCTGCTCGGCCTCTGCGGCAATGACGACGACGCCAAGTTGATGGCAACAAAGATTGACGAGAAGGTTCAGGACTTCCGCCTCGGCATCGACGGTCTGATCTCGGGCTATTTGCTACTCACCGGCGACAAGGGAATGGACTTCATCGACAAGGGAAAGCTCAAAGACAAGAAAGCTCCCTTCAGCGAAACGTATGCGGCGATGCAGGCGCTCCGCTTCATGTGGACTTACGGAAACGGTCGCATCTCGAAAGAACGCCTGCGGCAGTCGATGCGAGAATTGCTTGATCGTTCAGAACTGGCCGACCTCGTCATCGCCGATCTCGCTCGTTGGGAAGACTGGTCCGTGCAAGATCGGTTGATGAAGCTCTACGGCGAAGGGGACTACAACATCCCGTCGATCAAACGAGCGATCGTTCGCTACTTACTTACCGCCGCGAAAGTCGCACCGCCAAAGGTGGAAGCGAAGCCCGATGATAAAGTCGGCGACAAACCGAAAGTCGAGAAGCCTGCCGAAGCTGTGAAGCCCGACGCCCTTTCACCGTCCGCGTTGCACGCACGAGCCAACCTCGAAAAGCTACGCGAACTTGACCTCAAAACTGTCAAAGAAGCCGAACGGTTTTTCTTCTTGCAGTAGTTACGAATCGAATACCAACGCAGTGCTTGTTTGGAAAGAGTTGCCGCCTTAAGGCGTCCCACCATGAAGACTTCCCGCCTGAAGTTCTTGGCGTTAGCGGTCTGGATCGGCAATGTGATCGCAGTTCTGCCGACCGTCACCGGTGCGTGTCCAATTTGCAGCGGCTGTTGTAGTTCACCGACCACACTCGCCGATCAAATTGCAGATTCAAATTTCATTCTGCTAGCGGATCGAGTCAGTGGTGATGAGCAGATGAAGCAAACCACCTTCGTGATCCGGCATGTTGAAAGGGACGAATTTGAAGAGTTAAGAGTGGGCGACTCCGTTTCGATCCCCTACTTCTCGAAGATTGAACCGTCAGGATCGCAACTAATACTTGGTTCCAAGAACCAAGCCGGAGAGTTGAATTGGCAATGTGTTGGAGAAGTGACCGAGGCTAGATTGAATTACATCCTCGAAGCTCCTGCCGCCAATGTTGCTGCAACGCGTAGGCTGCCATATTTCGTGCAGTTCCTGGAATCCGCTGACTCGCTCATTGCTGACGACGCGTTCCTCGAATTGGACTTTGCCGAGTGGAAGGACCTTTTGGCATGCAGCCAGCAGCTTCCACGCAACACGTTAAGAGAGTGGCTTCGAGACCCGAAAACCCAGCCAAAACGAGCTGGATTGTATGCGATGTTACTTGGAATCTGTGGCGATAAGTCTGACGCTGAATTTCTGCTTGCTCATATTCGGCAGCCAACGAATGACTTTCGTTTGGGAATCGAACGATACGAGATCGCATACCTATGGCGCACTGGAGAGCCGGGCTTAAAGGTGCTTGACGATCTCAAGCTTCGTCCGAAAAACGTTGTTTTCTCCGAACGCTATGCCGTTATGCAGGCCATCCGGTTTGTGATGGGACAAGGCTCCGAGCGAATCTCACGCGAACGAGCATGTGAGTCGGTGCGCTTGCTGTTGGCTGAACCGGAGTTTGCCGATCTGGTAATCGCTGACTTACAACGTTGGGAAGACTGGTCGGTGCAAAACCGTTTGATGAGCCTGTATGGACAAGGCGAGTACAATCTTCCTCCGATCAAACGAGCGATCGCGCGCTATCTGCTCGCTGCCGGGAAAATCACGACGCCGATCTCTGGCAACCCCGATAAACTCGGCACGGAAATACCCGAATCCGAACAGTTGCCTCACGTCTTGCAGGCTCGCTCTTGCCTTGAAAGACTTTGCAAGCAAGACATCAAAACCGTCCAACAAGCCGAGCGGCTCTTCTTTTTAAAGTAACCCAGGAGATTCCATGTTCGACCTTTCTGCAATTCAACAAGCACTGCGGCAGTTTGGGTTTGATGGTTGGTTGTTGTCTGACTTTCGAGGGAGCAATGTGCTGGCTCGTCGAGTGCTTGGCATGGGTGAGATGCCGGCGACTTCGCGGCGATTCTTTTACTGCATTCCGTCCAACGGCGAACCGAAACGGTTGGTGCATCGGATCGAGACTGGGGCGATTGATCATTTGCCCGGTTCAAAGACGGTCTATCTGAAGTGGCAAGAACTCGAAGCGGGGATCGCGAGCTTGGTTGGCGGGATGAAGCGGGTCGCGATGGAGTACTCGCCGCGTAATGGCAATCCCTATGTGTCGCGAGTCGATGCCGGGACCATTGAATTGGTGAAGTCGCTCGGTGTCGAAGTTGCTTCGTCGGGAGATTTGATTCAGCTCTTCGAGGCGGCTTGGGACGACGATCAAATTCGGATGCACTTTGAAGCAGAGAAAGTCACCGACAGCGCTTATGGCGTCTCGTGGAAATTCATCGCGGACGAGATTCGTGCGCGCGGAGAGACGACTGAAATTGCCGTGCAACAAACCATCATGAATCACTTCGCTCGGCATAACGTAACGACCTACCACCCGCCGATCGTGGGAGTCGGTCCCAATAGCGGCGATCCTCATTACGAAACCGGAACCGGTGCCAACACGACGATCCGCAAAGGGGATTTCGTGTTGATCGACCTCTGGGGCAAACTCGATCAACCGCGATCGGTTTACAGCGACCTGACTCGTACCGGCTTTGTGGGCGACAGTGTGCCCGCTCAATTCACGGAAGTCTTCAAAGTCGTTGCTGCTGCTCGCGACGCGGCGATCGAATGCGTGAAGTCAGCGTTCGCCGCGAAGCGTCCGCTTCAGGGTTGGGAAGTAGATGACGCTTGCCGAGCGGTCATTGTGGCTGCTGGCTACGGCGACAAGTTCGTGCACCGCACGGGGCACAGCATCGGCCAGGAAGTACACGGCAACGGTGCCAACATGGACAATCTGGAGACTCACGAAGAGCGGCTAGTCCTGCCACGCACCTGCTTCTCCGTCGAGCCGGGGATCTATTTGCCTGAGTTCGGAGTTCGTAGCGAGATCAACGTTCTGGTTGGTGTTGACAGTGAAGTGCATGTCACTGGAGGCGCGTTGCAAACTGCGATCGTCCCAATCCTGGCGTAAGACAATTCGACGGAGCCTCAGATGCATACTTCTTTGGTCAACGCACTGCGTCTGGTTGCGTCCCCGCGCAGTCACTGCACCTCAGGGCAATGTTTCTTTATACATAACTGCGGGCTGGCAGTATGGCTGCTTCGCAAGACGATCAGAACGACGTCACCACTTCGCGATCGTTCCGAGCCGTCAGTCGGCCTAGCAAATCCGTGGCGATGTAAATATTGATCGCACGCACGCTGCCGTCGCCCATCACGAAGTTGCAAACGCCATCGTGGCTGCTGCCGAAGTTGTCTCGGAACACATCCGTCGGAGATTTGGCGATCGGATATCCTGAGCCACCGCAACGTGAAAAGTTTCCGGGGTGATCGCCGTTGTAGATTGCTCCATCTTCTTGAGCGATGCCGTAGCGCGACGGACGGACATGCTTCTCACCTACCAGAATCGTTGTGCTGGTCCCATCCACGAGGTCTTTGAATGAAGTCCGGCTCTTCCACGTGAGCAACTTCGCACCAGGCGGTGCGTACCATCCTACTGGCACGGTAGGCGGATCAGTCGTGGCGGCCCCCATAATCATCGCGCCGTTAGAAGTGATCCAGTTCCAAACGCCAGCGGGGCCATAACCTGCGGAACAAGCGTAATCACTGACGGTTCCGGGAACGTGCCCGCTGGTTTCAAACGGCGACAAGATGTCGTCATTGGCGATGCTGTTCATCGGACCGCGTCTGGTTGGGCAATAGTATGGCGCGATCGGAGTCAGCCGAGCGGTGTCGGGTTGGTAGTAGTATTTGAGTCTCGGATCCCAGTTCTTAAAGAGGTTGACGCTTTCTAAATGCGGCAAAATCAAGAACGCCCAGCTCGTGTAGTGGTCGTAGTTTCGTGACGGCGGCAACTCGTTTCTTTGTTCGTGAAAATTCTGGATCGCAACTCCAATCTGCTTGAGATTGTTTTTGCACTGCGTCATTCGCGCTGCTTCTCGCGATTTCTGCACCGCTGGCAGCAGCAATGCCACGAGTATTCCGATGATGGCAATGACGACCAATAATTCGATCAAGGTGAATCCCGACCGACACGAGCGTTTGCCGCCGACAGGTTGTTGAGTGCGTGTCATTGCAATCTCTTTTACAGCAAGCGAGAGACGTAACTCTGAATGAGGATGATCCATCAATGCCCGTCTGGCTGGATCGTATCGCCGCCAGCGATCGCGCACGACCAATATGGTCCAGAGCCGTGTCGGTTGCCGGGAGTCGTTGCCTAAAGTCAAATCGCCCAAACGAGAGGTCCTGGCGATCCTAGCAATCAAGAACGTGCGATTGCGCGAAAAATCGTCAGTTGAAGTAAAAATATATGGCGCATCGGTTTTAGGCTTCTTCTTAATCAGACCACTTGCTGTGAGGAGTCTAAATTTATATGAGTGTGAGCGATGAAAATCAGTCCTCACATCGAGTTGGCAATTCGGAGGCGATTCATGGCCTACGTGAAACGGGAAACCTAATGAGCTTGCCGAATTCACCGCCAGCGGACTCAACGCTTCCGGATCTCAATTCGCTGTTGCCGGATCATGTTGCGACTCTGAATGTCCAACAGCGTTTTACCATGTTTGAGGCGGTTGGTGCGGGAACATTCGCGACCGTTTATCGGGCTCAAGACAAAGTGCTGGGCCGCATTGTGGCTCTCAAATTGCCGCATGTGCCGATCTCGTTGGTGCCGGAATCCTGGCGGCGGCGATTCTTGACCGAGTTGCGAGCGTCTGCAGCCCTGCATCACCCGAACATCGTGACGGTGTTCGATGCCGGCATCGATCAGCAGCGATGCTTCCTGGTGTCGGAATTCATCACCGGTCGCACCCTGACGCAATGGCTGGCGGATCAGTCGCAAGCCATCGAATCTCGCGTGGCGGCCGAGATCGTTGCACAACTGGCCGATGGTGTTCAGCACGCGCACGAAACGGGAATTTTGCATCGTGATCTGAAGCCTTCCAACATCTTGCTGGACGACGCGAAGCCGCAAGGCAACTTGGCGTTCACGCCGCGCATCGCCGACTTTGGAATGGCTCGCTTTCATGAGGCCGACGTCACGATCTCGCAGGACGGTGCGGTATTAGGCTCGCCAGCGTACATGTCACCAGAGCAAGCGCTGGGACAAAGCTCGCAACTGGGACCGGGAACAGACGTGTATTCGCTGGGGGTCATCCTGTATCAACTCTTAACGGGACAACGGCCGTTCGTTGGTTCAACCTCGGCCGCACTGATGCGAGCCGTCGAGCGGGAAGCACCTTGTGCGCCGCGACAAATTCGTGCCGACATTCCGCGTGATCTAGAAGCGATTTGCTTGGCCTGTTTGGAAAAGGAACCGTCCAGCCGATACGCCAGTGCCAGAGAATTGGCGACCGACTTGCGTAGTTTTCTGTCTGGTCGGCGAGTGGGAGTTCGCTCGCCAAGCGTGGTCGAGCGGATTCGACGCTGGGCCATTCGGTATCCGGCGTGGTCCAGCTTGATCGCCACGGTCGTCGTGAGCATCTCGCTGGTTGTGGCATTGCTGCTACGTCATGGACAGTCCGTCAATAGGCTGAACTCGGAGTTGTCGACTACCAACGATCGGCTGGGGACGACGAATATGGAACTCAAGGCAGCTTTGCGGGATTCGGGGATTGCCACGAAGCAGGCTCAGGATGAGAAATTGCACGCTTTGGAAACTGTTTACGCTTATGACGTCGGTCGAGCCTTCGAGGCCTGGAGGAAATGGGATGTCCACGAATTGCATGCGCTGGTTCTGCGGTATTCTGACGCGCCGACGAATGCTGTTCGGTCCGAGGCTTTTTCACGAGCGACTCTGCGCGGTCCAGAGTGGTCTTGGCTGAATCGCCAGTTTCGACGGGACTCACGTGAAATCACAAAGCTGCCGCGGGCAGTGTATCGCATGGCGATCAGTCCCGATGAACGACTCCTGATCGTGGCCGGACAGGACGATGTCATTCGTGTCGTGGAACTTGCCAGCGGGAAAACTTTGAGTGAGTGGCCGGCTCATCAGACGGAGGTCAACGGGTTGGCCTTCGCGCCCGACGGTCAAACGCTGTGGTCTGCCGGTGACGATGGAACGGTCCGCTGTTGGAATGTTGCGACACGTTCCGAAGTGAAGCGTTTTGATGCTCATCCAGGGAACCAAGTCTATGAGGTGTTGTATGACGCGCGGCGCGATTTGCTGATCACTTGCGGGACCGAGCCGGTCATTCGTCTGTGGGATCCACGCACCTGCGAGCCGCGAGGCACTCTGGAAGGGCATAAGAAATCGATTGATGTAATCGTGCTACATCCAGATGGTCGCCGACTGTTTTCTGGGGCGACCGACCACACGATTCGCGTTTGGGATTTAGAGGCGCATACTGGCAACGAGCTGGTCCACACGCAGGAGAAAGTTTTCGCCCTGGCACTCTCCGGCGACGGCCATTCCTTAGCGGCCGGCACCGCTTTTGGTCAGTTGTTGGTTTGGGATTTGGAACGCAACGCACCACTCATTGACGGAAAGTTAAAGGACACAATCGATCGCGTCCGTTTTGATCGCTCCGGCCGTCGAATTTTTGCGATCGACTGTAACTCGGTCGTGTGGGAATGGCCGATTCCTACAACGGGTTCGCTAGTCACCGAACTGTTGCCACCAGCTCAGGTTTGGCATAACAGCGGTCTCAAGCCATTCGACGTGCAACTCTCTCCAAACGGCGAGGAATTGCTGATGGCCAGGAAAGATGGTGGTGTCCGAGCGATCTCACTGTCTCCATCGACAACCGAAGACGTGACGCTGCGGTTTCCGATCGTTCGCGACTTCGTCTGTTTAGGACGCAACCGAATCGCAGTGGCCGAAGACCGTCAATTGCAGATCATTGATGATGTGACGGCTCCGGAAAAGACACGTGTGCTCGACGAAGCCGGGCCTTGGGGCATGGTCATCGGCACCGCGGACGGATCAATGGTGGCTGCCAAGAACCGCAACGGTGAAATTGGTGTTTGGCAAGTTGCTGACGGCAAACGAACGCTTCAACGGATCGCTGCTTCGTCCGACGCATACAGCGAGATGAGTTTTTTAACCGCAGGGAATGAACTGGCGCTCGCCAATCGTGAACTCGGTCGAGTGAAGATTGTTGACTCTCGCACGGGCGAGATCAAACGCCACTTCGAATCGAACTCTTGCACGCATTCGCTGTTCTCGGCCAACGGCCGAGTTCTGGTGTTCGACGGATATCCAAATGACTCCAAGACCGCCCGCGAGCTCCGCTTGGTGGACTGGCCCTCGGGAAACCTTCGAACAACCGTTCCTGCCCATTCAATTTATTTAGGCACGTTGGCCATTTCTCCCGATGGCCGCTGGCTGGCGGCTTCCGGCGACCGCACGGTGCATCTCTACGACACGAAAACCGGGCGACTGGTTCACGAACTCTTCGGCCATCGCGGAACGATTCGTAAAGTGATTTTCTCTCCCGATAGCCGCCGACTGGCCACCGCTGGCGAGAGCGAAGGGGTGAAGCTGTGGCACGTTGCCACCGGCCAATACCTCCTCGAATTTTCAGCGGCCAATCATTCGCCAGCGACCGACTGTGAATTTACGCCCGAGGGCTGCAGCGTGGCTTTCGCCACAGAAGACCACGCCATTCACCTCATCCGTATGGAAGAGCCACAGTCTCTTCACCGCCATTAGTCAGCGTGGCCAATTCGCGCGACGATTTCATGGTGCGGGACTCCTCGTATCCTTGGTCAAACAAAGCTTCTTGACACCGTTCAAAACTATCCTCTTGTTGATATCTTGTTCGCCAACATCTTCCGCAGGGAACAAAACAAGAGTACGTAATTTTCCCGAGGGCCGGTCAGATGCCTGCGACTGTGAATGGGGTTGGGACTCAATAATACGGCAAGCGAGACATCGCGAGCCGAGTTGGAACCTGTCAGCATTGTGGAACTCAGGGGAAGTTGGACACCTACACGACTCGCCTATGGTTCGTGATCGTGTTCATTCCGATCATTCCGTTGAAGCGAGTGCGGTTATTGGATTATTGCCCGCGATGCAGTCGTCATTGGGTCGCGGATCCGGAACAGTACGAGATGTCTCGGCAGTTGGCCGTGTCGGGGGCGATGGAGAAGTACCGCGATGCGCCGTCGGTGGATGCGGCTCTCGCCGTTCATGCGCAGTTGTTGTCATTTCACATGTACCCAGAAGCGGACAAGTTTCGTGAAGCGGCGTTGGAGCAATACGCCGACAGTGCCGAACTGCGAGCGACGTTCGGGGCGCATCTCGACCAAATGGGGCGTTGGACGGAAGCAACTCCGTTGTACGAGCAAGCGTTTCTACTCAAGCCCGATCTCCCTGAAGTGCGAAACAGCTTGGCTTGGCGTCGAGTCAATGAGAGCAAGTTTGACGAGGCGTTTGAACTTCTCGACTTTCTGCGACAGCCGGGAGCCGGACTGACGTTTAATCTCGCCCCGTTGGAAGGGCTGGCGGCCTCGTATCAGAAGTTCGGCAATCACGAATGTGTGATCGAGATTTGCGAGCACCGGCTGCGTGAAGTTCCCGAAGCGGGAGAGAAGCATCAGTTCCGCAAGCTTGTGTCAAAATCCGAGCGAGTTCTCGTACTCGACCGGCACTCCGAGGTGCATCGCCCACTTCTCCTGATGGGCTCTGGCCTGCGTTTCGTCGAACGGGACGACGGCGGGCGGCGGGGCATTCACCTCCGTCTTGCCCAACAGTTTCTTCACGGCGTCAGCAATCAAAACCACACGGAAGCCGGTCCATAAGTCACGGGGCGGGGAAAGATACAAGCGACTCGCGGAGCGGAGTAACTCTGAACTTAGAGTTCCACAGCCCCCACGGGATATCGGCATGGAGTCGGCGGAGAGTCGCCTGAATGGGTCAGTTGCAACCCGAGCTTGAAACTGCCGATAGAACCCCGGATCCCAGCCGTCCAGAACGTATTCCCACACGTTGCCATGTACGTCTGAAAATCCGAACGGATTTGCTTTCAACTCGCCTGCGGAATGCGTGCGACCACCGGAGTTGCTGAGAAACCTACCTGCCCGCGTCAGGTCCTGGTCCTCATCGCCGCTCCAGAATCGCGTCGTGGTCCCCGCCCGGCAGGCGTGCTCCCATTCCGCCTCCGTTGGCAGTCGGTAACCGGTACTGGCATTCGTATTGGCGAGCCGGGGTGCGTCAGCCCCCGGAGGGTCGTCGCGCGCATCGGCGCTCGCCTTCACGGATTGTCCGGGGGCTGACGCACCCCGGCTCACTAGTTCCTGCTGGCTCAGTTTGGCGCAGAACTCGGCTGCGTCGTTCCAAGTCACATTTTCCACCGGATGTCTGCCGGTCTCCAGGTTGGCGACCAGGTCCTTCCCTTTACCCGTGGCCGAGAAGCGTGATGGGTTGGTCCCCATCACTTGCTCGTACTGCAACTGGGTCACCTCAGTCACGCCGACGTAGTTCGGCTTTGTAAGAACCACTCTGTGCTGCGGACCTTCGCTCACGATTTTCTCTCGCCAGTCCGGGTATGCAGCCACCTTCAGCGCCACTTCAATCTCCTCGGGCGTGCTCCCCATCAGGAACTCACCGGGAGGGATCAGGCGAAACTTCATGCCGATGCTGTTGGTGAACTCGACCGGCAACTTGAGATGCGCGGCCCAGGCTTCTTGATGCTGTTTCGCTCGCTTAGCGTCGAATGGGGCAATGGAGGGAGCCGGAGCATCCAAGGGCCAACCGTGCCAGGTTGTTGTCGCGACGTCACCAGTAGAACCCGAATTGGCAACATTTTCCGCCGGCTGCTATTTCGCGATTTCAGCTTCTGCTCCGGGTTGAATCAAAAGCTTCACCGTTCCGAACACGTCATCTTCCCAGGTGTGCGAGGTCCCAGGGCGAAGGCCGAGATCACGCAAAGTCGTTCCAGTAGGCAAATACCAGGTCTTATGAGAATTGATCAAACTGTCTTTCTCACCCATCCAGCACAACTCCATCCATCCCCGATCGGACAGATAAATCGAACCGTCAGCCACGCCAAGTACATCCTCATGATCGTTCGTGCTGAGTTTGATCCACTTACCCGGTCCCATCGACTGGACCCTATTATTATTCGCTTCGAAAAATGGATTCTGAACTTCGGACCCCGTCACAATGATGATCGGACCGATCAAACTGTTCTCACGATTCGTCTGCACACCCCAAATGGGATTGTTGCTATTCACTCCCGACTGAAAATGGATCGCACGGATGTCGCTCCAATCTGTGTCCGAGTTTTTCCACCACCCGCGGGCGAAGAATGGATCAAGGAGGGTATTCCTTTTCAGGAATTCAAAATCCATTCTCTTCGCGTGCTGAATGATCTGCTCGCCACCGTTCACGACGACATGGACTTCCACGCCGTGGTCCGGGCGATCATGACGTCGGCGATTGCCTTCGAGGAAGATGATTTTGACGTCAGCGTCATCTTCAATGACAGCAGGTGCCGGGATCGGTTCCAGACGGTCCTTACTAGAAACTGCCACGGAGTCACTGCTGATCTTTGAGACGCCCGCTGCCTCAGGTGAGCCGGGGGCTGACGCACCCCGGCTCGCCGAAGGAAGAGAGCGGCTCGCCAGAGATCTTGGATCGCGACCTTGACTGAAGACAACGGCCAACACGACACCCGCCAACAACGCGACCGCGATGAGCGTGCGATTCAACGTGGGCGTCATTGGTCCGCGTGACGAGCCTTGCGGCGCGACATTGCGATTGGCGCTATCGGCGCTATTGGCGAGCCGGGGTGCGTTAGCCCAATGGCACTTACTTTAAAAGACACTTGAGTTTGGCACGGCGTTTGCGCCCGGGAGAAAGACCTCTTGGAAGGGAGTCATTCTGGCATGGCGGCGAGAAAAAAGGTTGAGGTTGCGGTCGATCCTGCGCGG
>JAPLNX010000629.1 GCA_026400935.1 Planctomycetia bacterium | reverse complement strand
GCCGCACGGCCAGTCCCACGCGACTCACGTCTCGTCAATCGGAAATCCTCCGCCAACTCGAACTACCGACCCCTGCCGAAACCCTGCGTCGCTTGCCCCCGCGACCGCCAGAC
Organism: Planctomycetia bacterium; assembly: GCA_026400935.1. Classification (GTDB taxonomy): domain Bacteria; phylum Planctomycetota; class Planctomycetia; order Planctomycetales; family Planctomycetaceae; genus SXKJ01. The sequence goes on along the minus strand of JAPLNX010000629.1, from coordinate 2,852 downwards.
TGACGACGAACAACTCGCCGCCGATGCCCGGTGGCTTGAAGCGTTCGACAGGGTGCGGAAAATGGGGTTAAACAAGGAATCCAGAAACCGACTACCTGCCGCCGGACAGGAAAACGGACGCCGTTGATATTTCTTCCCGGATTTCTGAAGAACGCGGGAAGAAATTTCGCCAGCGTTCGTTATCAGTTGCGTGGAGCACGATTCCATCGTGCTCCTGTTGAGATTGTCGCCTCTTTTCATCTTAATACTCCGCACGGACACGAATGAGACTTGGTGACGCCACCCGGCTCACTGAATTTCTCATCGCTTCCCGCGAGTCGTATCCATCGTCGTCCGTCAGTTCTCTGTGGAGGTTCCCCATTATGCGCAGCACCGCTGTTCGATTGACCCTGTTTGTCCTCTGCGTCAGCACGCTCAATCAAACGTTCGCCGCAGACGAACTTGCGACGAAAGCTCACGCGATCCTCAAGGAGCGTTGCTTTTCGTGCCACGGCGAAAGTGGTGCGAACGAGGGGGGCTTCAACTTCGTGCTCAATCGCAAGCGGTTGGTGAGGGAGTTGGTTGTTCCCGGCGACGCGGATGCATCGAAGCTGCTGGATCGGATCGTCAAAGGGGAGATGCCGCCGGATGGCGACCGCGTTCCGAAAGCGGATATCGAGACGCTCACGAAGTGGATTCAAGCCGGGGCACCGGCGCTTGCCACGGAAGCGAAACGGGACTTCATCACCCTCGAAACGATGCTGGGGACAATGCTCAAGGATTTGGAGATGGCCAACGATCGCGACCGGCCGTTCTATCGCTACTTCACCCTGACGCATCTGCACAACGCGGGGTTCGAGGACAACGAACTCGAATCGCATCGGCAGGGTTTATCGAAGCTCATCAACAGTTTGTCCAGGGGCCGGGAGATCAAGGTGCCGGTGCCGATCGACGCGGCGAAGACGGTCTTGCGGATTGACCTGCGACACTACAAGTGGAATGAGAGTGACGCTTGGAGTCACATCATCGCGGCGGACCCGTATCGCGTGACGTACTCGTTCGCGGCGGCCACTCAGTGCTACAAGCACACGAAGTGCGAGCTGCCGCATGTGCGGGCCGATTGGTTCGTGTTCGCCGCGTCGCGACCGCCGCTGTATCACGTCATCCTCGACCTGCCCGACACGCCGGAGAAGTTTTTGCGGTTCGAGAGAGAAACGCTCGGCGTGGATGTCGCTGCCAATCTGCGGGACTACAACGACGTTATCCGCGCCGGTTTCTATCCGTCGGGAGTGAGTAAGAGCAATCGGCTGATCGAACGGCACGCCTCGCGTTATGGAGCCTATTGGAAGAGCTACGACTTCAAGCCAGCCGATGCCAAGCAACCCAAGCGGCAAAACCTCAAGGCGTTTCCCACCGGCCCGGATGGCAACAACGCTTTCGAGCACGACGGCGGCGAGATGATTTTCAGTTTGCCCAACGGCTTGCAGGGCTACTTGCTCACCGACAACAAAGGAAAGCGGATCGACAAAGGTCCGACCGATGTCGTCGTGGATAAGGAAGCGGTCAAGCGCGGTCGCGATCCGGAAGTGGTCAACGGCGTGTCATGCATGAACTGCCATTGGAGCGGGATGCTCAACAAGGTGGATCAAGTCCGCGACCATGTGCTCGGCCAAGAGACCGCCTACACAGCGTCAGTCTTCGAGTTCGTCAAAGCGGTGTATGTCGAGAAGCCCACCTTCGCCGCCAAGCTCAAAGAGGACCGCGAACGATTTGAAGTCGCCGTGAAGAAGTGCGGTCTGTCGAGCCTCGCCAAGAGCGAACCGGTCGCCACGCTGGCTTTCCAATTTGACGAACCGTTGGACGTGGACTGACTCGCCGCCGCCGAGGCCGGAGTCTCGGTGGCCGCGCTGACCAAGGCGTTGCAAAACAACAAAGCCTTGGGGCGAGAACTGTGTAGTCTGGTGCTCGGCCAACCCGTGCAGCGCGACACCTATGTGCAACTCTTTGGACCGCTCGTCAAAGAATTGAAAGTCGGCGAGTTCCTGTCGTCGATCGGCACGCTGCCGCGTCTGCCGAACGTTCCGGTTGCTGGCCCCTTCACCAACAGCATCGGGATGAGCCTGAAGCTGATCCCGGCGGGTGAACTCCAGATGGGGAGCAGCGACGCGGACGTCACCGCTGCCGTCAATGCACCCGGTTTGAGCAAGCTCACGGCGAAGGACTTTGCGGACGAGCAACCTCAACATCGGGTGCAGATCACGAAGGCGTTCTACATGGCGGCACACGAGACCACTCAAACGCAGTACGAGCAGATCATGGGGGCGAATCCGAGTTCGTTCTCGACGTCCGGGACGAGCAGCAGCAAAGTCAGCGGTCAGACCACGAGTCGGTTTCCGGTGGAGAAAGTTTCCTGGTTCGACGCCGTCGAGTTCTGCAACAAGCTGAGTGCGAAAGAGAACCTGACGCCGTGCTATCGGCTCACTGGCATTGAACGGTCGGAAGGCTCGATCAAGAAAGCGACTGTCGAGTACCTCAACGGCACCGGCTATCGCTTGCCGACCGAAGCGGAGTGGGAATACGCCTGTCGTGCCGGAACGAAGACGCCGTTCCATTTCGGGTCACGGTTGAATGGAGAAGAAGCCAACGTGGATGGCAACTCCCCGTTTGGCACGACGACGAAAGGGCCGTACAAAGAGCGACCGACGACGGTTGGAAGTTACACGACCAATGCCTTCGGGCTGTATGACATGCACGGCAACGTCTGGGAGTGGTGCCAGGATTGGTACGACGAGAACTATTACGCTCAACGTGTGGAGCGTGATCCGCAAGGAGCGACAAGTGGTGAAAATCGTGTGTTGCGTGGGGGCTCCTGG
>JAPLNX010000025.1 GCA_026400935.1 Planctomycetia bacterium | reverse complement strand
TCCTCGAACGCATCCTCACCGTCTCCGAAACCTGCCGCCTCCAAAACCGTTCAATCTACGACTACCTTGTCACCGCCGTTCAGGCTCATTTCAAACACGAGCCAATTCCATCACTGCTACCGTGCCCGTGAACGCTTACACGCCGCCGGGGTGCTGCCGGGCGGACTGCAGATCACGTTCGATCCCGTCAGTCAGGTCTTCAGCATTCCGCTGACGTTCTCTCAGTCGTTCGCGGCGGTTGATGCGCCGATCGACCTCGGGTTCGAAATTGGCGATTCGCTCTCGCTGTCTACGACGGCACATGCCGCGATCAACGCGAACGTCACTGGCGGTCTCTCGCTGTTTGTCGATCTCGACGGGCAAGTGTTTTCAGGCACGGGAGGCAACGTCGCTCTCGGCTCGAAGCAGTTCTCGTCGGCTGCGTTCACCTTCACCAACAAGATGGTCGACCACAAACTGACGCTCGGCGGTGAGTCCTACGAGATCAAGACCGTCACGGGGCCGCATCAAGTGACGTTGGATCGCAACGCTGTTGCGGCGGCGACGAACGCTGCTTTCAAAGTGAAGGAAGGACTCACGCTCGGAATTTCCGACGCGCATCTCGGTGGTTCGGTTGCGCTCGATGTGACCGATTTGGCTGTTGTCGCGAAACTCGGATTCATCTCTCTCACGGCGGGCGGGGCTGGAACTGGTTCGAGCATTCATGTCGCGGCGGGTGCTCAGATCGTGCTGGATCGCAACCTCGCGACGAATGATCCGGCGGACACGCAATTCAGCTTCAGCCAGATCGTGGATGGCACGGCGACGAACAACATCCGCCTTGACTTCACGGGTGATGCGTCGGCTCATATTCGCGGATTGAAGATCAACGTGGGCCTCGGCGGCGACTTGCCGATTCCGTCCAACGCAGAAGTCGGCATCTATGTGCAAGACCTGCTGAGCAGCGGTGCCGTGAAGACTGTGCTCACGAATCCGTCGCTCCCGTTTGATCTCGCTGCCGCGCGAGCGGCCGGGACGGTCACGGCCTCGGATATCGTGGTCGCGGTTCCCGATCTCAGCTCGGCATTCGACTTCAGCCAGATCACCTTTGAAGACATCATCACCGGCATCCGCACGGGCATCGACTTCCTCAACGACTCGCTGGCTGATGAGCCGTTCTACAACACGGCGTTGCCCGTCATTAATCGCTCGCTGGCGGAAGTCTTCACGTTCGCTGACGAGTTTGCTGCCAAGTTGGACGCGGCGTCGAAGAATTCGACCGAAGAGATTCAGGAGGTCGAAGGGATCATCGAGAGAGCGCTGGGCATCAATGACAACAACAGCCTTGATCCTCAGGACCAGAAGTTCTCGCTGCGACTGAAGGGCAACACGCTCGACATGCACGTGCGGTTCGATGCCGTCTTCTCGGACATGTATCAATTTAACCTCGATCTCGGCGCGTTGCTGCCTGACGTGAAAACGATCGGTGAATTGAGCGACCTGCTCGGCGGACGCGGCAACATCCGGTTGGATGCGTTCGTCAATCTGACGATCGATGTTGGCATCCAATTCGGCGGCACTGGCGGCACGCAGATCTTCTTGTACGACTACCGACCGACGCGCGAGTTGACCACCACCGCGAACGCTTCGCTGTTTTTAGCTCCTGGTTTCGCCGACGGCAGTAGCGACGTGACCGAGGCGATGTATCAGGCTCTCAAATCACAGTTCGTCGCGGCGATCGCGGCGGCGAAAGTTGGTCAGCCCGGCAACACGACGTTGAAGTCGATCCGCGCGGATGTCGTCAGTGCCATCGAAGCGTCGCTCGGAGCGAACGCCAATACCGACTCGGTGTTTGGAGCCGGTCAACTGTTGGGACGACGACAAGTAGCGCTCGTCGCTTTACAGAATCGTTTGCAGAGCGAACTCGGCGCTGAAGTCGTCTTGCTCGCGGCGGATCAAATCCAGGCCGCCGATGCGGCGGCGCTCGGTCAGGTCGATGCCTTCCAGAACGTGAAAATCACGCTCGACGTTCCAGTGGCCACCAATCAAGCAACCGGCACGCACTTGTCACTCGGGGCTCGCATCCTCGGCACGAATCTGGAACTCGGCCTGCAAGCGGGACCGATCAAGATTGGCGTCAGAGACGGATATGCGGTCCTCGACGGCGACGGCAACCGGGCCACCGATGACTACGCCACGTTCACGGTCGCGGTTGACCAGAAGGCGGGAACGCCGAACGACGATGGGAAATTCCATACTGATGAAAAACTGGGGGATAACATCCAGTTCGTGCTCACCGGAGGCTTCGATGTCAATCTACCGGTGAAACTCGATATGGGTGCATGCAACTTCGCGTTGGCGAATCCGCTGCGAGTCCAAACAAATCCCGCCTACGCCGATCAAGGATTGCGGCAGCTCTTCAATCAACTGACCAACCAGCCTCTGTCGATTCCGGGCCAGAAGGCTCTGACATTTACCTATCCCGACTTCGAATCGGAATTCAAAGGGCTGGGTGGCGACTTCTCGATCCTGTCGCTGATCAACGATCCGTCGGTCGTGCTGGATGGCATCGACAATGGATTGGGTGCGGTGCAGGACGTCTTCGATAGCAGCGTCGCGCAGGACATCCCGCTCATCGGTGACAAGTTGCATTCGGCGGCGCTGTTCCTGAGCGAACTGCGGACCGGCATCTTGAAGGATCTGCGCACTAAGCTGAGCGGCAACGGCAAGCTCATTGAGGTTGTGCAACACGCCTTGTTCGACGTCTTTGGTCCTGGTGGCCTGAGCATCCTACGAGACAACACGCACAACGGCACGATCACAATCGATGACGTTGTTGTCGGCTGGTACGACAAGAACGGGGTCTTCCTGCAAACGTGGACGCAAGGTGGCAATCTGCCTGACGGCGCGGATGCGATTCAATTCAACGTCGGGCTTGGCGGCGTGATCGTCGGAGGCAATGTCAGCATTCCGTTGAACGTCGATCTGCCGGGCTTCAGTTTGAATGTGAGCGGTGGCTTCGGATTGGAATTGGGTTGGGCCTATGACTTCGGTTTCGGCCTCTCCACGATCGACGGCTTCTATTTGACGACCAATGTCGACGCGGCGACACCGGAATTCCGCTTCGATGTCAAAGCCTACCTGACGGGAAGCCAATCCTCCGCCTACAACGACGTGACGGACGCGACCGCCTTTCAAGGTGACGGGAAGTTGCTGTTCTTCAAAGCCACGCTGCACGATAACGACATCGACCCCGTTATGGCTGGGTTCCAACCCAGCGGTGTGTATGGCGATTTGACGGTGGACTACAGCGGCAATTCGCGAAACCGCCTCACCTACAATCGCCTGGTTTCCACGCCGCTCAGCAAGCTGTTCACGGTCAACTTTGGAGTCGATGCGACGCTCGATATGGCGGCGACGCTCGAAGTGGATGGCGTGCAGGCGCTGCCAAAGGTGAAGGGTGATTTCAAGCTCGATTGGGGTTGGAGTCTAAAAGGGGGAGCCGAAAAGCCGCACGTCGAGATCGACCGCTTCCGCGTGGATGTCGCGTCGTTCGTCTCGGACTTCCTCCAGCCGATCGCGGACAAAATCCAAGGAATTCTGGGACCCCTCAAACCACTGGTGAACGGACTGACGGATCCCATTGCCGGACTCGACGCGATTCTGCCGCCGGGGACCGATCCGAATATGCTGGGGCTGATCAATCTGGTCCTGAAGCTGAACGGCAAGCCTCAGATTGATCCCAGTTTCTTTAAGGCCGCGAGAGCCCTGCTGGCGCTGGTCGACCAAGTCCAGGATATGGTCGGGACTACGGGTGAAATCTATTTGGGAACCATCCAACTACTGAGCAAGGTCGTCGGAGAGGAGCCGAAGGCGATACCAGCCACCGAAGCCGATTTGAACATGCTCCCGCCCGAACTCAAAGCGATCGCGTCACTCGATGCGCCTCCCGAGATCGTCGCCAAGCTCAATGAGATCAAAGACAAGGCGTCCGGTGGTTCCAAGAAGACGGAGCGGTCGGGCTTCAAGGCGTTGGAGTACATCAAGGACATCAACAACTGGTTGAAGATTCTGCAAGGTGGCGACGCCACGCTGTTCACCTATCAGATGCCGATCCTCGAACTGAAAACGGGATTCGACGTGACCCTGGCGACGATCCTGATCGGCCCGGTTCCCGTCTCGATCAAGGCGTTCGGCAAGTTCAGCGCGAAAGCCGATCTGTCGTTCGGTTACGACACCTACGGCATCCGCGAGGCGTTCAGCACGGGCAACCCACTGTATGTGTTGGATGGCTTCTACGTTTCGGACTTCTCGCTGCCGTCGTTCAAGAACGGCAAGATCGTTCCCGGCACCGGCGGCAAGGATATCCCGGAATTCACGCTCGGCGTGACCGTTGGAGTCTCCGTGGCCATTGATATTGGGTTCGCGCAGGCGGGCCTCCAGGCCGGGATCGACCTGAGCGCACAAGTCGATTTGCAAGACATCGGCAAACCGGTGTTGAAGAAGGACTCGAACGGAAATGTGCTGAGCTACAACATCGTCACCGACGGCAAGATTCACGGGACTGAAATCGTCGCGATGTTCAAGTACGAAAATCCCGGTCTCGATGTGCTTAAGGGATTCAGTAATCTGTTCAACTTCGACGCGAAGCTCGATCTCTTCGCGGGGATCTTCGCCGACGTTTTCGGTGAGCGCATTCTCGATCTCGATCTCTTCCGCATCACCTTGTACGAGTTCGAGCACAAAGCGCCGTTCATCGAACCGAAACTGGCGAAGCAAGTCGGTTCGACGTTGTATGTCAATGTGGGCTCCAAAGCCGCCGATCGCAAGTACTTCAACACCACCGACGGTGACGAGAAGGTCTATCTCACGGGCGAAGGTGGCACGGTCGGTGTCGAGTTCGATGGTTGGTACGAAACCTACTCGGGCGTGACGAAAGTCGTCGCCGACATGGGAGACGGCAATGACTTGTTCGACGCCCACTTGTTGAAGGGCGTCAAGGTCGATGTGAAAGGGGCAGACGGAAACGACACGCTGTATGCCGGCAGCGCGGGCGGAACGCTCGATGGCGGGGACGGAGACGACAAGCTCATCGGCAACATCGCCGCGGAGACGTTGCTGGGTGGCGAGGGTGCGGACACGCTCGATGCCGGTGCCGGTGACGACCGACTCGTCGGGGGCGATGGCAATGACGCGCTTACTGGCGGAGACGGCCACGACACGTTCGTGTTTGAAGACGGCTACGGTAAGGACCGCTTCAACGATGCCTCGGGAGACGCCGAGTTCGACTTCAGCAAGTTGACAGCCGCACTAACCCTGAAACCAGCGAACTTTTTCTGGAAAGGGTTCTGGTTCGAGTCACAAAAAAGAAATCCCTCGGTGATTTGTGGTGTTTGAGGATGGTCAACAAATCATCGCATACCAGTCACGGAGGGATTTCGAGTGAACAG
>JAPLNX010000280.1 GCA_026400935.1 Planctomycetia bacterium | reverse complement strand
GGCCGGTCTGTGGGTCCTGCTGTCGATGACCGAATACCTCGAAACGCATGATCTGAATGACCTCAAACAACTCGTCCGCGACGTCCAACTACCATTCCCAGTTCTCAGATGCGGATAATTGGGTAGAGACCAATGAGCTTTAACTCGGTGGCGAAGGTCAGACGGAGAAGCAACTTCTCGAAACCGTCTTGTGACAAACGGCTTCAAATTAATATCGCAACGACGTTTGAATATAGAGTTGCGTCGCGTCTTGCAGTGTCTTACCGGCGATCTTGGAGTTCGCGCCGGTGAAGTGGGAACCATACCAGAACCAGCTATAACCCAACTGCACATCGAAGTTCGGGTTGTAGGCATAGGTCGCGATCATATCGAATTCGTTACCGACGTCTTTCCCGGTACCCGTCACTCCAACCGGAGCACCGGCGACGTTGTAGACCTTATCACCGTTGTTATTCAAATCGAACCAATGCATGGCTCCCAAGCAGGTCAGCTTGGCGTGAGGCTTCACAGTTCCCTGCATCCCGATCTGATTGAGATTCTGCCCCGACAAATTGTCGATGATGCCCCAGTAAGCGTGATTCAGTGGCACCAGCACGTCATAGGTTGAATTCTTCCCGTCCTTCGAGTTGCTATCTCCTGAACCCCAGTAGTAAGTCATGCTCAAGTTCGGAGTCCACGGCACTTGCGAGAGCGTGCCCCCCAACTTGGCAGTGAAGAAACCGGCTTGCACGTTCTTGCCGTTCGTCTGTGCCAAACTGGTACGCACCTTCGACATCGGACGCCAAAACCAGCCACGGTTTTTCGCATTCGTCTTTGAGCGGTTTCGTCGCCGTCCAACGCAGGCCAACGTTGTGGCGGTTGCCATCGGCCCAGGCGGGGTCTTGCTTGGCAGTGTCAGTTTGCAACCAGACATAATACGGCTCAATCGTTTGATCTTTGATGCCGCGATAGACCGTGTAGACGCCGCTGTACCAACGTGAGTAATCCGCTTCGTCGCGCTGATTGTCGTATTTATTAACGCTGGTTGTTGCTGGTCGAGCACCGATTCCGCCAGTGGGGTTCGCCGTATTGACTGGTCGCACGGCGAACAAATCGAAGTCCCACGTGTCTCCTTTGCTGATACCCCGGAAGCCTTCAAAGTTGCGGCGTGTGTTGGCCCAATCGAGCGGCGAGATCACTTGTTGACCGGGACTGACGGCACTCGGAGTTCCGTACAACAACTCTTGGCGACCGGCTCGGAAGTAGACCGGTTTGTTGTCTCGCTCGGCGACCTTAGCGTCGAAGAATGCGTTCTGTATGTCCCAGCGGTTCTTGTCGATGCCGGTGACAGGGAGTTCGTTGTTGTAGATCGAAGCGTCGATCATTTCGACGTACACGCGAAATTCGTCCTTGTATTTCATGTCGACGTACTGACGCCAACGGTACAGATCGTAAGTGCTTCGTCCCGGTCCGCCCGGTCGCAAGCGATTGTCTTCATTCATGTAGCGGTGTCGAACTTCGCCACCAAAAGACATCGTGATCCCGCTCGGTTCACAACAGTCGTCGAAGAGCGGAATGTTTTTCAGTTCTTCACCGAGAAAATGCGGTGCGTTGGGCTTGGTCTTGTAGGAAAAATCGTTGTCGAAATAGAGTGCCTTCCACGGCAAGATGGGGGCGGCCGGCTTCGGCGGAGCGGGATTGCAATGCGGGCAATCGGGCCGACCGCAGGGGGCATGTAGTTCGACATTCGCGTTCGGCAGACTCTCATAAGCGGTCTGCGTCAGCGGCTGTGGCAAATTGCCTTCACTTCCGGCGTCTGTCGGAGTAGTCAGCGTCGATTCTGTCGATGCTGCGGCTTCGACCTCTTCCGCAAAAGTTGCCGGAGCAAAGCTCAGCAGACTGACAGTCAGTGTTGCGGCAGAACATAAACGAGCAAAGTTATAAAAGGGGCGCATCAGCGATCATTCCTTGAAGTTGGAGCAGAGCGCTCAACAGGGCTGACCAATTCATTCGGTAGTTGCTGCAAAATCAGGTGTCTCGTTTCTTCTTGGGTCGTGGAAATATCGAAGACCGCGCGGAGTCCGTCAGGTATCAATTTTCCAACCGTCAGACTCAACACGTGGTTTAACACGTGTCGCCATTCGGAATAGGTGTGTTCAATCTGGCGGAATCATTTTTCACGGTGACAATCCCGCACATGAGTAGCACATCCCCAAAAGCCTCAATGCTCGGCACAAAACTCCAAACTGAGAAATCGACGATCATCGCGGTCACATTGCTGGCGTCGCTAATTTTCATCATCGACGCATTCTTGCCGCTGGGTGTTGCCGGAGGCGTTCCCTATGTCGCTGTGATTTTGGTCGCATTGCGATCGGCATCTGCAAGACTCGTTTATGGCGCGGCGGCGACGTGTTCTCTACTGACGCTGGTGGATATCGCGGTCTCACCTGGACCGGGAAATACCGAATGGTGGAAAGTGATCGTCAATCGGTGTTTGGCGTTGTTTGCGATTTGGGTCACGGCATTTCTGGGACGACAACGAAATGTCGCGGCGGAGAGGCAGCGGCGACATTTGGCGGATCTGGCTCATCTCAGTCGCACCAAAACTGCGGAGTTCTTGGCGGGTTCGCTCGCCCATGAGCTGAATCAACCGCTCGCCGCAGTCGCCTTACAGGCGGAGATCGCAGGGCAATTGCTCGCGGCGGAAGGATCGTCGTCATTGATCGAGGTGCGCGACTTACTGAAGACCGCTCTCAGTGAAATTGCTCAGCAATCACTCAGGGCGAGCATGATAATCCGCGCGCTGCGAGATCTTGTCCGACGCGCTCCGTCCGAGCGGCAACGCACAGATTTGAATGCGTTGGTTCAAGACTCCATACGACTGGCTCAACCGGCAGCCGCACATGCCTCGATTGAACTTCGAGTGTTTGCCGATTCACGACTGCCATTGATTGAGATCGATCGAATTCAGATTCAGCAGGTCATTTTGAATCTGCTCCAAAACGCCGTTGATGCCCTCGTGATGAGCAACTCTGTTGAGAGACTGATCAGCGTGACAACGCGAGTTTCTGAGTCACAAGAGCTTGTCGTCGAAATTTCCGATTCCGGACCGGGACTTTCCCAGGAGCAACGCCAACGACTGTTCGAGCCATTTTCCTCCACGAAACCACACGGATTGGGGCTGGGGCTGAATATTTCCCGTTCAATCATTGAAGCACACGGGGGGCGATTGGCATTGTTGGGAGTAGAGTTGGAAACAACACACACACACCATGGCACACGGTTCGCGTTGTTTTTGCCAAGTGGGTAGCCCGGTTTTCCAAACCGGGCGGGACTCATCATTTCCCCGTTTATTTAAATGATGCTTTGGCGGGATACTACGTAGCCGTGTCCATTCCGCATGATGAACTGGACGCTTCGCATGATGTTGGTGTGAATTTGCGGTTCATTACGCAGACATGCGGCTACGTCCCTGGTTTTGGAAAACCGGGCTACAGAATTCTGAGTTAATTGACCACCTCAAACATGATGTCCAGTCCGACCGTCTTTCTCGTTGATGATGATGCCGCAGTGACGCGAGCGATCACGTCGCTCGCAAGTTTAATGCTGCTTCGTATTCTGCCGTTCGCGTCGGCGGAGAGTTTTCTGGCGATCAAGGATGAGGAACTGCAAAACGAAGGTTGTTTGATTCTGGACATTCGGCTGCCTGGGATGAGTGGTTTGGATCTTCAGAGAACGTTACGCGAGCGTCAGTGCGCGCTACCGGTCATTATCATTAGCGGCCATGCGGATGTTCCGCTGACTGTCGAAGCGATGCGTGGTGGTGCGCTGACTGTCTTGGAAAAACCATTCGGCCTGGAAATGATCAAGTCGCAAATCTTACGAGCCATTGACTTGGACCACCAACGTCGAGATCAAGAACGACAACGCGACCTCCTCCGTGAACGACTAAACAAATTAACGGCACGCGAACGCGAAGTCTTGGCGTTGATCCCGCTCGGCCTGACCAATAAACAGATCGCGGCTCAGTTACATCTGACTCTGCGAGCGATCGAAGACCGCCGCGCACGTCTGATGCGCCGTCTCGGAGTTCGTTCGATTGCCGAGCTGTTGCTGCTGGTTCAGCAAGCTCAAGCAACCACGTAACTTGAAGGCGAGCGAGTTGACGTTTTTCGCGATCCTTCTTAGGAATGCCGCATGAAACCGCCACCGAAGTCGGTGAGCGATCGGCCTTTTCCTCTGAGGTGGCATCATGAAGCGTGTTGATTCGGTATTAAGTTGGGTTGTGATCACGTCGATCTTGGTTGCTTCCAGCAATCTCGCACAGGCAGACGTCAAGCTGCCGAAGGTCATTGCAAGCCACATGGTCTTGCAACAAAAAGCTCCGTTGCCGATTTGGGGAACGGCTGATGTTGGCGAAGAAGTGACGGTTTCGATCGGCGACAACAAGGCGTCGACGAAGGCGGGAGCGGACGGCAAGTGGTCGGTCAAACTGAAAGAAATGACCGCTGGTGGCCCACATGAGCTGGTTGTCAAAGGGAAGAACGAAATCAAGTTGGCTGACATCCTGATCGGCGAAGTGTGGGTCGCGTCGGGTCAGTCGAACATGGAGTGGTCAGTCTCCAATTCGAACAATCCGGCCGAAGAGATTGCGGCCGCGAAGTATCCCAATATTCGAATTTTTCACGTCAAGAAAGTTCCCGGCGTGACGCCGCAAGCTGAAGTCGCCCTCGACCGAGAATGGTCTGAGTGCTCACCAGCGACAATCGGGAATTTCTCGGCAGTGGCGTATTTTTTTGGTCGTCACATTCACAAAGAACTCAACGTCCCGGTTGGTTTGATCAACACTTCGTGGGGTGGTACTCGTATCGAGCCGTGGACGCCGATTGCTGGCTTTGAGTCGGTCCCGTCGCTCAAGCCAATCGCCGAACAAGCGATTGCTCAGCAAGCGAAACCTGATGGCGTTCAGCCGAACTCAGGAGCTCCGACGCATCTTTACAACGGCATGGTTCACGCACTCGTTCCGTTTGCGATTCGTGGAGCCTTGTGGTACCAGGGAGAATCGAACCGAGGTGAAGGTGTCGCTTACGAACAGAAGATGCACGCACTGATCAACGGCTGGAGAAGCGTTTGGGCTCAAGGAGACTTCCCGTTCTTGTACGTGCAATTGGCTCCGTACAAATACGTCCGACCGCCGATGACCGATCCGAATCATCTGCTCCCGCAAATTTGGGAAGCGCAGACCAAAACGTTGGCGATGAAGAATACCGGCATGGCGGTCACGACCGACATCACGAATCTCGATGACATTCATCCGAGGAACAAACAAGATGTTGGCAAGCGACTCGCGTTATGGGCAATGGCGAAGACCTACGGCAAAGAAGGGCTTGTCTATTCCGGCCCGCTCTACAAATCGATGAAAGTCGAAGGAAACAAAGTCCGTATCGAGTTCGATCACATTGGTGCCGGACTTAAGTCACGTGACGGCAAACCTCTGTCGTGGTTCTCAATTGCTGGCAAAGAAGGTGACTTCGTCGATGCGACTGCCGCGATCGACGGTAATTCGATCATCGTATCGAGCGACAAAATCGCCGAGCCTGCGGCTGTCCGATTCGGCTGGGATCAAATCGCCGAGCCAAACTTGATGAACGGCGAAGGGCTTCCTGCTTCTCCATTCCGAACGTCGCGATAGCTTCGCAGTTCAAAAACCGTGAATCGGCCGTGAATGGCCATTCACGGTCAAGTTCGTTTTGTTGGCACAAGTCGTTTAGCTACAGGCGTGCGCGTTCACTAGGCCCATGAGCAGTACCGCGATTTGCAAACGCGCACGCACGCATGCGGCTTGCAGTTAAACGACTTCGGTTTTGATTGACCTGAGCTAGAAGTAGTCCACGCTAGCCCGGTTTGAAAACCCGGGTTACGGCTCTCTGGCTAATGCTGATAACTGAACTCCGAAAAATTCAACAGCGTCCATAACAGGTCTTCGTAAGCCTCTGGCCGATTCGTTGCTGCAGTCACGTGCTTCGTTGCTGCTGCAAGTTCTTGCTCGGTTGGCAGTCGTGACAACGTTGCCAAATAAAGTTCGCTGATCAAATCGGCGTTTGAAGTTTGAGCGGCGAGCAATTTCGAAAGCCGCCCATCTTTGGCCGTTACTTTTTGGTGAATCGCTTCGCCGTTAGCGAGATGCAGCGATTGATTGAGGTCCGCCGTTGTGACTCGCTCGCACTCACAGGTTCCCGTCCGTTTGGGACGACCGAACGTTTCGAGAAAGTACGAAGCGATTGTCGAGTCAGGCAATTCGATCGCTCGAGTCCCGACAGGCAGGTTCGGAAATCCTTCGGTCGATCCAGTCGCTTGGTTGATCGCATCGAGCAGCACTTCGGCCGGAAGCCGTCGTGGCAAATGGAACGAGAAGAACATCCCGTTTCGATCACGTTCGGGGTTGAGGTTCGTGGCAAGTTGATAGACCCGCGAATTGCAAATCGTGCGTAGCAAGTGCTTGAAATCGTATCCGTGTGCAACAAAGTCTGTCGCGAGTGCGTTGAGCAACTCCGGATGCGATGCTGGATTTGTCGCGCGTAGGTCGTCTATCGGTTCGACAAGTCCCCGCCCGAAGAGATAACCCCAATAGCGATTCACCAGATTCTTCGCAAAGTACGGGTTCTCTTTGGATGTCATCCAGTCAGCAAGTTCCGGCCGGCAGTCGTCTGCCTCAGCCACCGGCGCTGCCGCACCAAGCACACGTGCGGCGATGACTTGGCTCGTCATTGGATTCGTGATCTTGTGCGAGTTCGCCACGAAAATTGACTGCGAGCCGCCGAATCGCCCCCCTTCCTTTGTGTCCTTACGCTGCACACCAGAGAAGAATGCGGCGAGTCCGTAGTAGTCCTCCTGGCTCCAAACCTCAAAGGGATGATGATGACACTTCGCACATTGCATCCGAATGCCGAGAAAAATCTGAGCGGTCGTCTCGGCAAGATCAACGGGCGTCTGATCGACGAAGTAAAATCCAACCGGGCCGTTCGTGTAGAGGTTGCCCTTTGCGGTGATCAACTCTTTCACCAAAATCTGCGCTGATTGGTTATCACGCAATTTGGCTCGCAGCCAACTCTGAAAACTGTCGAGCCCCTTTTCGCCGAGAGAGCGTCGATGTACCCGGAGTAACTCAGACCATTTCAAGGTCCAACAATCGACGTATTCTCGTCGGCCGAGCAGCGTATCGACGGCTTTGGCTCGTTTTTGTGGATCACTTGAGGCGAGGAACTCTCGAACCTCGTTTGGGGCCGGAAGAGTTCCGATGACGTCGAGCGAAACCCGGCGGAGAAACGTTGCATCGTCCGCGAGCATCTCAGGAATCAAACCGACCTTTTTCCATTCGGTGAGGACATGTTCATCAATGAAGTTGGAAGTTACGAACGCGGGATAGTCTGTGATCATTGCGAACGGAACAGTGACGCTGACAGAAGCGACTTGCCCCATGAACCGCACGGTCATCGACGTCCTCCCCGGCCCTTTGCCAGCGATGAGACCGTCATTGGCACCCTCGGCAACGTTGTTGTCACCAGAGTCGAACAGCGCCCACCTCGTGACGTCTTGCGTGATGCCATCAGACCAGATCGCCTCCACGTTGACACGCCGCACAAGAGTGTGTTTTTCATTATCTAGGGTCTGACTGCGGTCGCCCTCGCTATCGTTTCGGGTTAATTGGAGGACGACATCCGCCGGAGTGACTTTCAATGTGGTGACATGAAGACGAGTCGCATCCGGTCCCGGAGCGCCGTGATCAAGCCAACTGCGAACGATCGTGTGTGACTCCGAACCGGACGTCATGCGCAGTCCGCCACCGTGCGGCATAAGCCCGCCAGCTTTTCGTAATAACAAGCTATTTTCGGGGGCCGTCGCCGAAATGCGTCGACCACGAGTGTCATGAACGATCGCGTCAAAGTCTGCGTCCGGATCAAATCCAAGCAGCGACAACCGAAAGCCGCCCCGGCCTGAAAATGCCCCGTGACACGCTCCTGCATTACAGCCCGCCTTCGTCAGCACTGGAACGACATCGCGAACGAAGTTTGGAGCTGTCGCGGTTGGCGATTCGACAGCAGCCACAGTGATCGGCCTTAGCAGATACGAAGCGAACAAGGTGACCGCTGAAATCAAAACATTAGTAGTCAACGTGATGTTCAATTTCATGGCTGTTCTCCTTATGAAGACGATCGTCCCTCATCGGAATAGTACTGCGCAGCAGATACAGTGTGCAGCGTAAGAAGTTCGCACAAGACGCCAAGCGGCATCTACCGAGCAATTTCGAAGCATCGTCCAACAGGAGGTTCTTGTGCCCGCGATATGTCGTTTGAAGGCTCGCGATCGAAGAGGGGCTACTAGCAACCGACTCCGTAGCAAACCACGTTTGGACCGTTATTCTTCGCCGCTGTTGGGAGAGGTATTTTTTCAAGAGACAGACAAGAGGAGGATGTCCCATGCGACGACTGGAAACAGCCGCGATGGCGGTGATTGTGCTGGCGAGTTTCGTGGTGAGTGTCTTGGGGCAGGAGAAACGTATGAATTACGTCACGACGAAAAAAGTGGATCACGTTGACGAGCATCACGGCGTGAAAGTCCCGGATCCGTATCGCTGGCTAGAAGACGACGTTCGCCAGTCGAAAGAAGTCGCCGAATGGGTTGAAGCACAAAACAAACTAACCTTCTCGTTTTTGGAGTCGATTCCGCAACGCGAACCGATCAAGAAGCGGTTGACTGAGCTGTGGAACTATGAGAAGTTCGGAGTGCCGTCGAAAGTGGGTGGGCGGTATTACTACTCGAAGAACGACGGGCTGCAGAATCAGTCGGTACTGTATGTGCTCGACAAGTTAGATGGCGAACCACGGGTGCTACTCGACCCGAATTCTTGGTCGAAGGACGGGACCGTTGCCTTAGCGGCGACCTCCTTTAGTGACGATGGAAAGTATGTCGCCTACAGCGTGGCCGACGCGGGATCGGACTGGAACACGTGGCGGATCATTGAAATCGATTCCGGCCGTTTACTGGCGGACGAATTGAAGTGGATCAAGTTCAGTGGCGTCTCTTGGACGAACGACTCACGCGGATTTTTCTACAGCCGCTTTGATGCTCCGAAAGAAGGGGCTGCGTTTCAAGGACTCAACAAGAATCAAAAGGTCTTCTATCACCGCATTGGGACGCCGCAGTCGGAGGATGTGCTCGTTTTCAAACGCCCAGATCAACCAGACTGGGGTTTTCAAACGTCAGTCACCGAAGATGGTCGGTACTTGATCATCACGACTTGGAAAGGGACTGACGACAAATATCGCATCGCCTATAAGGATCTGCTCGAGCCGTACGGAATGCCGGTTGATCTCATTGAGAACTTCGACAACGAGTACAGCTTCATCGGCAACGACGGCGCGGTCTTCTATTTTCAGACTGACCTCAACGCGCCTCGCAAACGAGTCATTGCCATCGACACGCGTAAGCCGATCGATCCCAAAGAATTCAAAGAGCTGATTCCCGAATCGAAAGAAACGTTAGTCGGAGTCAACATCGTCGCGAATCAATTCGTGACGACGTATCTCAAGGACGCGAAGACTCAGGTCAAACTCTTCCAGCTTGATGGCAGCTTTGTCCAAGAGGTGGACTTCCCCGGCATCGGCTCCGCAGCGGGATTTGGCGGGCGTCGCGAGGACACAGAAACATTCTATTCGTTCTCAAGTTTTGCGACGCCGTCGAGCATCTTTCGCTACGACCTGTTGACCGGCAAAAGTACGCTCTTCAGACAAACGAAAGTGAAGTTCAATCCGGACGATTACGTTGTCGAGCAGGTCTTCTTCAAAAGCAAAGATGGGACTCGCGTGCCGATGTTCCTCGCATACAAAAAGGGGCTGAAGAAAGACGGCTCGAACCCGACGCTGTTGTACGGTTACGGCGGCTTCGCGATCTCGTTGACACCGAACTTCTCGGTCGCTCGCTTGGGCTGGATGGAAATGGGCGGAGTCTTCGCAATGCCAAATTTGCGCGGCGGCGGCGAGTATGGCGAAGAGTGGCATCAAGGTGGTACGAAGTTGAATAAGCAAAATGTCTTCGACGACTTCATCGCTGCTGGCGAATGGCTGATCGAAAATGGATACACGAAGACCGAGAAGCTGGCGATTCAAGGTGGCAGCAACGGCGGCCTCTTGGTTGGTGCTTGTATGACACAGCGACCAGAACTGTTTGGAGCGTGTCTGCCTGCCGTGGGCGTGATGGACATGCTCCGCTTCCACAAGTTCACCGCTGGGCGATTCTGGGTGGACGATTTCGGCTGTGCCGATGATCCGAAGCAGTTTGAAGCGATCTACAAATACTCGCCCTACCACAACGTCAAACCGGGAACGAAGTATCCGGCGACAATGGTGACGACCGCCGACACCGACGACCGAGTCGTTCCTGGTCACAGCTTTAAATTTGCCGCCGCTCTGCAAGCCGCTCAAACCGGCGATGCACCAAACCTGATTCGGATCGAAACTAGAGCCGGTCACGGTGCGGGAAAGCCGACCTCCAAGATCATCGAAGAAGTTGCAGATCAATGGGCATTCTTGGTGAAGAGTCTGAAGATGAGTATCAAGTAGAACGATTCAATGCTTCCTCAAAATCAAATCGCCTTCAAAGAGTGGGCTGTTGTCTGCGCCGCGCTTGCTCAAGGTCGGCAATCGTTGATCTTGCGTAAAGGAGGTATTCACGAAGGTTGCGAGAGCTTTCGAGTTCAGCACGATGAATTCTGGCTGTACCCGACGGCCTTTCATCAACAAGCAGATGATGTCATCACCGAAGCGCGACCGCTAATCGACCAAGTCCAGGCTCAAGCAACTGACGCCTCACGAATCTCGCTAGTGCCACGACCAAGAAATAACCTGCCATTAGATTTGGAGTGCGGCTTGTTGGATTTTTGTGGTGCGGGTGATGCGCCGGTGCGGTGGGCAGAACCGAGCTACGGGCTGCGATTGTGTCGGTTTGCCGGTGT
>JAPLNX010000336.1 GCA_026400935.1 Planctomycetia bacterium | reverse complement strand
CGCCGCTTCGCCATCACGCGACTCAAACACCATCCGCTCAAAGAAAGCCTACGAGGCAAAATGCAAATAGCCGGCTGGAACGACGACTTCCTTGCGGAAGTCCTAACAGGTCAACAACTTTGATACGCGCTGACCGTGGTCAGGCATCCCTGTGAAAGCTCAATATCAACCGTTTCAAACAACCGTCGAATCCAAACACACAGAACGACAACCGTCAGCAACCAACACGCGCCGCAAATCACGAACGGTCCCCATCCCATATCCGGCACGACGAAAAACCAAAACAAACTGAACGCGATCATGAAGAGAGACATGCCCATCGAATTCCAGCCAAACGACACAACGGCAGGACCACCGGCTGCGATGTGAATCAGAAGCTCGGTTTCACCGTCTTCGGAGATCGAGATCAAACCTTCGGGCGGGGATTGTCTGATTCCCGTTTTTTTCAGGCCACTTGGCGACTCGCTCAGCGGCACTCGCCTTTGCTCGATCTCGACGATGTCCGCTGAGCGAAGCCGGTTAGCGTCGAGTTCTCGCCGGTCTATCTGCTCTGCTCTCGTCATGGTTTGGCGTCGCAGCCATTCGTGAATCTGTTTCTGCAACCAAGGAAACTCATCCGATTCCGCCAAGAGCAACAAACTTCCCGACGGTCCCCAAATCACAATCGTCGTCGAGTTGCTGCTTTCCTTCAGAACCGATTCATCCGTCGTCAATCCGCTGCCCGGCCCAATACCAACCGTCTCGTCGTTGACGTCAACCAATTCATGAGTCGTTTGATGAAATGATCGCGTTCGCAATGTGATCCGGTCATGCTCAAGAATCAGCAAGTGTTCCGTGTCGAGCAACGTGCGAGACCGCCAGATCACCCAAACCGGCCCCACAATTGCCAGCAACAAAAAGCCGCCCCACAGCCACGGCTCATGAACTCGGCCATTCGGAACGACCAGTGGCAGGCAAAGAACTCCCGCCGGAATGAACAGGCTCACTGCGCAACCGAGGCCCAGTTTCAATCCGCCTCGCGGCGAGAGCAGGATGACTTTGCGAGCGTCCTTGTCTTCCAGAATCGGCAGCTCTTTGAACGGTCGATTGTCACTCGCGGGTGAAGCGTCACAGGCCATTATTGAGCACTCGCCTTATCGCGATGTGACATCCGACAGCTACTCTTGGTGTGACTTGGGTTGCGGTTGGCTGTGTCGAGCGAGCGTCTCTTCGGGCGTGAACCACCGAACTTGGCCGTTCTCCAGGCTGCAGACGGGGAATCCCAACCGGGCGTGTTCTAGAACCGCTTCGCGAGCGGCGAACTGAGCCGCAGCTTCAAGGGCTTGTGATGAGATTGGCACAGATGGATTCTTAATTCGGTCGATCATAATTCGCAGCCTTTGTGATGAGGTTCCAACTGACTGGATCGTGGATGTCGGCATCAACTTCTGCATATCCCGTCGCGATCAATCGCGGTTCACCATCGTGCGTATTGTTGAACAACGACCAGTCATCCGCCAACGGCAAATAGAGTTGAAACAGATTTTCGACACTTCTCGTCCATCGCTGGCGAATCGTCGCCTCCGGCACATGATGTCCTCCGCGTCGGACGCGAGCGGCCACTCGCGCGACGGCCAAATCTGGTGATTCCAGCCAATAGTAAAGCAATGACACGCGATAACCGGCATCCTGCAGCGATCGCAGCCACGGTGCGTATGTCTTACCGGACAGTGTCGTTTCAAACGCAAAATCCTGCTCCTCGGCAGCCAACTCGTGCAGTCGTTGCAGCATCAATCGACCGGCTTGAAGAGCCACGGTATTCGGATCAAAGCCGTTCAAACCCTGAGCAATAAAGTCTGCGTTGACGAACGTGCCAATTTGAAACACGTCACGTAATACGGCTCGCGAGGCCGTGGTCTTTCCGGCCCCGTTCGACCCAGCGAGTACGACGACTTGTGGCATGAGATGACGATTCCAAAGGCAGATTGAACACTCACAGGTTGGAAAGACGAGATTCACCGCGGCGGCGTGCCGTGTTCGACCGCGTATTGGAGTAGATCGTCGGTTTGCCAAAGAACGTGGCGCACTTCGAAATTCGTGTTTTTCGTGCGGGACGCGAAACTGGTCATCACTCGTCCGTCGGGTAGCTTTTCAATCTCGTTCAATAGTCCAAGCTCCTTCGGAAAACCAACTTCTTTGTGAAGCGCTCCGCTCTGGGCATCGCGAAATTGGAGCTGGATTAACCCGCCGCTGAGGCGTTGACGGTCCTCACGCTTCGCACTTTTCACGGCCAGCAGCCAGCGGTCATTTTGAAGGAAGGCCATGCGATGATGAGGGTGATCGGACTCATCGAGGAAATCCGGCTTCTCCATTTCGAGTCGCGATGCCAAGGGAGCAGTGTCCCAAAGCGCCAAGTAACGAACGTCGCTGATCGCCAGAGTCTTGCTGTCGTCCGAATATCGCAGGCGATAGGTATAGCCTTCATACGGTTTTCTCGGGGGACGTTTGACTTGAAATTCTTCTCGCAGTTTTGCCGTGTCGAGGTCGAAGATCTGCCCAGATCCCTCCCGACTTCCAGTTGACTTGATCACCGCAAGCGATCGGTTATCCGGAGAGACGGTGAAATTCATCGTGAGTTGTGGCTCAAATTCCAGGATGGCCCACGGTTTCCATTTGGTATCACGGTCGGTTTTGTCCCAAATGCTCGGCTTGTCTGTGCGGGACCAAAATTGAATCTCGGTGTTGCAAGTGTCATGCAGCGCCAGCAGCGTCTTGCTGTCGGGCGTCCAAGCCAAAACAACAAGGTCTCCGAAACCGGCATGTCCCTCCGCCTTGCGATCCGCCAGCGTGGGACGTTGGTTGCGCTGTTGAAGAGTGGTGAGTAGTCGTAGCGCCGGGACGCCCTGCTTATCCTTCGGGCCGACTTCCCACAATTGAACGGGCCGGGTGTTGTTGACAATCGGAATGGCCAGCAGCGTACCGTCCGGAGAAAACTTCCAACCTGCCGCCTTCGGATCGGGGACCGACATCCGCGCGAGCCATTTTCCAGTTCGCGAATCCCATGCGATGAAGGGGACCGCTTCACCGGGATTCAGCCGTCGATTCGGACTGTCGATACCGAAAAGAACCGAATCCCGCGTTGACCAAGTGTGGCTAATGAGTGCTAGTGGCGGCACGCTCTTTAGCTCGATGCAGTTCTCCGGTAAGCCGAGTTCGGCGGCCCGAACACCGTTGACGAGAACGACGACCGCCAGCACCGCTATCACTCCGCGAACGCTCCAAGTTTTCATGGCCAGCCATCCCGTCACGAGTATCAATACTGCCCTGACCAATGAAACGAAACCGCGCGACACGACTTTCCCGCAGAGCAATCGTTCAATCATGAACCTGACTCACGCCGCGAAAATTTTCTGAAACCGAGGATCGCGGCTGAGCTCCCCTTCCTTGGCGGGAGTTCCTTCAATCAGGCGGTCGATGACGCGGTCGGGGGTGATCCCTTCGGATTCGGCGGCGAAGTTGAGAACGATGCGATGACGCAGGACTGGGCGGGCCATCGCTTGGATGTCGTCGGTGCTGACGTGCAGACGGCCTTGCAGTAATGCTCGGGCTTTGCCGCCGAGGAGCAAGTACTGCACGGCGCGCGGGCCGGCTCCCCAGCTCAGCCATTCGTTGATGAAGTCCGGTGTGCCGTCTTGTCGCACGCGCGTTTGACGAGTTAAAGCGAGCGCGTATTCGACGACGTGATCGGTGACCGGAACTTGTCGCACGATCCGTTGCAGTTCGATGATCTCGTCGTCGGAGAGGACCGCTTCGACCTTGTCGTTGTGCAGGCTCGTGGTTTGTTTGGCGATCTGCTTTTCCTCAGTGAAGCTCGGATAGCCGACGTGGACTTTGAACATGAAGCGGTCTTGCTGAGCTTCCGGGAGCGCGTACGTTCCTTCTTGCTCGATCGGGTTCTGTGTGGCGAGCACGAAGAAGGGATCGGCCAGAATGTGTCGCGTTTGGCCGACGGTCACTTGCCGTTCCTGCATCGCTTCGAGCAACGCGGCCTGCGTCTTCGGCGGAGTGCGGTTGATTTCGTCCGCCAGGATGACGTTGTGAAACAGCGGGCCGGTGATGAACCGGAACTCGCGAACGCCGGTCGATTTGTTTTCTTGCAACACCTCAGTGCCGGTGATGTCGGCGGGCATTAAGTCGGGCGTGAATTGAATGCGCGCGAACGACATCGACAAGCAACGGGCCAGCGTGCTGATCATCAACGTCTTGGCGAGTCCCGGCACCCCTTCCAGCAAGCAATGTCCGCGGCAAAACATCGCGATGAGCAACTGGTCGATCACATCCGACTGCCCCACGATGACCTGCGACATTTGCTCGCGAATCTCGCGATATGCCTTGCTGAGTTTGCCAATCGAATCCTGTGTTGTCTCAGCCACTTTCACGTCATCAGTCATTGAGTCATCCCGATTAGTAATAGGCACATTCCATGTGCCGTACGCTGCGTCTTGAAGTCCAATGCCCGTCGAAGGGCGGGCAGAACTCTAGCGGTGCCCCGAAAACCGAGCCAGTGTTGCCAGCCCGCGACCAACGGCTCTTTACGGTCGAAAACTACTCGCGTCGCAACCACTCGCGCAAGGCATCACGCATTACGGCGACCTTTTCCGGATTCTGTTCGGCGACGTCGTTGACCTCCCAAACATCTTCGGGCTTGAGAAACAATTGGCACGAAAAATCGACGGCGTCGGTTCGCTCGGAACTACTTACCGAACCGAGTAACTCCGCCGCCTCACGTTCCACTAAGAGAAAGTCACGTGTCCGCATTGCGGCGTGCCCTTCGTCGTCGCGCAGAAAGACTGCCTCGCGACAGCTGAATTCTTCGTTGCCTACTAACGGCAGCAAACTTCGGCTATTGAGTTGTTGATCGAGGGCAGCTGCAAATGGCCTTGAGCCTGCCTGAAACCAATCCAGCAGCGTCGGTAGTAGATCGCTCACTTGAACCAGTTCTTGCCGACGGCTGCCCACGGAACCTGTGGCGGATTGCCTGATCAGCAACGGCGTGTGAACCATTTCGTCACGTAACTTCCAAGTCTCCGGCGATGGCGATGTATCGACATGTTCCAGCGGCAGAGGTTCTGATTCGCCTAACGACTCGCCAGCCAGTGTGGCGAGCATCAGTAGCGGCGGATCCTCGCGAAATAGCTGCTCAATCGTCGTAAGCAATCGACCCACGAGATGGTCCAGTTGGGTCACGCACGCGGCGTAAGCGACCTCGGCCAATCGGATCTCGTCGGCAAACTCACCTTGGTCTCCTTCGAGTTCGTCGGCATACAGTTCGGCAAACTCTTCCGTGGCGACGCACGGCCACGTGATCCCGGCGGACTTCAGCCAAAGTAGC
Organism: Planctomycetia bacterium; assembly: GCA_026400935.1. Classification (GTDB taxonomy): domain Bacteria; phylum Planctomycetota; class Planctomycetia; order Planctomycetales; family Planctomycetaceae; genus SXKJ01. The sequence goes on along the minus strand of JAPLNX010000336.1, from coordinate 3,203 downwards.
CAAGAAGTGTCCGGCCGCGCCGCCAATTCGGTCAACGCTTGGTTGGCCTCGACCATCAAGCGAGCCATTGGGGTCGTCTCTAAATCGACAGAGTCACCTTCGAAATTTTGAGTGTCGCTTTCGGTCGAGTCATTCTCTGACGGAGCGAATTTCTCGGCGACATGTCTTGCCTCGACACCGGCCTCGCGCAGACGTGTCCAAAATGCAGACGTTTCGTCGCTCTGACCAATCGCGTCCGCAGCGGTCCCGAAGTGTTGGTCGAAAACAACCGAACAAGCGGCGAGTCGCTCCAAGTTCGGAGCCTCAATCCATTCGTGCCCATAAAAGCTGAGGCACCGCCGACTGAGTCGGTCAAGCGTGAGGACGATCGCGCGGGGCGGATACGGCATGGGTTAGTCAGTGGTGATTGAAGGCCAAGGGGGGAGGGCGGACGGCGGAAATTTCGACGTTCAAACGATTCCACCGAGCGATCGGAAGTACCGAGCCGTCTCGACGGCCGCTTCGCGCGGGCCCATCAGTTCGGCGTATGCTTGATGAATCGTGATGCAGCCCTCATAGCCGATTTGCTGAAGCGCCGCGACGACCTCAGGGAAGTTGACCCCTCCCGATTCCCAAATCGGAATGTGGTGAAAACGACGTACGCCGAGGCACCACGTCTCCAGGTCGGCTGGTCCAGCAGGGTCGAGCCGATGATTTTGCACGTAGACGTTCATGAGATGCGGCTTGAATCGCTTCAGCGTATCGACGCCATAAGACTCCCCGCAGATCATCAAGTTCGCCGGTTCGTAAATCAGCCCGAAGTTGCTCCGCCCGATTTGATCGAGCACTTCCAACGAACGATCGACCGTTTCAAACAATGTCGTGGTATGGCATTGATGAGCCAGGCGAATGCCGCGAGCGGCCGCAAAATCCGCTGCTCGGCGCGCGTGTTCGATGTCCGCCTCTGTCTTCAGGCAAACGCGGATCAAGTCGCAGCCGAGTGCCTCGGCGACATCGAGACTCGGCGTGATGTTCTTCAAGCTGTCCGGCCCGTGATCGTTGTTGAGCGGGACGTCGCTGTCGGCGGTCACCATCGAAATTCGCAAGCCGGCCTGCACAACTTCGGCACGCATTTGCTCTAGCTGGCCTCGTGACGTTCCAACTCCACCAGCGCTCGCACGCATGCAGATCGCTTTGTAGCCCAACTCTGTACCAAGTTGGACGAGGTCTCGAAACGGGACGTTGAGCTTGGTCTTACAAGGAGCTTCAGCAATGCGGACCGACAACGACAGATTCATGCGGTGATTTTCCTTACGACAAAACTCATGTTCGGGTTAGGCCCCAATCAAGTGACCCCACCGAACTTGTCTCGGTGGCTCGGGGGCTTTTGCACTACGAACCGAATCTTTCGGCTGTAACAGCCGTAGTGCAAAAGCCCGATTACCACCGAGGCAAGCTCGGTGGGGTTGTGGGACATCGCCTGTTTGAGGCTTAGGCCATTGATAGCAGCGGAATGTAATCATCCCGTTGGTCGTCGTGAATCAGCAGGATCGCATTGTGAGACTATTTCGACTTTGACGGCCATAGCGTTGGTTGACACTGATCACAGACCAGCGGCCCAGTGGACTCTGCCGGATGTAACACTTCTGACGAACTCCATGCCACCAGGAAATCGTCAGCACCCGCGAGTGTGTTGCCGTCGCGAGAACCGTCACGGCAGTTGCTCTCGTCACCGTCCGAAGAGGCCGAACATCCGGCAGCGTTTCGCTGATCCGGGGGACTCTCAGACGATGGAGAAATGGCATGTGCAACCGACCGAAGACCGTCGAGTTTAGAGATTTCACTTGACGATCTGCTTGGCGTGTATTTCTGCGACCTCACGACATTCGGAGTGGGGCGTTGTTGGGGTTGTCAGATGGGTCACGAAGCCGGCCTGGCTTAGGCGTCAATTGGCCGCTTCCTAAATAGGGAGATTGAAGATGCGTGGAGTTTCTTGGTTGAATTCGTTGAAGCAGTCATTGAAGCGAGCCAGCTTGCGTCACTCACGTCGTGCGCTGGTTCAACTCGAACAATTGGAAAGCCGCGCGCTTCTCACTCTCACGATAAATTCATTGCCTCTGGCGACGGACATTGACCTTTCCATTGATGCGAACGACGAGTTGTCGCTGTCGGTAGACTCTTCCGGCAACGCGATAGTGACGGTACTCGATGGGGCTACGAATGTCTCTACGGATACAACTCTTGATGTACTGGCGAGCGAAATCACAAGCTTGGTAATTACCGGTGATGTCGGCGATGAAGAGATCGACATCAGTGCGATCGCAGATTCGGGGTTCGATAACCTTCAGCGTCCAGAAGATAACGGCAACGGCATCCTTGTGACCGTGAATGGTGGCGCTGGTAACGATGAGATCATCGGCAGCTCTGTCAACGATGAAATCAACGGCGAGGACGGCGACGACACGATCAGCGGCGGCGACGGCAACGACTTGATCAATGGTGGTAACGACGATGACTCGATCACTGCTGGGAACGGCTTCGATGAAGTGAACGGCGGAGCTGGCAACGACGAGATCTACGGCGAAGCAGACTCCGACACGATCTACGGCGGCGATGGTGCTGACACCGTGGACGGCGGCGACGACGCTGACAAAATCTATGGTGGTCACGATGACGACTCGCTGAGCGGTGGAGCTGGTGGTGACTGCGTCAACGGTGAAGATGGAAACGACGTCGTTAATGGCGACGACGGTGCAGACCAAGTTGATGGCGGTGCTGGCAACGACACGATCGACGGTGGTGCTGGACTCGACTCCATGGTCGGTGGCGTCGGTGACGACGAGTTGATTTGGCACAGCGACGACGTTTCTGAAACGGCCAATGGCACAAGCGGCGAAGACACACTCGTCGTCCTGGGCACGAGCGGCAACGATAACCTGACTTTGTCACAGACAGGCAGCTTCAAATACAAGGTCGCTTCGGGAACCGGACAAGCGGTCTCGACCATCAACATTGACAACATCACCGTCGATGGTGGTGCTGGCAACGACGTCATCACGATTGCAACCAACATGACCGGCCACAGCGACATCTTGTTGCTCGGCGGTGATGGCAACGACCGCATCAACGGCAACGCGGTTATCCTGACTCACTTCGACGTCACGATTGATGGTGGAGCTGGAAACGACACGCTCATCGGTACCGCCAGCGCCGACAGCATCCTG
>JAPLNX010000600.1 GCA_026400935.1 Planctomycetia bacterium | reverse complement strand
CGCTTGGCGGATACAACAACCGTGCCACCGAACGCCCGCCAGGCCCGCTGCCATTCTGGCTTGGACTCCGCCGAATGCACGACCTTGCGATCGCTTTCCAGATTTTTAAAACTCTGCCAGAAAGTTAGCTATAAACAACAGGTTACCAACCAGCGAGTTCTGGCCGCTGAAGCTCAGGCTTTGGCCACCCGATTGATAGACACCTTGGAATCCAAGGAGGCCATTCAACTGCCAAGTCGCCGCTGCGTTCTGACCAGTCAGCGTGTCGCTGCCGGTTCCACCTAGCAGAGTCGTGAGGTTGCTGAACGTGCCGCTGATCAGCGACGCTCCACCCGCCAAGCCATTGAAGCCGTCGGGCACACCGACCGCATTCAGCGTGACGCTAACCGGCGACGCGAGAGCCGAGTAATCCAGCGTGCCGCTCGATCCGAAGTTCACGTTACCGACGATATTGCCGGTGTTGGCTGCGAAGCGAACCGTATCGTTCCCCGCTTCCGTGTTGACGTTGCCAGTCAGCGTGGCACCTGCGGCGACCACAACGACGTCGTCGCCATCGCCAGCGAAGATGTTGTAATTGCTGTTGTTGGCGGTCGCGTTGAAGGTATCCAGCGCCGTGCCACCTTGCAGATTACTGAAGCCACTGAAGCCACTGAAGCCGACACTGTTGGCACCGACCACGTAGGTCGGAGCTAGCGACAAATTCCAAGTACTCACGGCGTTAGGCAAGCCGGTCAGCGTTCCACCCACAGCCGCAGTGCCGAACAGGTTGTCGATTTCGACATAGCCGCCGGTGACAGCACCGAGCGCTGTGCCGTCTGCTCCGGTGCCATCCAGGTTCGTGATCACCGAATTGGTGAAGACGTTTCCTTGCAGTGTGTTGCTGCCAAGTCCGCCATCGACGTTGCCGGTCAGGACCGCGTCGATATCGAAGATGTCGTCTCCAACCGCACCTTGCAGTGTGAAGGCACTTGGTGCCGTGACGTTGAAGCGGTCATCGACATTGCCACCGATCAGCGTGCCGAAAGCCGAAACATTCAGCGTGTTGCCGTTGGTCGTGTAAGTCGGCGTTCCGTCCAAGTCCCAAATCGCGGACGAGTTGTTGCCGGTGATGGTGCTGCTCGCACCGCCGTTGCCGTTGATCGTTTCCACGTCGTTGAAGCCACCGACGATGTCCGCTTCCGTTCCGTCAAAGCCGTTGGCATCTGCGTTGGTGATGACCACCGCACTGATGATGTTTCCTTGCAGTGTGTCGGAACCACCTTGGCCATTGACCACACCACCCACGCCGAGGCTCAGGGTCACTTGCGAGTCGATCCTGAAGATGTCGTTGCCGAGTCCACCCAACAGGCTCCCCGCGTGCGGAGCGGTGACGTTGAAAGTATCCACGCCGCTACCACCTTGCAGAGTCTCCAAGCTGGAGATCTGCCAGGTGAGGCCACCGCTAACGTAGGTGCGGATTGGTGCCGTGAGATTCCACGTGGCGGTCGCGTTCTGACCGACCAGCGTGTCGTTGGCCGCACCACCTTGAATTGTCGAGTTCGCGGTCGGAGCAAACCCTGCATCCATCGCTCCGATCGTAAGAGTGTCGCCGTTGTTCCCCAAGTTGATCGTTAACGAGTTCGTCGGATTCACAAACTCGGTGTATTCAAACGTGGAACCATCAATGGCCGAACGACCATCCACAGCGTTCGTCCCATCCAGCGGGAAATTGGCCAGCGTGTTATTCGCCAACAACACATCCGGGTTCCCCCCCGCTGGCAAATTGATGACCAAGTCCGCCGCCGTACCGGCCAAGATCAACGGTTCGATATTGTCGAAGAAGATCGTTCCGAGTCCTGCAAAGTTCACGAAGCCGTTTTCAGCCCCGTCGTGATTGACAATCACATCCGCGTTTCCATCCGCCGTATTCAGGTTGTAGCCCTGAACCCTCACAAAATCGTTGTCATTCAGCCCTTCGCCGCCGTCGAATGCCAAACCAAAGAACGGAATCGGGTTGCCCCCCGAAAAATCGACGATCAGAGTCTCGTCGCCCGCGTCGGTGCCGTTGATTAGCAGAAAATCGTTGTCACTCTGTGGGTACGATTGAACCACCACGCCGTTCGCATCACGCACGCGAACTTGGCCGCCGTTGAGATCGAGTGTGATAGGGGTAGGAACGACCGATTGATTTCGGTCGCCCCTCCCTCCGAACCGGACGGGCGGGTTTCCCGCATCCGGCTCTCCGGTTGATGGTCTTACCTGCGAGAGGATTGAACGGCCAGTGCATGGGCGGTGGTCAGGTT
>JAPLNX010000030.1 GCA_026400935.1 Planctomycetia bacterium | reverse complement strand
GATCGAGCCGCGTCCAAAAACCATTCGGCTCGGGATGAGTGAGATACGCATCCAGCCACGGCATCGGCCAACCGATCGCTTCGTCGATATCACTGAGCGGCAGACGCATCAAAGCGTCATTCATGTCGGCGGGTTTCACACTCTCGGGCTTCGGCGTGTTGCCCGCGATCCAGCCAGAGATCAAGCCGAGCCGCACTGAGCCGCCCAAATACAGGTTCCTGTAAAAACTACTCCACGTGGCTTGGGGAGCGATGACGGCGAGCCCCGGCGGATTCTCCACCGCAGCCTGCCACTGCACGGCTCCAACATACGAACCCCCGACCATGCCGACTCGCCCGTTGCACCACGGTTGCCCCGTAACCCATTCGATGGTGTCGTAGCCATCCTGACCCTCGTTGTTGTACGGAGCCAATGCGCCTTCAGACGCCCGCGTGCCGCGACAATCCTGCGCCACAAAGACATAGCCCGCTTTGACCCAACGTTCGCCCATTCCTTGCTGTTTCGTTCGATCGTACGGCGTGCGAATGAGAACAACCGGAGCCGGCTGTGCCGAATCATCGCGATACACATCGGTCGCAAGTTTAGTGCCGTCACGCATCGTGATGCTGACAGTTTCCGTTTTGATCTCGGCGAACACCGAGTTGCAGAACGCGAGTACGACGAGAATGGCAAGGTTGGGTTTCATCGAGAATCCTTAATCCGCAAGGCTGAGATTTGTAGGGTGTGGCAAGGTCGCCCTTCGAGCGTCGGCTCACCATCAGTCGTTTCGCCGTGGTTGGCCGGCGGTTGCGAAGTCAGCGGCATTTCATGGTCGTGTTGTGCTCCAGTTTTGTGTGGAACGTCTCGCTGAGCGCGCGGGGGGATTTGCCTCTTCCAATCTCTCGTGATCGACTTATTCGGCCGGGTCGAGCACCAGCAAATGCACGCCGCGAACGTAGTCTTTGACGTTGACGCGATAGGCTTGCATGTGCTGCGAAACCGAGTGCGCCTTGAGTGCGGCGAGGTCTTCCCACTTCTCCACGACGACGACCTTGTCGGGACCGACCTTGGCTTGATTGGACAGATCAGTTTGGGCATCCACAGCGGGGCCGTATTCGATGCAGCCCTTCTCTGCGCGGACATCGGAAATGATTTTCCGGAACGCGGTCAGGTATGTTTCGCGCGTGCCTGGCGCGAGTTCAATCGTGGCGATGACGTGGATCATTTCTTCTCCTTTTGTTTCTGCACAAACTTCACGCCCACCTTGGCCGCTTGGCCTTCACTTTGGCCTGCGTTTCGTCGGGGTAGCCTTTGCCGTAGCGGACGAGCGTGAAGGTTTTGAGATGCACGAATTTCTGCAATTGCGGCAGGCGGGTGTCGGGCAGGTCGATGTCGGCGACGTGAGAGGTTGAGTGCATGCGACATGGGGCCGCCTGTTCCTGTCTCGCTAGCGGGAAGTCGACTCATTCGTTTCAACTGTTGAGCCATCTCTTACACAAGTCCTTCGAGCAGCCCGGTGGCGGTGCTGAAGCGGTCGATTTGCACGCCGCCTTTTTTCAGCATCGACGTGTAGAGGTTGCAGAGCGGCTGCTGGTCTTGGCCCATCAGCGGGATCTTTTTCTCGGGGTTGAATTTGGAGTCCGGCTTCGCGTTGAGTTCCTGATTCACCTCTTCGAGATAAGGCCGATTGAACGCGAGATGCTGGCCGTGTTTGAAGCCGCCGCCAGCAAGGATCGAGGGCAGGTTGTAGGTCCAGTGCGTGTTGCCATCGCGCAGGTTGCTGGTCATCAACACCATCGTCGAGTCGAGCAGCGTTGAGCCGCCTTCCTTTGCGCTCTTGAGCTTGGCAAGCAGACCGCCGAAGGCTTGCATCAGCTCGACTTCGACCTGACGGCAAGCGGCGAGCTTCTTCGGTTCCTTGCCGTGATGCGACAGATCGTGATGCATGCCAAAGGTCATCAGGCTCATCGCTCGGGTGGAGTCCGTGACCAGCGCGAGATGGATCATGTCGATCATCAGTTGGAACTTCGCCTTCTGCTGCTGATTGTCGGCGACGTCACGCGGTTCGCCGGCAATCGCTGCGGGCTTGGGTCGGTTAACCCACTCGCGCGACATCTTCAGTTGGCGTTCGACGTCGCGGACCGATTCGAAATACTCGTCAATGCGCTGCCGATCGGCGGTGCTGATCTGCCGATTGAGGTTCTTCGCGCGATCGCTCATGAAGTCGAGCATGCTGCGGCCTTCGTCAATGCGATGTAATTCAGCTTCCATCTCGGCGGGACTCGCAGCGAGGAACAGCTTCTTGAAGACCGCCGACGGCTGATCGACGGCAGGAATTCCGACACCATTGGCCGTGACCGACAGCGATTGCCCTTGAGTGCTCAGCACGAAGCTCTCGTAGCGCGTCTCGCCGCGAAACCGAGTGGCGAAAGCTTGATCGACCGAGATCGTGTTCTTGAGGTTGTGCGAGTAATCGGGATACGGCGCGCCGGTGAGCATCACGGCCTCGGCCTTATGCCCGCCGCCCCCAGTGTTGGGATGGCTCAACCCGCTGATCACCGTGAAGTCATTCCGAAAGTCCGCGAGATGAGTGAGGTGCGACGGCAACGCATAATCGCGCCCCGTCTTTGTCGGCACGAAAGCCGCCGGATCAAAGCCGAAGGGCACCCCAATGCAGACCATGCGCCGAGGCGCAGCGGCTTGCTCTGCAGCGCGCCCTCGTGAAGGCAGCATGGAATCCAGCAACGGCAAACCAATGGCGATACCGGTGCTCTTCAAAAACAGACGACGCGGAAGCGATGTCATAAAAATTCCTTTGGACTGCGGCAGCCTGCTGCCGCTTTCCGTCCAACAGCCTGCTGTTGGACGGCTTTGAGTTTGTGATTTCCAATTCCCAAAATTCTGAACTCAAACCTGTGTAGTTCAAAATCCAGTCTCTTCGGCAGCAGGCTGTCGAAGCCAAAGCGGCAGCAGGCTGCCGCAGTCCAAAAGTCATTCACCGTCTTCGGCGGCGATTTCGTCGTACTTAAAGCTCGCGATCGTCTTGAGCCATGCCGAGGTCACCGACTCTTTGAATTTCTTCGCGCTGCACCATTTCCAATCCGAGCCCACTCGGACCAATCCGTGATGCGCTGCGTTCTGATGCACGTAATTCAGTCGAGCCAGATAGCTCCTCTGAAAGGTCAAATGAGTCTCTCGAAAGTTCTGCCATAGCCGCGTTCTTCCCGGTGTCTTATCCCGACGGTTCAACTCCTTCGTCGTGAGGCTATGGAGCTTCTGAATCATCGCACTGAGCGACTCCGCCGAATCCACTCCGACCGGACTGTGTGCCACGAAGTGATAGTGATTCGACAATACACACCACGCTTCCAAACGCCAGCCGAACTCGGCAGCCAGTTCGAGCAGCTTCGCTTCGAACCAATCCTTCATGTCATCGTCAGCAAGCAGATGCTTCTGATCCCGAGTCCGAGTCGTCAGGAAATAGACCCCGGCTTCCGACAACCGATGCGGCGGCGCATGAGGCCAATCCAGCGTCCCCTTCGCTGTCTGCTCGGAATCCGGAAGCTCCATGAAAACTCCCCTTTGGACTGCGGCAGCCTGCTGCCGCTTTCCGTCCAACAGCCTGCTGTTGGACGGCTTTGAGTAGTTGATTGATGGAAAACGAATGTCTGAATTCACTTAACTTTTAATTAACACACCAGTCTCTTCAGCAGCAGGCTGCTGAAGACAAAGCGGCAGCAGGCTGCCGCAGTCCAAGACTTTACTTCTCCGTGACCAATTCGCTCTGCACGACTTCTTGAATCAGTGTGCGGAGACCGAAGCCAGACGCTTCAGACTTCTTCAAAATGGCATCGACGATCAGTTCGTCTCCGGCCTCAACGCTTGCTCCCGTGGCGAAGGTGGCGAGCTTACGCACCAGGCTGCGGGCGAGTTGTTCCGGTCGAGTGGCCAGCGCGGCTTTGTAGGCTCGCACGTCGGGGATGTCGGTGCCGTTGGGAAGTTGGCTACGAGTGTCGACCGACGGGCCTTTGAGAAATTTCGCGCCGCCATAGTCAGAGCCGGAGAAGACTCGGAGCTCGGGAAGCTTCTGGCCGGTTTCAGTCGTGCGATAGTAGTCGCGATAACGACCGATCGGGTCGAACGCTTCGAGCACGAAGCCGGGCGGGTCGATCTTCTGATGACAGCCGGCGCACGTCTTCACGGACTGATGCTTGGCAAGTTGCTCGCGGATGGTCGTCGCGCCGCGTGTGTCGGGTTCAATGCCGCCAGCATTCGGCGGCGGGGGCGGAACGGGCGTGCCGATGACTCGCTCAAGCAACCAAGCTCCGCGCAGCACGGGCGATGTGTTCGCGCCGTTCGCGGTCACTTTCAGAATGCTCGCCTGAGTCAGCAGCCCGCCGCGCACGCTGTCGGCAGGCAAGTCCACTCGACGCAAGCCGGCACCTTTCACCAGCGGCATGTCGTAGTGCTCGGCGAGTCGTTGATTCAGAAACGCATGCCGCGCCGCGCTGCGCGGCTCCGAGATCACGCTCGACGAGATCGCGGAAGAACGCGCGAGTCTCGCCGACGATCGAATCATGCAGCAGCACGTCTTGCCGCCCGTCATGAATGGATTCGAAGTATTCGGGGAAGAGATCGCGGTCCGGCGTCGTGGCATCGATCTCACGCAGGTTGAGCCACTGAGCCAGAAAGTCTCGAACGAAGTTGTCGAAGCGCGGCGAAGCAATCAGTCGCGCGACTTCGTTTCGCAGCACGTCGGGTTTGGTGAGTTCGCCCGAATCAGCTTGCTTCCGAAGAGACTCATCAGGAGCCGAACGCCACAGGAAGTACGAAAGTCGCGCGGCCAACTCGTGACTGTTCAACTTCGGACCGTGCTCGACGAGGAATATGAATTCCGGCGAGCACAGCACCGCTCGATGCGCGGCATTCATCGCGACTTCAAGACACTCGCCTTTCGCCAGTCGCGCGCGAGCCATCGCGTGATACAGCTCGACCTCGTCAGCAGTCGCAGGTCGACGGAAGGCGCGGCTGATGAAGCGAGTGAGCGCGTCGCGCACGGCGGCTTCGGTCTTGTCCGTCGGCAACCGCACTGTGAGCGGATCCTTGAGATGCTGATAGCCGCGCACCGGACGCAGAATCCCTTCCGGCACTCGCGCCGCTTTGGCGATCTCGGAAACAGGAGCCAACTCAGCATCGTCGCCGTAGAGCAGCCGCTGTCCTGACGGCGGCCACTGATCCAGCAGCGGCCCGGTGATCTCGATCGGCTTTATGACGATCGCCGGTCCGACGGTCGCGATGGGCGGATTGGGGTTGCTGATGAAGTGCCAACCTTTCGGAATCTTCTCCGGCTTGTCCGGCGCATAGACGCTGTAGCCCGAGTCGATCCGCACCTTCGACATGCGATACGGCGCGACGATGATCGTTTCACTGCGCTCGAAGGAACGAGTCAGCTCAACGACGCTCTCTTTGCGATGCAGTGCGTCGAAGTGACCGATCAACTCCTTCCGCTTTCCGCCCGCCGCGATCCACACGCTGTAGATCAGATCTTCGCCGCCAGTCGTGTCGAGCGATTCCGTTGTGATGCGGATGCGATACCGGCCCGGCGCCTCGCGAGTCAGCGCTTCAAACTGTCGCAGAGTGACCGGTACTTCGATGTGCGTGTCGAGGAAGAAGTGCAGGTTCTCGCCATGTAAGTTGCATTGCAGGCGGTTGTGCGCGTACGCCGACCACGGTTTCTCCGCTTCGTGGTTGAAGGCGAAGCGATGCGACTTCGTCTCGGGCCGAGCCTGCCGCACGCTGGCCGCTTCGATCGCTCGATCCGCCGCCGCCATGTATTGCTGAATGTGAACCGGCGAGATGCCCAACGCTGCCGTCTGATTCGCGAAGCCGTCTCGCAAATCGTCCTGCGGCAACAGATCGCGGAGCGACGTATCAATGTCGAGCAGATCGCGAACCGTGTTCTCGTACTCCAACCGATTCAGCCGCCGCACTCGCACGCGCCCGGCCTCGCGGTGACGAATCTGCGCGTCCTCATGAAACGCTGTCTTCAGCGCCGTGAGCGCCGCGCCGACCTCCGTTTCCGGCGGACGTGACGCATCCTTGGGGGGCATCTCGCCGCTTTGCACCCGTACCAGCACACGGTTCCAAGCCTTGTGATTCGCCGAGTCCACAAGTTCCTTTCCGAGAAGATCCGCCCGGAAGCCGCCCTCAGAGGTGGAGTCGTTGTGACACTCCACACAATGCTTTTTGACAAACGCGAGAGGCAATTCACGAGCGCCGGCGGGTACTACGGCACGAAGCGCGACTAGCAGGGCAGTGAGAAGAGTGAGAGTGGGTTTCATAAGCACTGCACTTTAGGCGAACTTTGATCGCCAGCTTGTTGGCGATTGGGGTTTGAAGAAACTTGGCTCATCACTGATGCTTTGTGTTGTGCAAACAACAACTCATCAGGAGAGCCAAGGATGGCTCAACGTAAGAAACCGTCGTCTCGACCACAACGTCGACATCAAAAGTCGCAGCCCTCGCGGCATGACCAGCGGCGGGAAAATAAAAGGTGTCAGGGTGCGCCGGCGTAAGCCGGAGGAGAGTCGCGAATGAAAGAGTCGCACGAGAGAAGACTTAGCCAGTCACCTCGGCCTTGAGTGATGCGTCTTGTCAGGCAACTGCCAAGTCGAAGCGTTCACAGAGGCACAGCCAGGCTGTGTATTGAGCTCCGCTGTGATTGATTGACGGGGCATTCCTTTTGCGGTGGCCGACCTTGTCCTGACAAGGGGAAGGCAACAGTGATGTCGAGCATTCATGGCAAGTTCGATGTCGCCCCCACGGAGTCTGAGACCACACGCATGGCTGGAAACTTTCCTCACGGAAGCCGGGAGGCCCCGGAAACATCCGCTGCTCACGCCACGGATCGGTTGGAGAAGGTGCGATGCCGTACGTCCGACATGTACGTTCCGGGGAGTCAGACAGCTTCATAGTACCGCAGAAGTCGGCGAACAAAGACAGCGGCTCGCTGTCAGCGGAGTCGATGGAGGGAAGGGGGCTGACCAAGGAGAACGTCAAGCAGTTGCTACTGGACCGAACACAGCGCCGGGCTTCCAGGTTGCGCGGACTTCTCGGCGTGCGAGAAGTCGCACTTATCAAGTTGCGGCGTTGGTCATCATCATCCAAGACAAGAACCGTATGCGGTAGTTCCGCACGTACGCTTTCTGTCTCTGAACTAAAATTAGGTGAAATATGAATTCTCAAGATTTAGATATTTGTGGGCAATTGCTGATGCACGAGGCACGTGATCGAGCGGTTGATCAATGAAACCGCGTTCTCACCGGCCAAATGCGAGATCAAGAATCTCAAAAATTATTTGCGTCGCTTGATCAGAAGACCCGCGAGGGAGTCCAAGATTTGGTCCCAAAGATTGTCGATACTTGCATGCATTATTTACTTTGCCTGTTTGACAGCGAATTGAAGCTACGTCTTGCGTTAAGAAACGAATCAGGTGAACTGACCGATGTGGCCACATTAAGTGATGGATTGCCCGGCGAGTTATATACGGAGGATGGTTGGATCCACCGATTCGCAACAGGAACTTTGCATGGCGATTGACCGCAAACTCCCACGACTCTCGACCGTCTGGTTCGTGGCCTCGCTGAGCCTCACGCTGTGAATCACCTTTGGGCGACCGAGTGCTCAGCCGCAACCGGCTCAGGCATCGGTCAATTCAACAGCGATCAAAGTACCTAATCTTTCTGAGCAGCCGGTCTCGCGGAGAAAAAGGGGCGAGACAGAGCGAGGCCGAAGATTGGCTCTGGGGGTCGGCCCATGCACGTCAGCAACCACTCGGCGAGTGCCGCTGGCTGGCCATTCCTGACGATCCAGCGTTGCCACAAACTTGGCGAACCTGGGTGAACCGTCCGGAAAGTGAGGCCGAGGTCAAAGCTCTGCGAACCTGCATTCACCGAGGTCTGCCGTTTGGTGGATCGCTGGGTTAAGAGCAGCGTGGTTCGGCTTGGCCTCGAATGCTCAACGAGGCCAAGAGGAACACCGAAAAAAGAATCCTGAACATTTTGTTTACTCTGACCTTCTTGTTCCCTCCGAAGTTGAGCCTAGTGGCATACGCGGGCCGCACATGCCACGGCCTTGATTCAAAATGCGCGTGTCTGCGGTGTGCGGTTAAACGATCGTGCGGAAAATTTCATCGAAGCGTGGCGAGAGCGATCACTTTCGGATTTTGGCCGCTTCCACAATCATCATCGCGCGGGTGTTCCCGGTTGGAGCAACCGGGGTGCGCAGCACAAGAAACTCGGAAACAGTGCCGATCTCGCAAATCACGTCCGATCGGGTTTGGACATCAATCCGAGTTCTTTGTCCGATGTCAGTCCGACAGGCTCTCAGACAGTAATCGGATCGATGTGAGGTGCTTCACATCTTCGTGATAGGTCTTCAGGCTGCGCTCGAATGATGCGGTGGTTTTGGTGCAGACCAGGGTGTGCGGCGAACCTTTGGTGTCGGTGGTTGTTTGGAGGTCGCACTCGGAGTTGCGGATGTTGTTGTTGACGTGATCGCGAATTTGTTGTCTGGCACGCAGGCGGTGCGTGGAGGCAGACGGGTTGGTGAGGAACGTGTTGACCAACTTGCAATCGGCACACGAGCACTTGAGCGTGGCCGGGCGGCGGAAATCGGCCGGGGGTTGCGGTTCGCTGGTGGTGCGAGTGGCCAGTTGGGATGAGATGGCGGCGATCCAATTGGTCACAGCGGCGCAGGGTTGTGTGAGATGCTTCTGCAACCATTTGGCAAGTTCGTTCAACGCGACCACATGCGCGGTGATGAGCGGATATTTTTCAGGGATCGCCAGCGTGTGTTCGATGACTTGCGACAGCAGATCGTGTTGGTCGGTGGCGATGAGTGCGCGAGTCAGTTCGGTCAATAAGGCGGTACGGTTGATGTCGTTCCCGTAGTACGAGCCTTTTTCTTTCGTGGAGTCGAGTCGCACCAATGCGTTGATGACTCTGGTTGCGAGGCTGCGACAGCAATCGTAGCGAGTGGAATTCGTTTCAACCGGAACAGCTTTAGTTTTCGATTTAAAGCTCGCCGATTTGGACTGTGATTTGGAAGCGCTGCGGTCGCTTACAGTTGCTGTGCAGAGGTGTTCCAACAAGCGGATGTTTCGTGAGAGAGCCGCTTCACTGATGGAAGCGAAGATCGCTTCGAGCGGCTTTCGCAATCTCGTCCAACCGACGGTCTTGCACGCCGTCGCTAGCAACTTCCCCGGATTGACGGACGCATCGCGTGCGAGGACGTTCGTCACGAAGTCCACGATGAGATCGGCCTCTTCGAGTGCGAGCAGCGATTTGAGGAGCTGCATACCAACATTAGACTCATCGGTGAGTTTCCGGTTGCGGGAGTCATACGAGGGACCGACGTAATCGAGTTTGGGCCAGTTGGCCATGATACGGTCGGCAAATCGGACGCATTGAGTTCTCAGCACAGCGGCCTCGGCTTTGTTGGCTCGATTCATGCGAGCCACGAGCGACGGAAGTGCGAGTGCCGCTTCACGACTGCCGCAACTGCAAAGGACATCGAAGTGCAGCCGATCGGGCCAGAGCAGGATCACCGCGTGACGATACCAGCGTTCCAAAGTCATCCCGGCATTCCCGGTGAAGCCTTCGTGCTGTTCCTCCGGCTTGACCAGTCGGAGAGAGTCAGGCGGCACAATCTCTTGCTCTTTGAGAAGCAACGCGCCGACAGGAAATGACTCGCCGTTGATGCCAATCAGTTGTTCGGCGGACAGGCTCTCGTCGTAGACTTCGCCCATCTCGTACTTGCCGCTGATGCCGCCGTCGTTTGTGTCGTCCGCTGATTTGAGGCTCACGCCACTTTCATCGTTGTCATCATCGTCATCGTCCCATTCTTCATCGTCCCACGAACGACTTCGACCGCGTCGCCCGTATCCATAGCCATCTTCATCCCCTTCCGATGAACCAGACTCCCAAAACGTGAGCAGCGCCAAAAACGCATGGCATCCCGATTGGGCAGCCGCCTCTGCCAACGTGAGTGCTTTCGTGCGGTCAGTTCCTTTCAAGGCGTCCCACGTGAGACCTCCTTTTGTGTATTTGTGTTCGAGTCGCACGGCGAGCTTCTGAGAAACGATGTCAACTTCCGCTTTATCTTGATCGCGGTTGTCCTGCGACCAAGCTGTCAGCACGCGACTAATCTCAATGATGTGATCACCGAGACGCGGTGCCGTGAGCGGCATCGTGAGTGCCGCTTCCTCACTGACGGCGGCTGACTTCGTCGTTACTTTCTTGGACATCAACTTCTTCGCCGCCGTTTCCTTCGTGACAGCGCGAGACTTCGATTTGGATGGCGTCTGCGAGTGCGTGTCGGGTTTCGCGAGCGTCAGGTTATAGACGAGGCACAGCCGATGCCCCTTTCGTAACGGCCTCACTTCGTGTTCACAGTCGGCATAGAACGCGGCGTACTCGATTTGGAAGCAACTTCCCGCGTCGCTGCCAAAAGCAATCGTCTGTTCCTGCCCGTCATGCCGAACAAGCAACTCACCCCCTTCAAACGGTGACGGCAGAACCAAGATGAGCGTCGCCACCATGCGGTCCAACTTCTCGCCATCGCGATGGGGCAAGAAGAAGCTGCCCTCTTCATAGAGGAGCAAGTCATACAGATGGGCTTCGAGCAACTGGTCCTTCAAACCCAGCCCCGCTTGAACGCGAGCCACCACATTCAGCAGCCACTCAGACCAGTCAGAATTCGTCAGCGAGAACTGATCCGGCTTAAGGTGCCAGACGCGGCGAACGCTGACATCAACGAGCGTTTCTTCTCCCTTCCCATACGGAGCCTGTGCGCAGAACGTTTTCAGTTCTTGTGCCTGCGAGGCCGTCAACGGAAGACCGATTGGACCTAGTCCGCTGACCTCCAAGCCGGGCAACACCAATGGCACGCGACCGCTCGTGCAATAGTCACCGGGCCGGATGATTCGGCTGACGGCGTGATGCAGTTCTTTCGCAACATCCCTCGCGGAGGTCGTCGTCAGTACCACGTTTGTCTTCGTTCTCATCACGCTAAAATCCTTCAAAGCGTCACTCGCAAGATGATGTCACATTACCGGCGGATGATGGCCGACTCCCGGTTCAAATTCGAGCGAATCCGCTGCTTAAGCAAAGATCGCTCATACCGGCAGCTTTGGGGTTAAGCACGGCAGCGGGTACTCTTCTGGCGAATTAGGAAATTCGATCAGTCTTAGGCTGCGAATTGGAAATGAAATACCGGTCGCTGAACTCGTGCGAGTTCATGGCCACGGAGTCTCACGACTTCCACTACCAGATTCCGGTAGAACATTTCAAACCGGCTGTCTTACAGGGCTGATCCACTTGCCAGCGAGGGGATCATGTTGGATGCGGTGATTGTTGCGGGTGTGCGGACGCCGTTTGTGAAGGCGGGGAGTTTGTTCAATCAAATTCCGGCGCAGGATCTCGGACGGATTGTCGTACGCGAGTTGTTGGATCGCGCGAATGTGGATCCGGCGAATGTCGATGAGTTGATCTGCGGGAATGTGGCCAGCCCTGTCGATGCGGCGAACGTCGGGCGAGTGATCGCGCTGCGAGCGGGGATTCCGCGCGAGAAGATTGCTCACACTGTGAGTCGCAATTGTGCGAGTGGGTTTGAGTGTGTGACACAAGCGGTAGATCGAGTCACTTCCGGCCGAGCGAAATGCGTTGTCGCAGTCGGTGTCGATTCGATGAGTCACATTCCGCTCTTCTATCCCAAGCAGTTCGCTGACAAGTTGATGAAGCACAGTGCGGCGCGGGCAGTGTTGCAGAAGTTGAAAGCCATCGCCTCGTTTCGATTGAGCGACCTGACGCCGCAAATCGGAATCAAGTTGGGACTCACCGATCCGGTGACTGGTCTGATGATGGGCGACACCGCCGAGAAGGTGGCTCGCGAGTTCGGCATTCGACGCGAGGAGCAAGATCAGTTCGCGTTGCGTAGTCATCAACTTGCCGCGGCAGCTTGGAAGGAAAATCGTCTTGCGTCCGAAGTCATGGCCTTTTATCCGGAGACGCGCGATGCGAAACCGCTGACTCAAGATGTCGGATTCCGAGCCGATCAATCACTCGAAGCACTGCAAAAGTTGAAGCCGTATTTCGATCGTCGTTGGGGCAGCGTGACGATCGGGAACTCGTGCCAAGTGACCGACGGTGCGGCGGCCTTGTTGATCATGGAAGCGAACAAAGCTCGCGAACTCGGACTGACGCCGTTGGGGCGAATTCGAGATTACGCGTACGCCGGTTACGATCCCGCTCGCATGGGCTTGGGGCCAGTCTTTGCAACGTCGCGCGTGTTGCAACAAACAGGATTGAAGTTGAGCGACATGCAACTCATAGAACTCAACGAGGCCTTCGCCGCTCAAGTCCTCGGCTGCCTGCGTGGGTTTGAGTCCTCCACGTTCTGCGCATCAAACGGTTGTGATGGATCAAGGCTCGGCGCGATCGACGTTGATCGGTTGAACGTTAACGGCGGAGCCATCGCGTTGGGACATCCGGTTGGTGCTACCGGGACTCGATTGATCCTGACGTTGCTACATGAACTCCGCCGCCGCAGCTTATCTCGCGGCCTAGCCACGCTCTGCATCGGCGGCGGACAAGGAGGAGCGGTGGTGGTGGAAGCGGTCTGAGTCTATGAAATTACCCCGCTTCGAAGTGACCCCACCGAGCTTGTCTCGGTGGCTCGCGGGCTTTTGCACTACGTGACTTAGCATCTCAAGTGAAAACTGTCGTATCGCAAAAACTCAATGACCACTGAGGCAAGCTCAGTTTGGTTTGTGGATATCGCTCATCGCGACGGCTACGTAGACATTGCTCCGCGGGTTACGTTTTGGGTGTGCCCCAGTGTTCGCGGTAGTCTCGTTTGAGCAACTTCACGGCAGCGTCGTCGCCGATGATTTGCTCTGTGACTGGATCGAAGTGAATCACTCGATCGACTCGCGTCGCGATGTTGCCGAGATGGCAGAGCGCGGTTGAAAGATAATTGATCTCGATGTCGGCATTCGGTCGAGCGCCGGTCTTGATGCAGTCCAAGAAGTTGGCGTGATGCGCACCAAGATCGGGGCCACCGCCGGTCGACTCTTCGATCAGCTTGTTGCGAGGTCCGTAGAGTTTGTAGCTCCCGATCTTGCCGAAGACCATCATGCCTTCGGTGCCGTAGTAAGCGTCGCCATTCTCGTAGCCTTCTTGCACGTACGGGGACCAGATGCGTTGCTCGAAGATCAGTTGCTTCGGCATTCCGGATTTCGCGGCAGCGGCATACTCGAAAGCGATGTATTGCGTGTCGGGCCATTGTTGGTCATCGTCGAAATAGCACTTGCCGCCGAGTGCCGCGATGCGCGTCGGGTGCGTTTCGACGCCAAGTCCCCAGCGTGCGATGTCGATGTCGTGAACTCCATCATTGCCGATGTCGCCGCAGCCGAAGTGATGCCACCAGCGCCAAACGCCGTGCAGGAAGTTGGACTGATACGGCACGAACGTCGCCGGACCAACCCACGTGTCGTAATCGAGATGCTTGGGCGGATCAGTCGGCTTTTGCTTTCCGATCGTCCCACGACGCTGACTGTTCCACGCCTTCGCGACGAGGATCTCGCCAATCACGCCGGACTTGAGCTTGTCCATCGCCTTGATGACGTGCGCCGTGCTGCGGCTTTGAGTTCCCACTTGCATGACGACTTTGTTTCGCCGAGCCGCCTCGATCATCAGTCGGCCTTCTCGCATGTTGTGCGAGCACGGTTTCTCGACATAGACATGCTTACCTGCGGTCGCCGCCAAAATTGCTGCGGGAGCGTGCCAGTGATCCGGAGTCGCGATCCAGACCGCTTTGATCTCTTTGTCATCAAGCACCTGCCGCATGTCTTTGACGACTTTGGGAGCCAGCCCCGATCCCTTCGTCACTGCCTCCGCCGCCCGAGCCGCTCGTTGTTCATCGACATCGCAGACGTAGGCAACTCGTACTGACTTATTACTTGCGAGTTGATTCGTATGCGCCATCCCCATGCCACCGGGACCAATGACGGCGATCGGTAAACGATCAGCGTCGCTCTTCGATT
>JAPLNX010000149.1 GCA_026400935.1 Planctomycetia bacterium | reverse complement strand
TCGCAGCTTGCCGTTGATTTGGACGGGGACGTCGATCACGGCGTCTTCGACATATTGGGGATCAAAGGTTGGCCACGGTTCGTAGGCGAGCGTCGTCGTGCCGCCGAGGAGTTGCCAGAGTTCTTCGGCGATGTGTGGAGCCAGCGGGCTGAGCAGCAGCACGAATGGTCTCATGATTGAGATGGGGCGAACGCTCCAGTTCGTCACTTCGTTCATGAACTCCATCAAGCGGCTGATCGCCGTGTTGAAGCCGAGCGATTCCAGATCGTGCGTCACCGCTTTGACTGTCTTGTGCAGCAAGCGGATTTGCGGTTCGGACGGGACGGTGTCTTGGACGGCAGGGTTGATTTGCACGTCTTCGGCGCGATCATCGGTGAGTGTTCGCCACACCCGACTCAGAAAGCGGAAGACCCCTTCGACACCTTGCATCGACCACGGCTTCACTTGTTCGAGCGGTCCCATGAACATCTCGTAAAGACGCAGCGAGTCGGCTCCGTATTCCTGCACGACGATGTCGGGGTTGATCACGTTGCCGCGCGACTTCGACATCTTGTGCGCTCGGCTTTCAATGCGGATGTCTGGTCGATCTGCCAGCACGAATGAGTCGCCGGACTTCTTAACGGCATCGGGCGACAACTTCACGGTGGCAAGCTTGTCACCAGTTGCTTTGTGGATCGCGGTCCCTTCGGCGTCCTCTGTTACTTCAGTGGAGCAGACCCATTCGCCAGCCGACTTCTCGTAGCCGGTGAACTCGACTTCGCCGAGGATCATGCCCTGGTTGACCAGTCGCTGAAACGGCTCGGCGGTGTGAACGTGGCCGCGGTCGAACAGCACCTTGTGCCAGAAGCGCGAGTACAGCAGATGTAGCACGGCGTGCTCGGCACCGCCGACGTAGAGGTCGACCGGAAGCCACTGCTTTTCCAACTGCGGGTCGATGAAGACCGAAGCGTTTTTGTTGTCCACGAACCGCAAGTAGTACCAGCACGAGCCGGCCCATTGGGGCATCGTGTTGGTCTCCCGTTTTAGCTTTGTGCCGTCGGGAGCGGTTTTGTAGAGCCACGAATCCGGAGCTTTCGACAGCATCGGCTCCGGCGTGCCGGTCGGTTTGAAGTCCGCCATCTCCGGCAACGTGATCGGCAACGCCGACTCGGCATCGACTCGCAACAGTCCCGTGGGCTGACCGTTGGCATCCAGCTCATGCCACAGCGGAAACGGCTCCCCCCAATACCGCTGCCGGCTGAAGAGCCAGTCTCGCAAGCGATAGTTGACCGCCTTGCGACCGAGACTCGATGCGGCGAGATCGTCGGTGATCTTCGACTTGAATTCGAGCGTCGTCAGACCCGTGTATTCGCCGGAGTGGATTGCCGTGCCATGACCCGTGAATGGGACGTAAACCATCAACTTGTCGCTCAGAAATCGTGTGATGATTTCGCGAACAATCGCTTCCTCTGCCGCTGGTCGCACATAGTTTTCGGGCTCGACGACCGGCAGGATGTTCAACCTGTAAGTGAGCGCGAATTCCCAGTCGCGCAGGTCGTGCGCCGGCACGGCCATGATGGCTCCGGTGCCGTAGCTGATGAGGACGTAATCGGCGATCCAGACGGGAATCTTCTTGCCGTTGACCGGGTTGATCGCGTAGCCGCCGGTGAAGACGCCGCTCTTCGTCTTCGCGAGTTCCGTGCGGTCGAGGTCGCTCTTGAACGAGGCTTGCTGGCGGTATTCATCGACCGCCTCGCGTTGCTCTGGAGTTGTCAGCCGATCGACTGCCGGATGCTCCGGCGCAAGGACCATGTACGTCACGCCGAACAGCGTATCCGGCCGAGTCGTGTAGATGCGGAGGACATCGTCGGCTGGTTCGCGAAGGAAACCGGTTTGTGCGCGAGTTGATTTCCATTGATCGAAATCTTCGTAGGTCGGCCTTCCTTGGCCGACGACGACGGCCTGGGAAGGCCGTCCTACGGAGCCGATGAAGAAATCGACCTCTGCCCCTTCGCTTCTGCCGATCCAATTGCGCTGCATCAGCTTGATCGACTCGGGCCAGTTGAGGTTGTCTAGTTCCGTCGCGAGTCGGTCGCCGTAAGCCGTGATGCGGAGGAGCCACTGGCGCAGAGGGATGCGTTCGACAGGGTGGCCGCCCCGTTCGCTCTTGCCGTCGACGACCTCTTCGTTGGCGAGCACCGTGCCGAGCGCGGGGCACCAGTTGACCGGGGCTTCGTGCTGGTACGCGAGCCGCTGCTGGTCTTGATATCGTCGCACCGCGGCTTCGCCGTTCGCAGTGACATCGGCCGGGATCGGCAACTCGGAGATTGGCCGCCCTCGGCCGATCCGTTTGACTCCGTCCGGCCCGGTCCATTCACAACTCGCGTCGTACCAGGTGTCGAAGAGTTGCAGGAAAATCCACTGCGTCCAGCGAAAGTAATCGGGGTCGGTCGTGGCCAGCTCGCGGTTCCAGTCGTAGCTGAAGCCGAGCGATTTCAGTTGCCGCTTGAACGTCTCAATGTTCTTCGCGGTCGTGATCGCCGGATGCGTGCCGGTCTTGATCGCGTATTCCTCGGCGGGGAGTCCGAACGCATCCCAGCCCATCGGATGCAGGACTTGTTTCCCCTTCATGCGGTTGTAGCGGCAGACGATGTCGGTCGCCGTGTAGCCTTCGGGATGCCCGACGTGCAGACCGGCTCCCGACGGGTACGGGAACATGTCGAGCACATACATCTTCTCTTTGGCCGGATCGAACGGGCCGGTCGCGAAGGTTTGATGTTCTTCCCAATAGGCTTGCCACTTGGGTTCGAGTCGTTTGGCGTCGTAGCGAGGCATGATGGTGAATCTGAATTTTGAGATTGGAGGCGAGAGATCAAAAACGAGGCGGGAGTGTAGAAACGGGTTCCGCCAAAACGAAGCGGCCCGACTGCGGTGAGGCAATCGGGCCGCATGAGCGTGGCGCCACGCTCGAAGGGTGCATCCGTTTTCGGCGAATCCGCCGACGCTGTTGGCGAGCGTGTTGAAAAGGTCGTTGAGCCGCCACGCCGTCGGCGTGCGTGCAAACGTAAGTCGTTAGACCGTCGTAGCACCCACGCCGTTGGCGTAGGGGTTAAACCAAGAAATTCAACAAGCCGTTGGCGAAAGTGGCTACCTCGTGAATTCGCTTCCTGAAACGACAGACAACTTTGGCGCGTTCGGCTTACCTGCAACAGCCTCAACATGATTGAGAGCAGCCATGGTGGTGTTGCTCATCGTCACAATCGAAGCGACTGTCGGCTTCCGCTTCACAAGCGGCGGGGCTTGGCATTGATCGAGCACCGTCATCGAATCATTGCAAAAAGCGTCAAACGCTTTTGTAGATTGAGCATCGCTATCGAGAACTTCGTTCTCCAGTTGGATCAGCCGCACCCATGTGCCGCTGTTGTAGTACATCCCGCCTCCACGCCGACTTAGAGCCTTTTCATGGTGAGTGTGCCCGGTGATGACGATGTCGATGTTGGCACTGATGGTCTCGTCGGTTCGTTCAAACGTTTCATCCGCGTGGGTGATCTCGAAGCTCTGATCTTTCTTCAATTCTTGGAGATAGCCACGCAGCACTTCGGACTTTCACTTCCCTTTGAAGAAGTTGGAGATCGCGCTCCCCAACCCGAGAAATTCTTCGGAAGGCTTCTCGCGGTTGCGGGGGGTGGCCTTTCAACGCGTTGTGTGCGTTGTTCAAGAGTTGTTGGACGACATCTTGTTGTTCAGTTTCTTGCTGCTGAGTTTTGACCGAACTTTTCGCAATCGCTGAACTCAACACTGGGCTGTTCTGTAACACGTCCGCCAGCATCGCTCTTGGAGTGTGCTGTGGAGCCGAATCACCCTGTCCGGCAGACAGAAATCCGAGCCTACGGTTGGCTAGAAGTTCGACGTGAGCTGGGTTGGCAGGCGTCGGTGCTCCCATGCTGGCCAATTTGTGAATTTGGGTGGCACGTCCTGACCATCGGGAAGGGCGTGGGAATCGCGATCAACTCTGAAAACCACGCCCTTCCCGATCGTCAGGGTCGTGCCAACCACGCCTGCAAACTCAAATCAAACTTCTAGCCATTCGCATCGGTGTTCCTGGCCGATGCTCTGATTTTTTGCGAATTCCGCTAAAACGTATGTGTTGTTGTGATTTTGTGTTTTCCAGATTCTGCCGCTCAATCGAGACATCTTCATGCACCGACGCCTCGCGCTGCTTCTTCTCCTGCTGGCGTTAGGAGCTGACGCCGCGCTAGCCCAGTATGACTTGATTATTCGCAATGGGCAGATCGTCGATGGTTCGGGGAATCCGTGGTTTCATGGTGATGTCGCGGTGCGCGGTGATCGCATCGTGGCTGTGGGGCGAATTCCAGTGGGGCCGACAAAGCGTGAAATTGATGCGAAAGGATTGGTCGTCGCACCGGGATTCATCGATATCCACTCTCATTCCGACTTTGTGCTCTTCGAGGATGGAGATGCTCAAAGCAAAATTCGTCAAGGCGTGACCACGGATGTGCTCGGCGAAGGGAACTCCCCCGGCCCATTTCTGAATCAGTTATCGCCGCGAGAAGTGACGATCAAAGGGGAAACCGTTTCGTTGAAGACGATGAAGGATTACTTCGACGCGATCGACAAAGCGGGTGTGTCGATGAATGTTGCGTCGTATGTGGGACTTGGCCAAGTGTGGGAATGTGTGATGGGCCGCTCGCATCGTCGACCGACGCCCGAAGAATTTGTGGAGATGAAGAAACTCGTCGCTCAAGCGATGAACGACGGTGCGTTTGGCCTATCGAGCATGATGATGATGCCGCCCGGTTCACTGGCTACTGCGGATGATGTCGTCGAACTCTGCCGAGTCGTCCGCGAGCATGGTGGGCTGTTTTCATCGCACATTCGCAACGAAGGCTTGGGTGTTTTCGATTCAGTGCGTGAGACCATTTCGATTGGCGAACGAGCCGGAGTTCCTGTCGATCTCATCCATCTCAAGATCGCCGAACAGAAATATTGGCAGCGCATGCCCGAAGTAGTCGCGTTGATTGAGTCTGCTCGCCAGCGTGGCATCAACGTGCAGGCGAACGTCTATCCTTACACACGAGGCAACAACGATCTCGCCAGAATTATGCCGCCGTGGGCTCATGAGGGTGGACCGCAGAAGCTCGTTGAGCGACTCAAAGATCCGACCCAACGGATCAAGCTCAAGCACGACATCGAGGCGGGGATCGACGGCTGGTACAACCACTACACCGCCGTCGGTCGCGACTGGAGCCGGATGCTGGTGAGCGCAAACAATCGCTATCGCGGCCTGACGATGGACCGCGTGATCGCTCAACGGAGCGAAGGACGCACGCCGCCGCCAGATCCGCTCGACTTATTGTTCGACATCCTGATCGAAGAACGCGGTTCCGTCAGTACGGTCTTTGCACATCACACCGAAGAAGACATGAATTTTGCTTTGAAGCAACCTTGGTGCTCAGTCGGCTCCGACGGTGCGGCACTCGCCACCAGCGGCCCGCTCCGTCGAGGTAACCCGCACCCACGCAACTTCGGCACCTTCCCGCGAGTCCTCGGCGTTTACGTCCGCGAGTTGAAACTGCTCACTCTTGAAGAGGCCATTCGCAAAATGACCTCACTCAACGCCGCTAAACTCGGTATCCACGACAGAGGCCGTCTACACCCTGGCACCTTCGCCGACATCACCATCTTCGCTCCCGACCGAGTCCTCGACAAAGCCGCCTATACCGACCCCTTCCAAGACAACGTCGGCATCGAATACGTCATCGTCAATGGCACCATCGTGCTGGATCACGACCAACATACCGGTACTCGTCCTGGCCGTGCGCTACGCCATCAGCCGTGAGTCAGAGCACGCTAAAAGTTCCAGTTGCGTGAATGTTGCCGACGTGTGTGACACGACCCTGACCATCAGGAAGGGGCAGAGTTGATCGCGATCCCCAACCGATGGTCAGGTCGTGCCACACAAATTCACAAACTGGCCAGCCGTGACACCTCACGCGGTCTTCGATGAGCTATTTTGCCCGATCGTTTAAGACAGCGTGAGACTTAATGCTCTGATCACTCGGTCTTTGCGTGAACGCTCTCAAAATCCAGAAGACGTGCTGGGATTATTGAGCTGCTGTTTCAGTGTGTTGATTAGGCGATCGACTTCACCCGCCAAGACTTGATGGGCTGAGGCTAACTCATCGAGGTTTTCTGTTTGGCAGATCTGGTCCAGCCTCAGTGCCGCGACATAGGCTGGCTCCGCGCAGAGGTTCGCGACCGTTCCTTTGATCAAGTGTGCCGACTCTCCGGTGGCATGCAGATCGCGCTGCTCGAAGGCCGATCTCAGCGATTCCAACATCTTGGGAGCGGTTTGGAGAAAGATGCCAAACATCTCATTCAGGAAATCACGATCGCCATCGAATTTCGCCAGAGCCGCCTCATAATCGAAGGGCGATGGCTCTGGTGACGATCCCGCAGGAGCGACTCCGTTCTGGTTGGCCACCTTGACTGCCACATGAGATCGTTTGGTGACACGAGACAGTGCCTCGGAGACGGCGGTGGCACTGATCGGCTTGCTGATGTAGTCGTCCATGCCGGCACTCAGGCAGCGTTCACGGTCGCCGGACATGGCGTGCGCGGTCATGGCCACGACGAGTTGATGGCGGCCAGTCGATTGTTCTTGTTCTCGAATCGCCGCTACCGCTTTGAAGCCGTCCAGCACCGGCATTTGCATATCCATCAATACGACATCGAACTTACTCTGCTGCAAAGCGTCGAACGCGAGTTGCCCATTTTCGGCGACCTGCACCTCATGTCCGAGTTTATTCAGCAGGCGAATCGCGACTCGCTGGTTGATCTCATTGTCTTCGGCTAGCAGGATCCGCAGCCGAGGTTCACTTGAGGGATTTGACGCAACCGAGGTCGGTGATTGTTTACGTTGAGAACGGTCAACTTCACCAAGGATATCGACGATGGTTTGCCGCAGTTCCAGTTGCTTGAGCGGCTTCAGCAGCGTGGCCGCGATTCCGAGTTGATTGCAACGTTCGTAAGCTCCCTGCCGATCGGCCGAGGTCAACATCATGATCGTGGAACGTGCAAGGTCCGGATGCTTCTTCAGTTCTTCAACGAACATGAAGCCATCCATTTGGGGCATGTGGCAATCTGTCAGGACCAAATCGAACGGCGTTCCGTTGTTCGCGGCACGATGCATTTCTACCAGCGCTGCGGGTCCACCATCAGCCAGCGTTGGTTGCATCTTCCAGCCTTTGAGCATTTCTTCCAGGATTCTGCGATTGGTCTGATTGTCATCGACCACCAGTACTTTTACTCCAGTCAGATCGACTTGCCGTGCTGTTTCCCAATCGTCTTCCGGAACAGATGAAATGGGCAGTTCGATTTCAAAGAAGAAAGTACTTCCGCTGTCTTCTTCGCTGTTCAATGAGAGGTCGCCGCCCATGATGCGGACAAGTTGTCGGGAGATAGAAAGCCCCAGCCCAGTGCCTCCATAGGCGCGAGTGGTCGATGTGTCCGCTTGCGAGAATGCCTCGAAAATCAATGTCTGCTTCTCTAGCGGGATACCGATGCCAGTATCCCGCACGGAGAAACGCAGCCGGGCTGTTGATTCCGTCTGCGATACCAAATCGACTGAGACACTGACTTCACCGCACTTGGTGAACTTGATCGCGTTGCTAATGAGGTTGACCAAGACTTGCCTAAGTCTTCCCGCATCCCCGATCAGACCATCCGGAACACCGGGCGATGTGTGCCAAAGAAGTTCCAGATTCTTTTCATGGGCACGAATGGCAAGCGCCCTCATCGTGTCGCCAAGCGAGTCGCATAGCCGGAACGGATGCGAATCGAGTTGCAGCTTGCCTGCTTCGATCTTGGAAAAGTCCAGGATGTCGTTGATGATTCGCAGCAATGAATTGGCCGAAGACTTCACGATCTCCAGGTACTCACGTTGTTCGGATGTCAAAGACGTGTCGAGAGCCAAGTCAGTCATCCCGATGATCCCGTTCATCGGCGTGCGGATTTCGTGACTCATGTTGGCTAGGAATTCCCCCTTGGCACGAGCCGTCTGCTCGGCGCTCTCGCGAGCGGCCAGGAGATGCCTTTCAGTCTGCTTGCGAAGCGTGATGTCTTCGGACACGCCCAGGAATCCCGTAATTTCACCAGTGGCGTTCTTGATTGCTGTGACCACGAGACTGACGGTGAACTGACTGCCGTCTTTTCGGACGTAAGTCCATTCACGGCGGTCGAAGCGGCCCTGCTTCGCGTAAGCGACGAAGACTTCAAACCCTTCGACGCAGTATCCCAACTCGCCAGACAGTTCTTTGCCGCGAGCCACCACCTCTTCGAACACATGAATAAGCTTTGGTGTCTGTTTCCCGATCATCTCATCCGCAGAGTAGCCGAGCAGATTTTCCGCACCTGAGTTGAAAACGGTGATAAGACCGTTCACGTCCGTGGAGATGATGGAGACCTGAGTCGCGGCATTGAGTACTCCGGCGAGATGCGCGTTAACCGACACCAACCGCGCGGCTAACGCTCCGAACGATCGCGTAACTTGGCCCAGTTCGTCGTGCGTATCGACACGGATGTTTACATCTTCCGACTCGCCACTGACTAACCGTTGGGACGCATCATCCAATTGGACGACCGTCCGCATCACCCCCAGATAGAAAGCAACGAACAGGTACACGACCAATAGAGTGCAAAGAAATGTCACCGTGGCCACGAACATTCGCCGTTTCGATAACGTGGAAACGCGAGTTTGCAGTAACTGATCCAATGCAGTTGAGGTCAGCGAATACAATCGGTCACACTCCGTGAGCGACCTGGTCCCTTGTTGCCACACTACGTCAGCCGACGCACTGGAACTCGTTGTGCGGTCAGTCTCGCCTGCAATCAGTTTCAGGAACTGATCCGTGGTAACAACAACCTTTTTTAGCGCAGGAACTAGGGCTTCGACGACTTTTGCATCCTGTGTCTCGTGAAACGTCACATCGAGGTGATGCTTCAGAGTGTCTCTTTGAAATTCGATCGCACGTGCCAAGCTTCGCCGCTGAAGTTGATCCACATCGCTGATCGACTCACGGCCTGCCAGTTTTGAGCTAAAGCCTCGCGCCTGGCCGATCTGTTCAGTCAACAATGGCAATAGATTGACCGTCAAATCCATCAGATAGTAGGAGTCGAGTTCCGGGTCGAGAATCAGATTCGATTGATCTCCCACTTGGCTCATTAGCGCAAGCAAATCGGCAATCAGTTTTGTGTGGTGATTTGCCGGATCGAGGGGAGATGCGCTCTTTTCGCTGCCAGGCAAGGACTGCCATTGTTCCTTGATGGCGGTCCACATTGGCGTGGCCAGCAGCCTCTGACCGTACTTCCGATCAACGACATCGATGTTGTTAACGTCATGCTGTAGTCGCTCTTCAATACGTCTCAATTCCTCCGAGGCGTTCTGCAGATCTGCGCCAGCCCAGGTCAAGCCTCGATGATCCCGCAAGTCCGACGCGAATTGTTGGACCGGGCGAAGGTACTCGTTGCCAAGTTGCTCCTTTGCGGAGAACGCGATGCGGTCGTTGAGTTCGCTGACCAGAAAAAAAGTGACCAACCCCAAGGGCAGAGCAAACAACAAACCGATCAACCCAAACTTGCGTGGATAAGTCAGTTGATTCAGAAGGTTCACCGCCGGGGTGAAAACCATTTTCATGAAACGGAGCCTCTCGTGAGCGGACAATGAGTTTGTGATCCAGACCAATTGTCCTGCTTGTTCTGTCACGGCTTGGAAGTGACTGAGGGGACCCGTTTGATCATTGTGATTTCGTTGCCTTTTGAGTTGTGGCTGACCTCGTCCATCAACGAGCGGATCAAAAGCAGTCCACGTCCACCGATACGGTCCATGTTGATCTCTTCTCTTGGGTCACGCACTTCGGTCGGATTGAAGCCTGGGCCGTCATCATGAATGAGTAATCGCACTTCGGCGGCGGAGAGAGAGGCTTCGATGCGAACGCGCCGAGCGGCGTACTCCGTCGCTCGACGTCGCTCGTCCGCCAATCGATAAAAGACGCTTTCGTCTTCCTGCCGTAGCTCAGAGTCCAATTCGAGGTTGCCATGCAAAATCGCGTTGGCGATCGCTTCTTGCAAAGCCACACTGATACGAGTCGTCTGCAAATGATCAAACAATCGCATCGTCGCGATTTGTTCCTGCAAATACTCGATGAGAGGAGCGATCAATGACGTATCGCTTTCCAAAATAAAACGAGACTCGGACGAATCCAATATGTTGAGCAATCGGCGTCGATTGACTTGCCGCGAAGAGACCGACAACACGCTGTTGATGGTCGTAATCAAGTTCTTCTCAAGGGCACTCTTGGGAACGTAGCTCGCTGCTCCCGATCGCAGTGCTTGTACTGCGATCTCTTCGCTACCGTAGCTGGTCATCAGAATCACCGGGACGCCATATCCCTGGGATTTGATGTTCTCCACCAATTGGAGCCCATTCATCACGGGCATTCGCAGGTCAGAAATCACCACGTCAGGCATCGCCGAAGAGATCTCATCGAGCGCGACCTTTCCGTCGCCAGCGTAGGTGACGACGACATCAACAATCCCTTTTTGTAATAGCCGACCGACGCGACGTTGCTCGATCGGCGAATCATCGACCACCAAAATTTGAGTTGCCATGAGATAATGACTCCACAAAGGATCGCTCAAACAAACAAGATCGAACGACAACTTGTACCTGCAGGTTAGCCGAGGCGGACGCCGATTTCGATGTTTAGCGTGATGGCCTTCTACAAATAGTGCTGCGGTACTTGTCGGCGGTGAGCCAGAGTCTGGCCTCGAATCCGATATTCCTTTGTTAATCGCTTTTCGTACTGCGAAAGGGCGTTCGTTCGTGGGAGCGGACGACAATCGTGCAAACTGATCCACGGCCCAAATTCCGTCGTTCAGGTAACCTTGATCAGTGTTCTCCAACTGATGAGAGCCAAGATTCCGGCTCGAAGACGGCCGCAGTCGATGTACCGACTCGGCTCATGCCTTGCAGGATGAATTGCAATTCATCCTCGCGGTCAAAATGACTATACAAGCCAACGATGTGCGGTAAGACACGCCGCTGTTGAACAAGCAGCGGGAAAACGTCCAAGCCGCCGACATCACCGATCACTTGCAGAACTTCGTGGCCGATGCGGGCGACTACCGCGACGACAACACACGCGAAATTTGCTCACCTGACATGACTCCGTACATCGCCACGCAGCGTGCTAGTGTCCGCTG
>JAPLNX010000615.1 GCA_026400935.1 Planctomycetia bacterium | reverse complement strand
ACCTACACCGGCAAACCGACACAATCGCAGCCCGTAGCTCGGTTCTGCCCACCGCACCGGCGCATCACCCGCACCACAAAAATCCAACAAGCCGCACTCCAAATCTAATGGCAGGTTATTTCTTGGTCGTGGCACTAGTTGTGTTGCGATTGGCGATCTCGACGGAAACGGCACCCTGGATGCGGTCGTATCATCTTGGGACGGCGGCTCCACTGTTTGGCTCAATAATGGAAATGCAGAGTTTCACTTCGATCAAAATTTGGATTTGGGTGGGGCAGACTTAGATAATAGCCACGTAACACTTGGGGATATTGATACTGATGGTGACTTGGATATTGTCGTAACCGGTTTTTATTCCATTCAGAAGTGGTTGAATCAAGGTGTCGGAAAATTTCAACAGGATCCAGTTCCGGTCGATTCAAGAATCGGGCTCTACTCAGCCGTTCTTGCTGATCTAGATCATGACGGTCAACTCGATGTCTTATCACAGAATTGGGATTTGGAGATAACGAATGTATTTCTGAGCAACCGCTCGAACAAAGTTAGTCAACAATTGCCAGGATCAACTGGTTGTTCTGTCGGTGATCTCAACGGCGATGGCTACCTAGATATCTTCGTTGTGAATGCTGGCGCATATTTCGATCCTGTTGATACCGTCTATCTCAATGATGGCCTGGGAAACTTGGTTTATGCCGGAGTCGTTCCGGGCAGTCATGGGGGCATAACCGTCGCTCTTGGGGACTTCAATGACGATGGCATGCTTGATGCGTTTGTTCCTGGGGCGCACGAGTTATTTTTGAATCAGTCAGTGGCGGCGTCACAGCATGTGGATTTGCCGGTGGGCGGAGGGGTGTTCACGTTGTCGGCGGATGGGGCAGTGGCGGTGTTACGGGATCGCTCTGGTGCGGAATTGTTTCGCCGACGGCTCGATTTGCTCGCGAATTTTTCGATCACAGGTTCGCCAGCGGATGACGTGTTGATTGTCGATCTGACGAACGGCAATCCGGTCCCTACGAACGGGCTGACGTTTGATGGTGCCGATGGGAGCAATCGGTTGATCGTGACTGGCGGGCACGCGACAGACAACGTGTTGAGTGTGACTAACGCGGTGAGCGGTTGGTTTGCATTCGATCGTACGACGATTTCTTATTCTGCCGTGCGTGCCATTGAAGATCGCCTGGACGCGGCCAATCGAACGATGACGTTCGGGGCCACCAACGATCAACTGACTCTGTCGGACAACGGAGCCTCGAACGATGGAGTGAGTCGCTTGAGTCTCGTTGGCGGAGTGACATTTGATTTCGCCGCCCCAAGTCAGTCGTTCGTCGTGCATGGTGGAGCGGGAGATGACACGATCACGTTGTCTGGCGCGGACTCGTTGTTGACGATAACCGTGTCGGTGTTTGGTGATGATGGGAATGACTCGCTCATTGGTTCAATGCAGTCTGACCAACTCGATGGTGGATCGGGCAAC
Source organism: Planctomycetia bacterium (assembly GCA_026400935.1). GTDB lineage: Bacteria > Planctomycetota > Planctomycetia > Planctomycetales > Planctomycetaceae > SXKJ01. Next base: position 1,046 of record JAPLNX010000615.1, on the reverse strand, counting down.
GATGTGTTGTTGGGGCAAAGTGGTGATGACTCACTTGTTGGTGGCGAGGGGTTGGACACGTTGCTGGGTGGTGCGGGGCGAGATTCGTTGAGAGGTGGGGACGGTAACGATCGACTCAATGGGCGGGGTGGGGCGGACACGATCAGCGGTGGATTGGGTGATGACTATCTCATCGGTGGCGAGGGGATTGATCTGCTGGCCGAATCGGGGGACGTCAACTTTCTGTTGAAGCAAACGACGCTGACTGGCCTCGGAGTTGATCGGCTGACTCAGTTTGAAAAAGCGATGCTGACGGGCGGCGATGGCGCGAATGTGCTCGACGCGAGCGGTTCCAATTTGATCGTGACGCTGATCGGCGGCGGCGGGAACGATCTGCTCAAAGGTGGTTCACGCAGCGACAGCCTCGTTGGCGGCGACGGCGATGACACGCTGCTCGGTGATGATGGGCATGATTGGCTGACCGGCGGATTCGGCAATGATTTGCTGTCGGGCGGAACCGGCAACGACCACCTCAGCGGCGACGCCGGCAGCGACACGCTCACCGGCGGATCGGGCAACGACGTGCTGCTCGGCGGCAGCGAGTCCGACACGCTGGTCGGCGGCCTCGGCAACGACACACTCGACGGCGGCGACGGAGCCGATCAACTCACCGGAGGCAACGGCAACAACCGCGGAGTCAGCCCGAGGGATCGCTTCCTCGGCCCACCCAGCGAAATCAACGAAGCCCTGATCGTCCTCAAGAAATGGCTGGTTGGGTAACACTCCCGTATCTCCGGGTGGCCCTGCATCGCCGATGCAGGGTGCCACAGGCACAAGAAACTCGGAGTGGACGTCGATCCGAAGTTGAACGTCATGCGTGGATTGGATGTCATGTTCGGGTTTCTTGTGCTGCGCACACGGCATCGGTGATCTGTTGATTGTACGTAAGTTTTCCAGCAATTCATGATCGCGGCACGCGGTTTGCGCCAGAGATATTTTCAGATGTTCATCTGCCAATATTTCTGGGAGCGACAGGATGTCCGACGCTGTGGATCACGGATCGATTT
>JAPLNX010000114.1 GCA_026400935.1 Planctomycetia bacterium | reverse complement strand
CTGTTCACTCGAAATCCCTCCGTGACTGGTATGCGATGATTTGTTGACCATCCTCAAACACCACAAATCACCGAGGGATTTCTTTTTTGTGACTCGAACCAGAACCCTTTCCAGAAAAAGTTCGCTGGTTTCAGGGTTAGTTCACGGTCCGAATCTCTCAGAGATTTCTTTGTGCTCTGAGACACAGTCAGCGGGTTCATGAAAACGACTTCCCCGCCCGTTCCCATTCACTCGCGCGAGCCGTATGCTTTTCGCCATCGGAGGAACCTGTGATGGCGAGAGGTTGGACCATGCAACGAACGCGAAGAGATTTGTCGGCGCTACTCATTGTTTTGATTGGCTGGATGTTTTTCATTCAGCCAACTGCAGCTCAAGACAAGAAGGACGAAGAGCCTAAGACAGAGACACCCAAACCCAGCGAGGCACCCAAGCCCGACAAAGCCGAACAGGCCGAAGACGCGCCGCTTCCGAAAAAGGATGAGATGCTGCGTAATCTGCCGACGAAGGCTGATTTGCTGACGAAGCCGCAGGTTGATTGGATCATTCTGAAAAAAGATGAAGTCTTGGTCGTGAAGCCAATCACCCCCCGTCCGCGAACGTTGGAGTTCTTCGCCGCGAAACGGAAGGAATTCTCACAGCCGCCGAAACTGACTCGAAATACTGGCGAACCGAATGCCGACTTCTTTGCTAGACAGCGCAAAGGGGCGGAAGAGTCGAAAAAGCAGCATGAAAAGTTTGAGTATCTTGAGGTTGAGTTGCCCGATACCACGAAGGTTTCCGAAGAGCAAGACGACGACGCGTATCGACTGAAAATCGAAAACAACATCGCCGAGATCATTCACCACGAAGACCTGATGCTCCGTCGTGTCGATCAATTGCTAGAGACCGGCGAACTCGAAGACGCTTACGAACTGTTACAGATTTTGGACCGGCAGAATCGTGGTTGGCCTGGTTACGACGAGCGGCTCAATCGGTTCATTCTGATTGATGCTCAAGGAAAGCTCGCTCGAAAAGAGCCGGAACTCGCGTTTGTGTTGCTCGAACAGATGCACGTGCAAATCAAAGCGGCGATTAATTCCAAAGACACGTCGGTGAGATACCCCACGATGGGGACCGACCTCGCGAAGTGCAGTGCCGAATTAGGAAAGGTCGCTGACGTACTGATCGAACCGGCCGCAAAGGGACGCGACTTCCGACAGGTTCGCTTTCATCTCGCGCGGTTGTTGAAGTTGGAATCCGAACATTCTGCCGGAGCCAAATGGAAAGAGCGGCTGGTCACAGAAACCAATCGAACACTCGCCGAAGCGGCGCAAGCAACGGCGGCGAATCAACATGACAAAGCCGCACAACTTGCCGATCAAGCAGCACTTATTTGGCCAGCGACACCCGCATTAAAGAATGCTCATCGTCAGTTTGTTCAACGTTGGCAAACGCTAAAGGTTGGTGTGGTCGATGTGCCATCCGTCAACAACTATCCGTTCCCCACTGAAGCGGATCGACGCCGCGAGAAGCTGACTCGCTTGCCGCTGTTCGAGCCGGTGCGGATCGACGGCGGTGCTCGATACCGCTCGCGGTTCCTCGACAACTGGGAGCCGACTGACCTTGGCCGACAGGCGGTCTTCACGTTGCGGTCGGCTCGCTCGCCGTGGGAATCGTCGCCGATGCTCACCGCATCGGGGGCCGTATCCGCATTGATGGAACGTTTGCGACCAAGCTCTAAAAATTACGACGAGCGACTCGCCAGTTTCATCGACGGGATCGAAGTGCGCGGTCCATTTGAGTTCTCGGTCAAATTCTCGCGAATCCCCGTGCGCACCGAAGCACTCTTCGCGATGCCGATGGGGACTGACGAAGCAACGAGTGCGGAACTCGATCAACGTGTGCGAATTCATTCCAAGACCGATCAAGTCACGGTACTGCGACGAAGCTTTCCGGAAAGCGAGAAGTCGTTACAGCGTCACGTCGCCGAAATCGCCGAGATCAAATACCCGTCGCACGAAAAGGCGGTGCAAGGGTTATTGCGAGGCGAAGTCTCGATGCTGCCGAATGTCCCGGTTTGGCAATTGGATCAACTGGCCAAAGACTCGCGTTTCTTCGTTCGTAAGTACGCTCTGCCGCAGACGCACTTCGTGCAGTTCAATCCGAAGAGTAAACCGCTTCGCAGTTCGGAACTGCGTCGCGCGATGATGTTCGCTGTTGATCGAGGTCAGATTTTGCGTGAGACAATCTTGCGAGATCTGACCGTCCGGACGCTGCGAGAACCACTCGCAAAGACGAACGTCCCGGCGAAGATTCCGCCGGAATCTGGTTTGACCTACGACGTGTCGAAGTCGGAATTGGTCTGGAGCGGGTTGTCGATGAATGACACGCAACTCCGACAATTTTCAGATTTGAGTCCCGACCAAGATTACCGCAAAGCGTTGCAATCTTTGTACAAGAAAAGTCAGCCAGATCGTGGCCGAGTTGTCTCCGCGCCATTTGGGACAAACTTGATGTCGTACAACCCGGTTGTTGTTCCGAGGGCATCCGATCCGTCGCTCGCGTATGCACTCGCGATGGCTGGTCGTAAAACTTTGGGCGGACAATTGCCGAAACTCCGGATGATCTGCGAAGCGGAACCCGCTTGCGAAGCGGCAGCGAAACGATTGATCGAAGAATGGCGAAAGGTCGATATTCGAGTCGAGTTGGTCCCCTATGCTGCGACCACTCAAGCAGTTCGTGCCAAGGTTGATGACCGACTTCCGACGGCATCAGGACAAGACGCCGTGGCCGCACCGGCGAGCAATGCCGCGAAGCCGGCCTCGGTACCAGCAAATGCTCCCGTTGAATTTGCTTCCGATGGAGAAGCGTGGGACATCGTCTATCGCACTGGCCGAATTCCAGAACCGATGATGGAACTCTGGCCGCTGCTGTCGCTCGATACGGTCGCTCGATTGCAGAGCGTGCGGTATCTCCCCGATTGGTTACGACAAGGACTGATTGATCTCGATCGTACGGCGGACTGGTCCACGACTGTCTCGACCGTTCAAGAATTGCACCGCCAACTCGCCGAAACCGTGCAATTGCTGCCGTTGTGGGAACTCGATGACGCAATCGTCTTTCGCAACACGCTTCGCGGCATCCCGCCCGCCCCGCTGCATACATACCAAGACTTTGAGTTGTGGATCTCCGAGCCGTGGTATCCGACCGACAGTCAGTGATGAAAGTTGAAGGCCGAAACTCGAAACCTGAAATCCGAAGTAAGAAGTGATGAGTCCTCCGATGGCTAATTTCTTTTCTCAATGGTCTGTAATTCTCTGGCTGGCTTTGTTGGCTTGCGACGTTGCCGCAGCTCAAGAGGTTCCGGTCAGGGAGTCAGTTGATGCTGCTACGGCACCGGTCGCCATACCGGCGAAGCCCGCAACTCCGCCGCCGACTCCATTGGAATTGCAGCCGTACCGAGTTCATATCACTGTGGCATTCGACGACGAACCATCGCTCTCGCCGCACTTTCGCAAAGAGGTGCTCGGTGAATTAACGGAGTGGATTGATCGGACTTATGCCGAGATGTGGCAAACGAGCGTCGAGGAAAATCAGTGGCTCGCACCGACGTCGATTGATGGCTTGTCGCGGCTCACTTGGACGCAGATCGAAGCTCAATTGGGTAAGATGGAGAAGGATAAGGAACTCGATAAGGTCTTCGTTGTCTGTGTTTCCTCGCATGGCGGCGTGTTGCGATTGTCGGCGCGCGAATGGGATCGGCTGACTCAGCAACTCAGCGTGCGTCACGATCGGCTGGTGAGTGATCGCCGAGCGACCGCCAGCGAACTGGGGATCGTCATTCGGGATTTGTTTCACCCGATCGTGATGATCGACGGACTCGAAGGCAAAAGTGCAAAGGTCCGCGTCCGCGCCGGTGAATTTCCTCCTGGAGACCCATCTGCGGAGCAACTGTCAAGCGGCGCTTTCTTTCAACCATTCTTCCGGTTCTACAACAAGCAACGTGAACTGCAGCAAATTCAACAGGTGCCATGGACTTACATGTCGGTCGATTCTGCTGAACGGTCTCACGGTCTGTGCACGATTCACACAGGGCTGCGAGTTACGCTCGGCAAAAACACGAAGCGATCCGAAAGTTGGGCGATCGGCATTCGTCCGTCGTTCTCTGAAACCCGAGTCCGGATGACGCCGCACAACAACCCGACAAAGCCGTTGACCGGATATCAGGTCAACGTGTTTGAACGCCGCACGACAATGCCCGTTCCCAATGCGGCAGCGGCGGCTGACGCAGTAAAAAAAGACGCGGCCCTTCCAGATGTGAAGTCTGATGCGAGCAAGCCGAGTGAAGCCGCTGCCGAACAAGATAAGAAGCCCGCAGCGTCGCAGCCAACTCAAGAGTTGGTCAAGCTGCATGAGTTGGTCACTGATCGACGCGGGCAAGTCGTCGTCCCGGCAGATCGGAAGTCGCCGCTGATTTGGCTCTATGTTTCCAGCGGTGGCAACATGCTTGGTCGGTTCCCTTACATGCCGGGAACTTCGCAGGCCATCACCGCCGAACTTCCGGATGACACGTTGCGGCTACAATTGGAAAGCCGGCTCGAAATGTTGCGAGCGGAACTCATCGACACGATTGCACGCCGCGCACTATTGATCGCTCGAACGAAAGGGGCCGCTCGCGCTCAAGAGTGGGACAAGTACGCCGAAGCACTGCGAGACATGGATCGATTGTCTGACGCGAAGTTCTTCAATGCACAGCTCGAAACAATCAAGGTCAACACGGCGAAGAAGGCTCAAGAACGCAAAGACAAAGGCTTGGAACGTAAAATCGCGAAACTCTGCGCCGATTCGTCCGAGTTGATCGAGCGGCACCTCAACGCGGAGAAGCTGAAAGAGCAGCGTGAGGAACTCGCGGAACTCCGCCAGGCGGATGCCGAAGCGGCCGCTGCTGAAAAAGCGAAACCTCGTACTGCGGTGCCGACGAAATCACCGAGCGGTACAGCGCCGTAACGAGCCAAACCCGTCTTGTCCTGTTTTCGGGCCAGCCGTAGCATCCGCCGCTTTTTTCTAGGGAGGTGGGGCAAGGCATGGCCCGAGGGCGAACGTGGCTAATTCTGGTCTTGATGCTGGCGTTGATCTTGCGGCTGATCGCGGCGTTTGTCGTGCAGCAGCGAGTTGGGGACAGGCAACTCTGTCTCATCAGTGGCGATGCCGAAGGCTATTGGCAGCTCGCGCAGAATATCGCCGCAGGCCAAGAGTTTTCGTTGTACGAGCCACCGCGACGCATTCATCGGATGCCCGGCTTTCCAGTGGTGCTCGCGCTGTCGCTGACGTTATTCGGCAAGAGCGCGATCGCAGCGCGATTCCTGCTGGCGATCGTCGGGACAGCCGCTTGTGGTGCGGTCTATTTGCTGGGGCGACGGCTGTTCGACGAGAAAGTGGGTTTGCTGGCCTGTGCTTTCACTGCCATCTCACCGGTGATGATTGGATTCAGCGTGCTGCTGCTCAGCGAAACACTGTTTGCTCTGACGCTAACCTTGAGTGTTTGGTGTGCGGCGAAATGGTTGAGCGAATCAGAAACAACCGTAAACACAACGAGCCATGCGTGGGTTTGGGTATTGGCAACTGGCTTCAGCGTTGCGCTCGCGACGTATGTGCGACCAAGTTGGCTCTTGGCAGGACCGGGTCTGGCAATGTTGGCAGTCGTTGTCTCGAAGCAACGAGTGCAGAGAACGCTCGAAGCGGCAGTGATGTTGCTGACGTTGTACGGCACATTGTTGCCGTGGGCCGTACGGAATCATGCCGTCTGCGGTCATTGGATCGTAACGACGTTGTGGTCGGGGGCGAGCTTGTACGACGGGCTGAGTCCCGAGGCCAACGGCGACAGCGACATGGAATTCTTCGATCGCGACAAACTGATGGAGAGCCAATCGGAATGGGACGTCGATCAACACTACAACCGCGCAGCGTGGCAGTTCGCGAAAGAAAATCCTGGTCGTGCGATCGAACTGACGTTCGTCAAGTTGTGGCGTTACTGGAAGCCGTGGCCGAATGCGGCGCAGTTTGGTGGAATCGGCCCCGCGGTGATGGTGTCCGTGTTCTTCTTACCGTTGATGTTTCTGGCCGCACGAGGATTTTGGGTCGCTCGGCATCGCCCTTGGGTTTGGATGCTGACGTTGGGGCCGATTTTGTATTTCGCGGCCATTCATACTCTGTTCGTCGGCTCGCTGAGGTATCGGTTACCGGCGGAGTATCCGTTGTGTGTGTTGGCCGCAGCGGGGTGCCTGAAAAAGTTGGAACGGAAGAACTGACACAAACCCCTCCGAGCCGGGCACCCGGAGGGTCGCGGTTGCTCGCAGGCTTTTGCACTACTCAGAGTAGTGTCTTGATGTCTGAACAAGGTCGTTCGTAGTGCGAAAGCCCGTTTCCACCGAGGCAAGCTCGGTGGGGTAGATGTATTTCGCGTTGAGATCACATGAAGTTTCTCGTCAAAACACTGATGTGGATGGTGTTACTGGTGGCGGTCATGGCCGGCATCGGGCGGGAGTACGTGTTGAAATTTTGGGGTGGGCGAGATGCGCTGATTAAGCAAGAGGTCGTGAAACGGCTGCACGAACTCTTACCGGGCGCGACGATTGAATTTGACCAGTTGAACTACGACTTCGGTCATGAAATTTCGGTGACCGGCTTCTTGCTAAAACCGGTTGGTGAGGATCGACCGATCGTGCGACTGCCGGAGTCGATTGTGCATCTCAATCGTGATGCAGCAATTGATCGGTGGCAGTTGGATGTTTTGAAGGTCACGTTGCGTCAGCCGCAACTTGAAGTCGTGCGAGATCGCAATGGACGTTGGAATTGGCAATCGCTGTTGCCTCCGCCGGATACAGGTAAGGGGGCACTGCCAGAATTTGTGATCGAGGATGGGACCATCACCGTGCGTGTTGAGCAAGCACTCGGCATTCCGGCAGGGGTGTTGGTGCTGGAGCATGTCGATGTGAGTTTGGTTCCTTCGGGCAAGCGACAGTTCTTGATCACCGCTCAATCCCGTTGCGAACAAACGGGCGGTATCAAGGTGACCGGGCGTTGGCATATTGACCAACAGACTGGCCAGATCGACGGCGAATTCACTGAAATTCATGCCGGACAAGAATTGGTAGGCGTCGCAGCGAGCTTTGCTCCCGAGGTGCGACAGAAGTTGGAAGAGTGGGAAGCGAAGCTGTGGGAACTGCTCTCGAAACCGTCCGATCCACAAAATCCGTCGCCGTATTCGTTGTCGCCGCCAACCAGCAACATCAATCAGACTGCCCATGCGTTTGGCGGACAACTACCGGCCGGCAGCAACCAAAAGCTCGGCTCGGCGGATTCGATCTTAGGGTTAAATGCCACGTGCAATCTGCGATTTCGGGTCTTGCGACCGGAACCGAATCAGATTCCCGTGTTTAAAGTTTTGATGCACATTCGCGATGGTCAGATCACGAATCCGGTTCTGCCGTTCCCGCTCGAAAAGCTGTGCGGTGAGTTGTATGCCGACAACGACAATATTGAAGTTCGAAAGCTGTCCGCCGAGAACGGAGCGACGAAGGTTTCTGTGGATGGGAAGCTATCGGGGCGAGCAGCGGGATATCCTGGCAAGTTTGAAATCGGTCTGTCCAATCTCGTTTGTGATGCTCGATTGCGAAGCCGTTTAGCCGCCGGCTTCGCGCGTTTGTATGACGATCATCACCCACGTGGTGACGTTGATCTGCATTGCTTTGTCGTTCACGACGCCGATGGTAAATGGCGTCCAGAAGGTTTGCTCGCGAACGCGAAAGATTGTTCGATCATTCACGAAGCGTTCCCGTATCCCATCGAACATGCGAATGGTACGGTGAAACAAGAAGGCCGAAATTTGATCATCGAAGCGAGCGGCCTCGCGAGCGGGCGACCGATCACGCTCAGCGGCATCATCGAACAGCCGGGACCGAATGCGAATCTGACGCTCGATATCAATGTGGCCGATCTCCCGTTTGACGAGACCTTTTTACGAGCGTTGAAGCCGGACCTGCAAAATACGTTTCGGCGAATGAATCTGACTGGCACGCTCAACGGACTTGTGCGGCTGACGAAGGCTCCGAAGCAACCGCTTGTACCGACGATTGATGCGACCTTGAAAAATGGCGCAATGTCCTGGGACTCGTTTCCGTATCGAGTCGAGGGAATCAGTGGTCGTCTCACCGCGCTCGGTACAGCCTTGTGGAAATTCACTGAACTGAAGGGGAAGCACGGGACCGCGCAAGTTTCGGCGGATGGTTCCTTCACGAAGGGGCAAGGTCCTGGTCAGGTGAAACTGCAAATCAGCACCGAGCAGGCACCGTTGGACGAGTCGCTTTTTCGAGCACTCCCCGTGCGTCTCAAGCAACTCTGGCGCGAGTTCTCTCCCAGCGGCACGATCGACGTGACGACAGACATCTCCTTCATTACGGGGCGTCCGGTTGATATTCGCTTGCCACGACTCGAACTGAAGAACGGCTCGATTAGGCTTAAGTCGCTTCCATATCAACTAGACGATGTCCAAGGGAGTTTCACATTTGGTCCAGACGACAACGGCTTGCAACGACTCAACATTGCATCGTTCTCCGGAAAACATGGTGAATTCGCGACTGCGGTGAAGGGATATCAACAATGTAGGGAAAATGGCGAATGGCTTGCTCACTTCGATGAGTTTACGATCGACAACCTCGTTCCAAACGTTGAGTTCCTCAAGTCGCTCGCGGGAATGCCGGGATTGCAACAGTTCTTTGCGAACCTCGATCCATTTCAAGCGTTGCGTTTGGATGGTGTGATGGAACTGCGAGGGACCGGAGTCGAAGGTGATTCGGTCAGTGCCGCATGGGACATTGATACGCACTTCAGTAACAGTACTATCCGTACTGGACTCGACTTCAAAGATCTTAAGGGCATGGTTCGGTCAAAAGGTTCCTGGGATGGTGAGAACGCCGAAATTTCAGGCATGGTGAATCTCGATTCGGCACGCATCCTCGATTATGTACTGAGCGATGTTCGTGGCCCTTTCCGCGTGAAGAAGGGGACGCTGATGTTCGGTGCAGCAGACATCGAGCGAGTACGACCGCCGAATGCTCTGGATCAACGTGAGAAGCTCGTCGCAAAACTTTTCGGTGGAACGATCATGCTCGATGGTATGGCGACTCTGACGAACGACCCGAAGTATCAAGTCCAGATGAATTTCAACGAGATGTCTTTGCAAAAGTTTGCTGCGTTACATGCACCGAAACAGCGAGATTTGAGTGGCGTCATCAATGGGAGAATCGAACTTGTCGGTCGCGGTTCATCGACAAAAAACGTTAAAGGCAAGGGAGTCATCCTTGTCAATCCGGCGAGGCTGCTCAGCGTTCCCGTAGTTTTGGAAATGTATGACAAATTGAATTTGACTCAGAAAGATAGCACGTTTGATTCCGCGCTATTCGACTTCACGATTCACGATGCGCTGTTTGATTTCAAGCAGATCATTCTCGATAGCAAGACTCTGAAGCTCAGTGGGTATGGGGCGGTGAAATTCAATAACGACGTCGCTTTGATGTTCTATTCTGAGTTGGGCCGTAACCAAATTCCCATCCCGCTGCTTCACGAACTGTTGGGTGAGGCGACACGCGGTTGGGTGGGGATCAAAGTCACCGGTAAGCTCGATCGTCCTCAGACAGAGACGATCGCTGTGCCTGTTGTGAATGAGTTCCTCAAAGCGCTCATTGGCGGCACGCTGCCTCAGCCGTCGTTCCAGATCCGGCAAGGAACCCTGCCGCGTGGCCCGGTTCGCCAATAGATCTTGAGATGAAATCGGTCATGCATTTGAAACTGACGGTCCTCTATTTCGTTGTTGCCACGTCGTTATTGCTGTCGTCCGAATCGATTCAGTGCGATGAGTTGCCGCCGTCGCCGATTGCCGATTTGGTGATTCGCAAATCAGTCGGCAATTCAGAAATTGTCATCACGACGACCGCTCGATTGGCGGGATCCGTGCATTCGCTGACATGGAACGGCAAGGAGTTCATCGACAGCACTGATCACGGACGGCAATTGCAGTCCGCAAGCAGTTTCGATGTGGGGTCTTCGTTTTGGGCCGAAGCGTACAACCCGACAGAAGCGGGGTCTCGTGATGATGGTGCAGGAATGAAATCGACCAGTCGCTTGCTGCATTCCATCGTGACGAATGACTCCCTGCAGACGACAACGCAAATGGCGTTTTGGTTGGCTCCCGGCCAAATGTCGGACAAGTTTCTCGCGAAGAACACGGCGACGCTGTCCAACCATCTCGTGACGAAGCGCGTGCGGATTGGTGTTCCCGAGTTGCCGCACGTCGTCTGTTTTGATGTGACGTTTTCGGTGCCGATTGGCGAGCGGCACACGTTTGCGCAGTTCGAGGCGTTGACTGGATACATGCCCGAAGAATTTCGAGCCTTCTGGCTCTTACGTCCGGAGTCGGGTGCGCTCGAATCGCTGACAGACGGTCCTGGCGAGCAACCGTTTCCAGTGGTGCTCGCGACGGACAATGGCAGTCATGCGATGGGGATCTTCTCGCCATCGATCACTTCAGGTGCATCAACTGCGTCTGGCAATCCCGGATACGGTCGCTGGCGGTTCGGTCCTGAAAAGGTTGTGAAGTGGAACGCCGTCTTTCGAGTTCGTCGCGACGCGGGAATCGAACCGGGTGAGTATTCCTTTCGCAATTTCGTCGTCGTTGGTGATCGTGAAACGGTGAGGAAGTCGCTTGTAGAACTGCATCGACTTTTCTCAAAGTAGGATGCAAGCATCGCGCTGAGACGCGGGAAAACAACGCGGGATCAATCGACGTTCAACGAAGTGGCGTTCGAGAAATCTCCCCGATACGATCCCTGCCCGCTGACGGATAGCGCATGTGGAGTTTAAGGCTGAGGTCGTTCGCGAAATCGACAGAATGACCGGGCCGGGTGCATGGAGGGACCACGATCGGAGTCACAGACCGTTGGAACCAAGTGCAATGACCGAAATAAAATTAGAGTCTCACGTCACCGAACAAGAATTGATTCAACGAGCACAAATCGCCGTCAGTAATTGCAATTGGACGGTCGGAGAGTGTGCCGCACAGTGGACGAAGAAGTTTGCTCGCGGCCGCACAGATGCTGATTTTGGTGAGCTTGTCGGTATGTCTGGCGATCAAGTTTATCAACGTCGTCGCGTCGTTGAGGCGTTTGCAGATGGCAAAGACCAATACGCGGCACTCAAGTGGTCCCACTTTTACATCGCGCTGAATTGGGAAGATTCCGCCGAGTGTTTGAGTTGGGCGAACGACAACGGAGCGACGATCGCTGAAATGAAAGCGTGGCGACGTTTACAGCGGGGCGAAGATATCACGGCAGAACCCGACGACGAAGCGACTCAATGGGGTGGCGACGGAGCCTCTGCATTCGGTGAATATGGTTCTCAAGGAACGGCTCCGGTTCGTTCTGAAGCAGACCTCGAACTTCCCGCTGTGCGCGCAGCAACATCAGGCAGCGATAGCAAGCGAGGTTCACGTGAAAGCGCGACTGCCGATGCTGCGGGGCTGTCGCAAGGGGAATACGCTCCGTATCGCACCGGGGCTACTAAGCCACCGCCACGCGAAGTGCTCGATGAAGTTCCGGGAAGCATGCCTTCTGTCGGTACCGAGCAATCCGTCAAACGGTTGTCGGTCATGATTGAACGTTGCGCGAAAGCGATTACTCCGGAGGTACAGCGAAACTTCTCGCAACTTCCCGAAAAAGTTCGTACTCGCTTCTTAGCCTCGTTAATGGATCTTCGAGAACGTACCGCTGAGTTGAAATAGGTGCTTTATGGAACCTCGTGACGAATTTGATTTGCCACGAAAACGCCATCTTCCCGGCCCGACCGTGAATGGTTGGCTGGTGATGATTTTGCTGGCACTGGTCATTGTGTTGGTTTATCGCGATGTCCGCAGGCATAACCAACTGCTCGATCCCGAAGCTGCAGAACGACTCGTGACCGCCCGTGGAGACCTGGCAGACGACGAATTATCGACGATTGATCTTTTCAAAAACATTTCGCCGTCAGTCGTCCATGTGACGAACTTGGCGCAAAAAGTGGACGAGAACAGTTTCAACGTGATGGAGATTCCGCGCGGCGTCGGCAGCGGTTTCATTTGGGGCGACGATGGCTACATCGTCACTAACTATCACGTCATTCAAGGAGCCGCAGCAGCGAAGATCACACTCGCCGACAACACGATTTTGGATGCCAAGCTCGTGGGATTCGATGATTCAAAAGACATCGCCGTTTTGAAGGTCAATGCTCCGCCTGAAAAGCTCCGACCGATCTTGTTGGGGAGTTCGTCCGATCTACAAGTTGGTCAAAAGGTTTTCGCAATTGGTAGCCCGTTTGAATTGGATCAAACACTGACGACCGGAGTCATCGGTGGATTGGGACGGGAGATTCAGTCGGTCTCCGGACGCCCGATTCAAGGAGTGATCCAAACGGATGCGGCAATCAATCCTGGAAACTCTGGCGGGCCGTTACTCGACAGCAGCGGGCGATTAATTGGCGTCAATACGGCGATTGCCAGCCCGTCTGGCGGTTCGGTTGGTATCGGCTTTGCTGTCCCTGTTGATATCGTTCGACGTGTTGTCCCGCAGTTGATCCGCACTGGTAAGGTCGAGCGACCTGGTCTAGGCATTAGAACTGTTGACGACCGGATCACAAGACGCATGGGCTTGGAAGGAGTTCTGGTCGATAAGGTCATGCCGAACTCAGCAGCAGGAAAGGCAGGACTGCGTTCAATGGATCGGGAGAAAAATGCCGTTGGCGATTTAATCACCGCCATCAACGGCCACGAGATCCGTAATCACGACGATTTGTATTTGGCTTTAGACACTCGAACGATCGGAGACACCGTAAAAGTCGCGGTGCTGCGCGACGGAAAGACAATTGAACTCTCCGTGACGCTTCAGCCATTACCAACCGTATCGCCTTAGAACGGCGCAGGGAAAATCGCTGGAAGAGCTTTTGGCCTGTCGCAAATACGCCAATAACACCTCGTTGACAAGTTGAAGCGCCAGACTACGATGCGCCGCTTGATGCGGTTTTTGAAGTGCTTAAGTCCTTGCTTCGATCATCCTTAGAACGGCTGTCCGATCCATCGGTGAAACGGTTGTTGATCATGGTTTCCTTGATAACTCCTGAAATTCGAAAACGCGGCGAAGTGACTGTCATCACCTTCGGACCACAGTTTGAGTCGCTCGATGAGACGATTTTGGACAAAGTACGAGATTTGGTGTTGGACGCCGCCAAGAATGCAGATCCTGCAAAAATCGTCATCGACTTGAGCCATACCAAATTCTTTGGCTCTTCGTTTATTGAAGTGCTGTTCCGCATTTGGAACCGAGTCAATGCTCAGCCGGGTGGAGGTTTCGCGCTTGCGGGGCTCTCGTCGTACTGCCGTGAAGTGCTGGAGATCACGCACCTTGACAAGCTGTGGAAGTTGCACGCAAACGAGGACGACGCCGTCGCCAGCTTGGCATAACGACTGAGAGCTTGTCACGCATATGGTTTGGTTGCGTCTGAACCACTCTCTGATGCGTCATGTTGGCAATTGTTATGCAGTGGTGCGTCCTTCGTGGCTTGGATCATCAGCCTTGGCAATTTCTCGCCACGGAACTTTGGGCGAACGTGATCGCAGTCGGATCGCCGAATCTCCGGATGTTAGTAAGCTTGATGGCGTTGGATGATCAATTCTCATTGTCGCATTCGTCAGGCGATAAAAACGTCGTTGGGCTGATTGCCATAAATGTGTCACGACTTCGCGAGTTGTTGCCGCTTCAGGCTCTTCAACGCTGAGCACCAAAACGGTTGCGATTAGTCGCAAGACAACACTGACGGAGAACAGCACATGAAAGTGCGATACTCCGACGGCCAAAAACGAAAAATCCCAGCCGGCCAGCGATCGCAATGCGGCTCCCGACGCGATCGAGGTCACACCTCCGACCATGCCCGCGACGGCTGTCCCCGCTGCAATATACATGGTTCGATTCCCGACCGGAGAATAGCTCAATAAGAATCCATGCTGAGCGATTGCGATTCCAGCATTGAGCAGCGCATCAAGCATGAAGACGGGGATCAGTAACCAAAACGTGATCTGCGGAGTTGCGGGGACCAGAATCAACGCCAGCATCAGCGCGGACTTAAACGTGATCGATAACACAAGCAACGGTCGATGCCCAAAACGGTCGGCGATCCAACCCATGCGGCCAGCCGTCAGCGCACCGCCGATCCATGAGCAGGACCACAGCAACATGACGTGGAACAAATCCATTCCGACGTATTCCAACAAAAACAAGCTGATGAACGGAGCTCCTGTCATTGCGGCGAAATGCCAAAAACACATGAAGCCAATGAACGCTCGAAACTCGCGCTGTTGAAACGGTGCAACCAGAATGTCACGCAATCGGGGGCTTGGTGCTGGCTGAACTGGCGGCTCATCAACCCACAAAAAAAAGAGCAAATCAGCGACACCGCAGATCGCTGCGATGACTCCCATCAAGGCGAAAGCCGGTTTGATTCCGCCGGGATGATAGGCGGTAAACAACGCTGCTAGGCCCAACGCAAACGCTGCAGTCCAGTGCATCCATAGATGCCGCCGCCCCCAAAATCGCCCCAGCCCTTGTCTGGGCAAATAGTCTCCCATCCATGACATCCACAGCGGGTGGCAGAAATCAGAGAGCGCGTAATTCACCGCTGTCAGTCCCAGCAGCGTCCAGATCCAAAATCCCGGCGGCATGTTGGGCCAAAACAACGGACCGAGCGCCGCTGGCAGCATGACGAGCCTGTGCGTAATCCCCACAGTTAGCCACAACCACCGACGATATCGAACGTGAGTGACAGCGACCCCAGCCACAAATTGCATAAACAGCATCGCCGTGGGCAATGCTCCGAGGATGCCAATGTGAAAACCATTTGCACCCAACGAACGCGCGTATTGAACGGTCGCGGGGGAGGTTGTCAGTTGCAAATAAATCATGCCCAGGCAGCCTGCGACAATAATCGCACGCTGCGCGACGGCTTGAGACCACACGGTAGGAACTCGCTGAAGATGAAACGGTGGAAAGAAAAATTTGCAGAGATGTGAACGCTCACGCAGAGAAAGTCTGACGAGGCGTCAAGAACTTTCAGGAAGGGAGAGGGACTCTAGCGGACGATCCGGATTTGGGGGAGACGTGTTCTCCCGCAATCGGCCAGCAACTTTTGCCGATTTGGCATTTCGATGTGCTCGGTAGGAAGTTACCGAAACCAACCTGACAGCATCCAAGTCTACAAACACTCGAATTGAGTGAATTTATTCCAATGGGCTATCATCCCCTCGCCGTATGAACGACGCACCTGCCGAGATTTAATACTCGGCCGAATCTTTCAAATCCTCAAAATGAAGTCGGCTATGAACAAGACGAAGTCTCGCCTCCTGTTGCTGGCGACTGTTGCTGTGACGCTGATTTGCGGATCGCTCCGATCGGATTCAATCGGTGACGACCAATTCCGTGACCCAATCAGCGGCAAGAGCCTCGCGACAAAACGCCCAAGTGCACTCGACCAACCGACATTGTTGAATGTCACATTGAATCCCGACAAAGGTCCGGCCACACAAAAGGCCGGTGAGGTCTTTGTGCTGGCGATCGGATTAAAACTTCCGGATGGGGGTTACACGTATTCGACCAATCCCGATTTCCCCGGTCCCACTCGGATCATTCTCGATAAGAATCTAACGGGAATTGAACCTGTCGAAGATGCGTTCTTTGCTGATCACGAACCGGAAACGGAATTCTCAACGGAGTTCAACCAAAATATCGAGAAGTTCAAATCCAGCGTCACTTGGTCTCGACGATTTCGACTACTACCTGGAACGAAGTCCGAAGACGTTCGGATTTCGGGGCGAGTGAAGTATCAAATTTGCGATGCTCGTCATTGCACACCGCACGATGAATCCTTCGCGGTCACGATCGATGCTCCTGCACGTGTTGTGCTAACCGCGAATGCTCGCGAGCTTGCCACTAAGCAAGACCATTCGCCTGCTTCAAATAAGAAGCCTCAATCACTGAATGTGCCTTCGGAATCGCTGCTCGCTTCAAACGGACCGAAGCCATTTGAAATTGAAGTTGTCCCACAACGCGGAAAATCTGCTGATCCGATAAAAGTTCGATTCCGCTTAGCACCTGAAAAGGCGAAGGCCGGTGAGGCAATTACGCTCACAATCACGATGCAGCTTGAGCCTGGTTGGCACACGTTTGCTCTCGATCACGATCCCAAGAACGTCGGAAACCCGACTGTCATCGAATTGTTAGCGACGGAAGGTCTAAAACCGGCAGACGATGTTTTCTCGCCGACCTTGGCACCGGAGGTGGAAACGGTCGACGGAGGCAAACAGCAGCGTATTCACCACAAGGAGATTAGTTGGTCTCGGCAATACACGGTCGAAAACACGGAGTACGGCGTTCGTGGCGAATTGCGTTATCAGATTTGTCGTGATGGCCAATGTCGGCCTCTTAAGAAAGTGCCGTTCGAGCTAGGGGCCATTAAGCCTGAGCCAGTCACTGTTCCCGATGTGAATCCTGAAGTCGCCGTGGAAACGCCCGGTGATGCTGGTGGCTTTGAAGAAATTCTCCCAGCCTTCAAAGGAAAGCAGTTTCAGCCAATTGAAATTCAGCAGAGCCAAGGGGAGGTCAAAGAGAATAAGCAAGAAGATGGCTTGGCCTTGTATCTGTTGTATGCGTTCTTGGGTGGTTTGATTCTGAATGTGATGCCGTGCGTCTTGCCGGTGATCGCGATCAAAGTTTTGAGCTTCGTGCAGCAAGCAGGAGAAAGCCGCCGCCGGATTCTGTTGCTGAATTTGCTGTACTCGGCAGGCGTCGTTGTGGTGTTTCTGATGCTGGCGAGCTTGGCCGTCTTTGCCAAATTCGGCTGGGGGAATTTGTTCCAAAAGCCTGAGTTCCAACTGGTGATGTCGCTGATGGTCTTTGCGATGGGACTGAGCTTGTTAGGCGTTTTTGAAATCCCCGTGCCGGGCATGATCGGATCGGCCGCAAGCCACCAACACCAAGAAGGTTTGACCGGCGCGTTTCTGACCGGCATGTTCGCCACGTTGATGGCCACTCCGTGCAGCGGCCCGTTCTTGGGTGTCACGTTGGGCTGGTCGGTGAAACAACCCGCGCACATTACTTACTTGGTCTGGTCCGTTATGGGAATCGGCATGTCGTTTCCTTATTTGTTGCTTGGTGTCTTTCCGGGTTGGGTGAAGTTCATTCCTCGACCCGGAAATTGGATGGTGACGTTCAAGCAAGTCTGCGGGTTCCTGCTGTTGGGGACCGTGTTGTTTTTGATGAACAGCATGAAGCCGGAGGCGGTTTTCTCGCTGTTGATTCTGCTGCTGGTTGTCGGCTTCTCGCTGTGGATGATCGGGAACTTGTACAACATCAACTCGCCAAGCTCTCGCAAATGGACGATCCGATTCTTTGCTACTTTGCTTCCGGCAATCACCGGATGGTGGATGGTCACACCAAGCCTTCAATTGCCGTGGAAGCCGTTTACTGGCCCAACCGTGCAACAAGAACTACTTCGCGGACGAACCGTGTTGATCGACTTCACGGCCGATTGGTGCTTGGCTTGCAAGGTCAATGAAAAATGGGCGCTGAATACATCAGACACTTTGGAGTTAGTGAAACAGCACGACGTGATCACTTTGAAGGCCGATTGGACTGACGATTCGCCAGAAATCAAACGCTGGCTCGACACGTTTAACAGTATTAGCGTGCCGCTCACGGTGATCTTCCCCGGCAACGATCCGACCAAGCCAATCATTATTCGTGACAGCTACACCAAGAAGACGCTACTGCAACAGCTTGGCCAAGCTGTCGAGGTCAAAGCGGCGAATCAAGCGACGGTTACACAGCGTTGAGACGAATTGGTTTCCAACTAGTGCCACGACCAAGAAATAACCTGCCATTAGATTTGGAGTGCGGCTTGTTGGATTTTTGTGGTGCGGGTGATGCGCCGGTGCGGTGGGCAGAACCGAGCTACGGGCTGCGATTGTGTCGGTTTGCCGGTGTAGGT
>JAPLNX010000518.1 GCA_026400935.1 Planctomycetia bacterium | reverse complement strand
AGAAATCGATCCGTGATCCACAGCGTCGGACATCCTGTCGCTCCCAGAAATATTGGCAGATGAACATCTGAAAATATCTCTGGCGCAAACCGCGTGCCGCGATCATGAATTGCTGGAAAACTTACGTACAATCAACAGACTACAACCCGGTCGTCAATGGGCCATACAAGCTGACCTACGGCTACGCGGCGACTGCCAATAGCCCCAGCGCATACATCGTCGATGCCTCACCGACCATTTTGAAGAACGGTTGGAATCTGTTGACTCGCACGGTGCTCGGCCAACCGCGTACGCTGCTGGTCTACAGCGACAACACTCCACCGAGCTTGCAACTGAATGCCACCATGCCAACCACGATCAACAAAGCGGACCTCGACAACGGTGCGACCTTCCTGATTGACGCAGTGCTGCTCGATGACAGTTTCGGTTCGAGAAAGTTCCAGCAGTCGATCAAGCTCAACGACAAGTCGATCGTCTCGAATCTGAATACTCGCGCCGACGGAACGCAATTCGTAACTCTTACGTTTATCGTCGAAGACCTGGCTCGTAACAAGACCATCGTCAAGGTTGATCTCAACGTGACTTACACCGCCACGCTGTTGAAAGACATCGGCCGCAAAAACGACCCGCTATTCGTGTCATCAAGCACGCTGCTGGGGTTGATCGGCTGATAACACGCACTGTTACCGGGGAGCACCGCTTCACAGATGCGGTGTTCCCCGTTGTTTCCCGTGACACATTACGGTGTATTCGGCGCAACCAAGTTGTGATACCGATGCAATCCGCCATGCTGGCGAGCGAGTGCTTTCAGGAAATTGTCTTGGCCGATGGCCGGTAGCTTGCCGAATTCGACCACGTTAATGGTCGCTTTGCGGCGGTTGAGCCGGCGGATGTCGGCAAGGTCTTTCGGAGTGAGTTCCGGAGCGTCGGCATCCGTTAGCAAGAAGATGACGTCGGGGTCAAAAGACAAGGCGTGCGTCAGCGCGGCGAGTCGATCGGTTCCGGAATCAGGTTGAATGCTGCTGAGAAATTGCTTCGCGAGGCGGAGGTTACTGACGGTCGCAGCGAGTAACTTCGGCCGTTCGCCGCGACGGCTGAGAGCTTGTTGTTTCTGGTTGAAGAAGATCACTTGAAACGTCACCGACTCCGTCAGTTCTTGCAGGCTGTCCCACAATTCTTCACGAGCAACGTGCATTGCTCGATGTTGGTGCATGCTCTCGGATGCGTCGATGACATAGATGAACCGCTTGGCCTGCGCACCGATGCCGAAAAACGTTGTGCGATGTCCGTCAGCTGTTCCCGTTCCTGAACCGCTGTCGCTATCACTCGCTGGAGAGCTGCTTTGCCCGGGACGCTTGGACTTGGTTCCTTGGCCATGTTGCTGGCTGGTGTTGCTGGCTCCGCTGAGCTCATTGCCGTTGTTGAGCCGCTCTGCGAGAGTGGCTATTGACGCAATCTCATTCGTTGGCGAGTCGTCGATCAATTCGCGGTCTTGAAAGACAATGGTGTTTGATCTGGCTGTTGCTCGCCGCTCGTTTGCGGGACGTTGTTGCGTTGCCGAACGAACTTGCGGAGCATTCCGCAGTGAGGAGAGTTCTGCGGTGAGCGACTCAGTTGGTTCGGCATTGAAGACCGTTTCTGGATCGGCTGGCGTCAGTGTCAGCAATGGTCGAGTGATAGACGCTGATGAGGCCACGCGAAAAGGAACATTCAAAGAGGCGGCTGATTCGGAATCACTGTTGATCGTTGTGTCGATCTCACGATTGCCGTCTGCTCGGCCAGATGCACCAATTTCGCCCGTGGAAAACGATGCGGAGAAAAACAGCCCTTCAGGCAAACCGCCGCGACCGTATGGCTGAGAACCGCCAAACACAAATGCCAACGCCAGCAACGTCACATGCAGCGACAGCGAGAGTAGCCAGAATAGGCAGGCAACTCGCCAAGAAGTTTTGTGAGCGAGCGGTACGAGGTTGCTCGCTGCCACCCAGGCATTTGCGTCCTCAATCTCTTTGAGGATGTCGGCGATATCGGGCCGATCGGAGTCCACCGAGATTCCTTTCTCTGGCGATGATTTAATTCGACGCAGCGATGCCGTTCATCCTTGAGCGGCGAGTGTGTGGCACAGTTCAAAACTAGCGGATCACAGGAGGGGGCATTCACAGTTTCTCTTCGTGTCTCAGACGAGCCCAGCCGGATTGTTTTGTAGCGAAAGACCGCGGATCACAGTAGAGGCGTTTGATCGCTCGCGGGTTTCGCAGCACGGACTCGGCGATAGTTGGCGAAGATTTCCCAAACGATCGGCAGCACGGACACGAAAACGATGCCGAGGACGACCACGGAGAAATTGTTTTTGACGATCGGGATGTTTCCAAACAAGTAGCCCACCATTGTGCAAATCAGCACCCAGGCACAGCCGCCGATGATGTTGTAGACGGCGAACTGGCGATAACTCATCTTTCCGATGCCGGCCACGAACGGAGCGAACGTGCGGACGATCGGTACAAAGCGTGCAATGACGATGGTCTTGTTGCCGTATCGCTCAAAGAAGCCATGCGTTTGATCGAGATGCTCTTTACGAATCCAGGGGAGCTTTTGTGTCGCGAGAAATCGTTCGCCGAATTTCGCGCCGATCAAGTAATTTAGTGCGTCACCCAAGATCGCCGCGACGGCGAGCGTGACGAGCAAGACAGGCAGCGACAGGCCATGCGTGGCTGCAATCGCTCCTGCCGCAAACAGTAGCGAATCACCGGGCAGGAACGGCGTGACCACGAGTCCTGTTTCGCAAAACACAATCGCGAGCAAAACCACGTAAGTCCACGGCCCCATCCAATCGAGCATCACTTCGAGATGCCGATCGAAATGCAGCAACAAGTCGATCAACTGCTTCATAAGTTCCACCAACGTACTCCATCACGAAGATTCGGTTTTACGTAGAGCCGGTCGCTTCGCGGATCGTCGGTGAGCAATCGGCTCGTTACCGCAACGTACTCGCGGCTTCACCGCGATTCTACTCTTTGCTTCCAACGACAACCGGCGCTGACTCAACCGGCAACCACGCGGGACGAGGTTCCGAATCCGAAAACGATTCGCTTTCATTCCGTGATTGTACCGCGTGCTTGAAGAACGATTCCGGCAACGATTCGGGCAGTGTGGCTGACGGAGGCAATGTCATGCGGCCGCGTTTGCTGGAGTTCAAGAAGTACCAAATCGTGAAGCCCAATACTCCGATTCCGGCTGCGATCAACAGAAACGCTGCTTCCCAACCAGTTGCCGCTGAGCGTGGTCCTGCCGCAGCGACGGTTCGACAGCGTCCCACCAGCAACGGTGAGTAATTCACTTTCTTTGTGTCGAATGTTTGATAGCTCATCCATTTCAAGAAATAGCCGACAAAAACCACTTCACCGCTGACATCCGTGCCAACTTTCAAACCGGCAGGTAGCTCTGGCAAGACCACGACAAACGGGTACGAACGAGAATCTTCGGTCCAGCCCCAAAGCTCGTAGACTTCTTTCAAGCCAAGCGGATTTTCTTCAACGGTGAACTTCAAAATACGTCGCACGTGCATCCGCAGACGAATGGCGTGACCTCGAAACAAGTCTGGTTCTGCCCACAATTGAGCGAAAGGCACGTCCCTTTGAGCGGTCTTCTCAAAGTCTGCGAGCGGACGTGTGCGTGACCACGCCAGCATTTGCCAATACGCCAGCATTTCATGCGGCTGCAAGGGCGTCTTGTCTTCGACGACGCTCAGTGATTTACGAAGCTTGAGCAGCGCATCGCCATCTTCTTCGTTAGGGCCTGGAATGATTGTTTCTGGTTTGCTCTCTGCTACCTGAGATTTATTGGCCGATGTCGACGGTTCAGCCCCAGACGCGACACTTTCCAAACTTTCGTGTGTCATCCAGGCCCAAGTCGTCGGGTCCTTGAATCGACCATACAAGGCCCACAATACAGCGAGCGCCATCAACGAAGAGATCAGTCTCGATGACGAGATCGACTTCCCGAACGGACGTGCTAAACGGCGTCGCATGATGTCCTCCGATTCAATTTCACATACGTACTATGCACGGCTAAGAACGAGCTGTTTAACCGCTACGTCATCGGAGTGCGCGCCGATTTGTGGTGCGGCTAACGAGATAAACGCCTTATCAATGACGGTGCTAGCGTTCCATTTCCACAAAGCTGATCTTGGTCATGAAGGTTCCGTCCGACAGCTTCTGTTTGGCACAGACTTCGATCAACTTCATCAGTTCTTCGTAACGCAGACGTCGATCAACTTCAATCTGAATTCGATCAAACGGCGTTCGTTGCAGATCGAACAGTGATTTCAAGCGGCGGTTGATGACGAGCTTCATCGGCTCGGTCAGTTGTCCCGATGCGATGACGCTGTTTTCGAGTTTGACCTGCTCGACATCACCTTGATCATTGGCTGTCACGAACAGGTGCAGCGCTTCGGTTTGCTGAATGCTTGGCCCACCCCCTTCGACGACGTTTTCGGAGCGTTCTATTTTCGTCTGCGGAACTGGAGGCGGCATGTTGAGTGCGAGGTGGCCTTCGACAGGAGCTGGCTTAAATGTGAGGATGAAGAACGTCAGCAACTGAAAAGCCATGTCGAGCATGGCGGCCAGGTTCAGTTCAACACCCTTCTTTGTCTTGCGGCGATGGCGGCGACTCATGTCACTTCTCCTCCTTGCCGGTCATCGCGCTGAGTGAGAACTGGCGATAGCCCTGATCTTGGCAGACTTTGATGACATGGTTCATGAGATGAAAACGAACCCCTTTGTCCGCTCGCAAAATAACCGGGACCGGAAGTTCCCCGTCGGTTTTCTCACCTGCCGCACGCAGTTTGTCTTTGAGTTCGCGAGCTTCGCTCGACACATACTTCTCAGCAGGGAACGGCACGCCGTTGACCTTCACTCGACCTTCCAGATCGACATTCAGGATGAGCGGTTCGTGTGCTCCCTTCCATTCGAGCGGCCTTGCAGACCCCATTACCGGCAACTGCAACGATTGATCCAGAGAAGCGCCTTTGAAGTTGATCACGAGCATGAAGAACGTGACCAACTGAAAAACCATGTCGAGCATCGGGGTAAGATTTGGCTCACACCCTTCACTAGAATTCGCGGACATTGCGGCCTCCCTTCAGAAATGATTTGAAGTGACCATCAGGCCGGAGTACTACCGCCCGGAGTTGCTCCACGGCTGGCGTACGATGTGTGAATTTTCCGGACGTACTCGCCCGCTAAATTTTGAGCGTCAACGCTCAACGTCGCGACACGGTCTTTGAACAAAGCAAACAGATAAATCGCTGGTACTGAGAGTGCGACGCCTTCAAACGTGAGCACGAGAGCTTCGGAAATTCCTGAGGCAACTTCAGCCGCCTTCAGTTGAGTCCCTGACGTGGCGATCACACTGAAGCTGGAAATCATTCCTTTCAACGTGCCGAGCAGGCCAATCATGGGACCGAGCGAGCCGATCACAGCCAACATACTGATGCGTTGCTCCATCTTCACCGTGATGGCTTCGCCGGTGCGGTCCATTGCTTCACGCGCTTCGCCCATGCCCGACGCCATGACGGTCAAGCCGGAGATGACCAACTGGCCAAGCGGCGATTCGCTTTGCTTGGATGCTTGGTAAATTCCGTTGAAATCTTTCTTTGTTAGCAGCGCGTCGTACTGTTGCACTAACTCGGGCGGGATCACGATCTCCGGACGCATCTCCAGAAACAATGTCACAGTTCTGTGCACGAAGAAAATCGAAATGACCAAAATGATCAGGCCGATGAAGCCCGAAGTTTCGATCAGCCACATGAGCATATTCTGTTTTTCGGGAGCAGCCTCCGATTCACCGTCTGCCCCTGATTTTGCGGCAGCCGCAGGCTTTTCAGTTTCCTCGGCCTCGTCTTGAGCCCATGTGGATGCAGCTCCTGACGTCATCAAAAACAAAGCTAACAACAAATTAAACCACGACGACATGGCTGCTGCGCCGCGCGAATTCTGAACCAACATGTAGCACTCCCGAGGTGTGAGATCCGTGATATGGAAATCAGGACTCGTATCGTGGCAAGCCCGCGTACCATTTGCAAATGCGACGCAGATCACTGCAATGCCGCGTCGAGACGCCGTTCCTTTGTAACCCGCAGTGCTGGCTAGCCGGAATGTGTTTCTGATACTCACTTCCATCGCTCAGCCTTAATTCGCGGCTAAACGAACTTTTCGGGCACGCCAGCCAACATGCGATTTAAATCCGAAAACAAACAGCCATCGGCCCCATCGTGGCGCATCATCTTGTGGATGATTACGCTGGTGCCAACGATGTTGATTGCGAGTTGGTTCGCTCGCCGCAACCAGGTTTCGCGGTCGGCCAATGGTCTGCCAGGACTGACGAAAGAGGCCGCTCGCCGATTAGGCCGCATTCTGAATTCCGACGACGAATCTCCCAAAGTGCGAGCGGAAGGTAAATCTTTCCGTGAGTTGAATTCGCACAACAGTTTAGCGTCTCTTGCTTCTGTCTCGGACAACGCATTCGGCATCCCCCAAGCCGAGCAAGCGGCCTACGAATCCTTGCTTAAACACGCGAGCAACGTCGAAGAACCGGACCTCGAACGATTGGCTCAGCGAGGTGTTCCGTTTGCCGTTTTGATGCTAGAGCCAGATCGCTTCCGAGGCGAACTCATCACGATCGAAGGAGACCTCAGACGTCTGAACCACATCACAAACGCAGATAATGACGCTAATAAATTAGAAGCCTATGAAGCTTGGATCTTCACAACCGATTCCGGCCTCAATCCCTACCGCGTGGTCTGCAACCTCCTCCCTCCGGGAATTCCTTTCGGCGACCAATTGAAGCCCGCAATTCGAGTTCGCGCGACCGGCTATTTTTTCAAACGATACAGCTACGCGACGACCGGCAACTACCACACCGCGCCATTACTTCTCGCGAAAACTCTGAGCCGCACGGTTTCTTCAAAAACTGTTATCCAATCTCCGAATCACCGTGCAAAGACTCTGACCGCTGTTGAGGTCGGTGTCCTCATGGTTTTGTCGCTTGGCTTCATGATTGTTGGTGGCTTTCGAAGACGACCGAAAGATGAAGCGAGCAACTCCACGACAACCGAGGTATCGGATTTCAGTTGGCTGAGCGACGAAGTTAAGTCTGCCGAAGATCGCTCAATCTGAGTCGCTCGGCTGTCGTTCTGCCTCATTGGGTAACTGATTCCAGCGAAGCGAACAGTTCGTTACAGAGTCGATTGACCAAGCCTGGTGGCATTGCCGGAGCTGGAACAATCGTGATGACGTCGCCGAGCGAGCGTGTGAAGAGACCGCGTTTTCGAGCTTCGAGGGTGACACGATGTCCGATGCGGTCTGACGTGGCGAATGGCTGGTGAGTGGCTTTGTCAGCGACGAGTTCGATGCCGACGAGGATCCCTTTTTGGCGGATGTTTCCGACGTGAGGCCAGTCTTGGATTTCTTCCAATCGTCGAACCAATAGCGACGTACACTCAGCCACGTTAGCGAGGACTTGGTTTTGTTCAAACAAATCGAGCGAAGCGAGAGCCGCCGCACAGCCGAGCGGATTGCCGGTGTAGGTGTGGCCGTGGAAGAAGGTTCGTCCGGAACCGGGTGGGCCGAGGAAGGCGGAATAGACCTCGTCGGTCGTGAGCGTTGCGGCCAGCGGCAGGTAGCCGCCGGTGATACCCTTCGACAGGCAGAGGAAATCCGGAACGATCGATTCTTGCTCGCATGCGAACATTGTCCCGGTGCGACCGAAGCCGACAGCAACTTCGTCTGCGATCAACAAGATACCGTGACGATTGGTGAGTTCTCGCACGCGGCGGAGGTAGCCTTCGGGATGGACAATTATGCCAGCTGCCGCTTGTACGAGCGGTTCGATGATGAAGGCGGCGATGCGGTCGGCGTTTTCGGCGAGCGTCCGTTCGAGTTCGGTGAAGCAATGGGCCTGCCACGAACTCGCATCAAAGCCGAGAGGGACTCGAAAAGTGGCAGGGCAGGGGACTCGCAGCGTCGGGAACAAAAGTCGTTCGTAACTGCGATGAAAGGCGTCGATGTTGCCAACACTCGCGGTTCCGACTGTGTCACCGTGATAGGCACCCGACAAGCCGACGAATAAATCGCGAGCTTCTGGCTGTGGTTTTTGGCGATGAAATTGATAGGCAAGCTTCAACGCTACTTCGACCGCAGTCGCGCCGTCATCCGAATAGAAGACCTTCGTGAGCGGCGTATCGTTACTGTTTGGCGACAAATGAGACGTTGTCTCGATTAAGCGTTGTGCCAACTCAATCGATGGCACATTCGATAGCCCCAATAACGTGGTATGCGAGACGTGATCCAACTGCTGACGAATCGCTTCGTCGATCTTTGGAACCCGGTGCCCATGCACGTTGCACCACAACGACGAGACGCCGTCGAGATAACGCCGTCCCTCGGCGTCGATCAATTCAAACCCCTCTGCCGATGCAATGATCGGTGCATCGTCCGTAACGAAGTCCTGCATTTGACAAAACGGATGCCAGACATGTGCGTTGTCCAGTTCACGAAGTGAGGCATGATTCATGAATGACCAATTTCCCTATTTCAATTCGCCGGTGAGCCAGCCATCTGTCGTCCAGGCGCGGGCGAGGTTGTACGTTTCAATCATGCGTTGAAGTTGTTCGCGAGTCAGTATGGCTCCGGTACTCGCTTCGCCGCTGTTGGTGAGCGGTTCGTTGAAGAACCGAGACGGGAGTGTGTCTTCTGCGGGAGTCCAACCGGCGCGGATGTTGAACAGTTTCTTGGCTGAAATGATGCGATCGGCAGTCTTGGTCAGTTCGCTCGCGGAGATATCCCAACCAGTGACGAGTCGCAGCATTTCCGCCATCGCCGCAAGTTTGTCGTCGAAGACGCCACGCAGGAATTTGCATAAGATCAGCGAGTCCATCAACGTCGCTTCGTTTTCTGTTTGGATGGCATGAACGACGGACGTCTCATCGACGTGCAGCCGATCAACTTTGTCCGAGAAATCGACTTGATACGCACTGCTCCGGTTGTGATCAGCACCGCGAGTACCGACAGCGAATCCGAGAGCCATCGTTTGCACGGCTCGTGGCTCGTAGCCAGGAATCTCCAGTCCTTTGACGTGTGGAGCGAACTCCTCCGAGCCTTGCCCAATTTGCTCGGCCGCCGCGCGACTGCCGCGCGATAGCAATTCGCCGAGCCCCTCGCGGTGACCGACCAGTCGGATCGTGTCGAGCAACGCCGCTCCGTTGCCGAATCGCAAACTCGGTGCATCGAGCAATCCGCGTTCGGCACACTCCATAGCAAAAGCGATCGTGCCTCCTGTGCTGATTGTGTCCAAGCCGAGTTCGTCGCAGAGTGAAGCTGCCTGCAATACCACTTGCGGATCAGAGACACCGCATAGCGAGCCGAGTGCGAACAGGCTTTCGTATTCCAGACGAACGCCGGAGTTCGCCGAATTGGGGTCGAGTGATTTGAGAGGGAAGATGTGCTCGCAGCCGATCGTGCAGGCGGCGCAGGAAGTCCGCGTTCGCTCGCGATTTTGGGCGAGTTGTTCGGGAGCGAGTGATGCGGCTGACTCGAACGAACCGCTTTGAAAGTTTCGCGTCGGCAACGTTCCGAGCCGATTGAAGACCAACAGATTGCTGACAGTTCCGAGTTCGCGATACTTCGCTGTCGCCGGACCAAACGACTTTCGCGACAAATCCTTCGCATAAGCTATCAGCGCGTTCGGATGTGCATAGCCGGTCTGCTGCTCGCCACTGACGGCAATCGCCTTTAACTGTTTTGACCCCATCACTGCACCGAGTCCGCCGCGTCCGGCGTGTCGACCATCGTGCGAGATCGTTGCATAACGAACCAAATTCTCTCCCGCCGGGCCGATCGCCGCGACTCGGTATTGTGGTCCGATTTGGTCACGCAGTTGATCGGCGGCCACGCGACTCGACTGACCCCACAGTTGCGTCGCCGACTCAAACCGCACGCCGTGATCGTCGATGATCACGCTCGTTGGTTGCTCCGCTGCTCCGACAATCACGATTGCGTCGTAGCCAGTTTTTTTTCCGGTGATCGCAAAATGAGAAGACGAAAGCGAGTCATTGATTCGTCCCGTCAACGGTGACTTCGCCAAGACGACAAACTTCGCCGACGTCGTTAACGGGCTGCCAACGAGAGGGCTGAAGACAAACGCCAAGGCCGCTTCGGGCGATAGCGGATCAAACTGGGCAGCCTCTTCCTCCAATAGCAACCATGTCCCCAAGCCGCTACCGCCGAGATACGCACGTAAAACCTGCGGAGGAATCGGGCGCTCGACGCTCTGTAGAGTCGACAGGTCGATGCGTAAATAGCGTTGATGGTAGCCGCCAATGGAATCAGTCATGGGCGAAGTCTAAGTAGACCCGCAGAGAAAACTATGCAGGCGAGGGAGCGGCGTGAGTCCCGCGGTGACTTCATATAAACCGGGGGCTTACGCCGACCCGTTCGCTTACTCAACTTTCTATTGAAAATAGAATAGAACGCCAGCAGATGATCTACTAGAAAGGCACGAAGGCACAAAGATTCGTCCGCCGTCATTTGCAGTTCTTCGTGTCTTTGTGGTCTCCATCGTCAGTTCAATAGAAATGATGGAGTACTCCCAAGCACTGTCTCTTGGCCAATATCAATGCCCGCCGACATCTGATGAAAGAATCAAGACGGCGTCTTGGTCACAAAGTGGCATCGCGGAGTCAGTGGTGAAGCAGCGTCCGTTGATGTTGGCGAGCAGTCCCGGCTTTAGCCGTGAACCGTCGAGGCAGCGATTGCCGAATTCGGGGAGCCTTGCTGCCGTTGCCAGAAGTACGTTGGCCAGTGTCAGTGATTGAACTTCAACATCGAGCGCGGTCACGCCAACTTGATGTCGAGGGACTCCGAAGAATTCGACTCGCACGTTTGGCATGGCATCACAACAGCGCTTTCAGATTACTCAGCCCTATCTCTTCGCGGTTGGCGAACGGTTCGGCGAACGAGGTGCCGATCGTCCAACCCCAATAACGGGCTCGATCACGAATGTCGTC
Source organism: Planctomycetia bacterium (assembly GCA_026400935.1). GTDB lineage: Bacteria > Planctomycetota > Planctomycetia > Planctomycetales > Planctomycetaceae > SXKJ01. The sequence goes on along the minus strand of JAPLNX010000518.1, from coordinate 48,741 downwards.
GAGTGGACTCGGAAATGTTTGCTCGCGTCCGGTGATGAACTGCGATTCGTAGCAGTGAATCGCGGCCATCTTCTGGTGAATGTGTGGCGTGATATCGAACACGAACGAGGGCTTCGGATGGATCCGCAAATGAATGCTGAAGAAGTACAGCATCTTCGGTGGCCAGTACGGTTCACCTAGCATGTCGGTTTTTGAGAGCTTGCTCCAAAAGCGAGCATCATCGGCCAAGCGGCTGGCGACAACGTGATCGGGATGGGCGTCTTCCCAATACGGAGCGACGATGATTTTCGGTCGTGTCAGTCGAAAGACCGATGCAAGTGCGCGACGCGATTCGAGATTCGCTTCTAAGCTCCGATTCGGCAAGCCGAGATTCGCTCGCCAATCGAGTCCAAGAATTCTTGTGGCCGCATCAGTCTCGCTTGCTCGACGTTCCCGCGAACCATGCGGGGTCGGTTCACCTGTTGTGAGGTCGATGACGCCGACTCGTAGCCCTTGCAGACGGCAGGCGAGGATTGTTCCACCGACGCCGATCTCTGCATCATCGGGATGCGGAGCGACGACCAAAACATCAAGCGGTGCGGAAGGTGTTTTCACGTCGTCTCAACGTCGCCGGTATCTTTGTAGCCCGGTTTTTCAAATCGGGAGGATCAATTCTCGCTAGCGGCTCTTTTCGCTCGGTTCGGAAAACCGGAGCACGGGGCCATTCAGCCTTACTCGCTAATGAGCGATCTCAGGCACCGCCGGTTCTAACTGCTGACCCGCACCACGAAACTCAGCCCAGCGACTCCAGGCGTATTGCCACTCCATCCACATGCGGAGGAATGACCAAAGTAGCCGCATCTTGGAAAGGTGTTCCGGCGAAAGTTTGCTCTGAGATTGGTGCGAGGATGTCGCTGCAGCTGCGAGACCCCAATGTTGAGCGAGTGCTCGGCTAACACCATCTGGAGATAGATCAGGTTCGGAACCGTCAGCCATCAAACCGCTGGCGTCGGCAAGCACGAATAGTTCAAAAAGTTGGCTGCGATACGGGTCAACTTCGAGCGGTTTTGTTTTCCGCTCAGCGTCGCAAATCAGGTCGTCCAGTCGGCGAATGAGGTCGTCGGCCAGAGCTTGTGAAGGAGTGTGTGGCATGATGTCCTGCGATGAAGTCAGTGAAACAATTTCTTCTGCCTTTTGAGGTCGATCTACGAATCGTCAATCAAGCGACTTTTCCAGCCGCACTGAGCTTGTCTCAGTGGATTCGGGCTTTGCACTACGCAGTGATTCGCTTGAAATCGTGATTGCGGTACTGCAAAAGCCCGTTAACCATCGAGACAAGCTCGGTGGGACGCTTGATTAAGGACTGACCTCGCTCAATTTGGGACGCATAACAGAACAGAGCGGCATCGCAGTGGCAAGTGTCGGCGAAGAATTGCGTCGTAAACGGCGATTCGTCGAGGTTGAGAATTCCGGTTATGGAACGGAGGCCGATTTGTCCGCGCGTGGAAAAGTCGTCCTTACAAGAAGAAAGCCCGTCATCGCGAGGATGCCGGGCTTTGGAATTCAGACGCAGCACGACCAAGCTTTTACGGGAAGATAAAGAACAATCCCGTCCATGCGGCCGCTTCCGTTGCGGCGGCGTGGGTGTTCCACGGAATTTGGTAGTACTTCTTCGGAGCACATTCACCCGGTCGGTAATAGCCGAGCGTATACATCTTCTTGCAAACCGGATCGATCGCCATCTGATATGGCAAACCAGCGAACTGGACGCCAAAACGAGCAATCGAAACAGCCGGCTGAAGCAGTTCGTGGTGAGTGTGGCCGTATCGTTCCAGGGCTGGGTCTTCAAAGTAAAGCGGATTGTGCCATTGATCCGAGGCTCGCCACTGATACAGGCAGTCGTTCATCGGGCGAGATACGTATGCTTCTTCTCCCAATTTAAATTCATTGGGGCACTCCGGAACGTTGCCATTTTCGTCTGCTTGGCAAGACTGTCCATCAGGTCGAGGGCACAAGTTCCAGCAAACTTCTCCTTTGATCGCTGTCGCAGGGTGGTAGTCATAGAACGGCTGAATGTCGGAAATTTTCTTGAGGTGAGCAGGGCTAGTGACCGGCTCTGGAACCTCGCCATCGGAAGGTTGCGGAGCATCCAGTGCGGCGAGACGCGTTTCTGGAGGTTGAATTGGAGACGGTTCAACTGAGCTTCTAGGCTGCGCTGCGTCATCCAGCGGGTTTTCATTGAACGCAGTCGTTTGTGACCTGCGAGCGGTCGTCGCTGACTTCGTGGCATCAACGGGAGCCGTGTTACTCCCATCAACCGATTCGCGGAACCGGCTTTCGGGATCGCGCTGGCGTAGGCGGTTCAGCGGATCATCGTTCTGGGCGACAAGCTGCGATCCGGGACGCCTTGCCGGGCCAATTTTGGCACTGCCGATCGTCTTTCGAGCCGACGTTTTCACAATCGGCGTAGCTACCTTGCTTGATGCGGCAGCGGTCGCTGCCGCATCCTTGCCGCTTGGCTTGGTGAACAACTCGCGGACACCCGCTTCGGTGGAACTCGGTCCGCCGAAGACGATTGTCAGGCCGAGAAGGCCGCTGCAAGATGCAGCGGCCAATTTGGACCAGCCAGAACGACGTCCCTTAGTGGGAATCCGGAGCGTGCTCCGCAGTGTAGTTTGGAGCTTCTTGTGTGATGGCGATGTCATGAGGATGGTTCTCCCTAACCGTCGCAGGTGAGATCTGCAAAAACCGAGTGTTCGTCCTGAGCTCGGTGATGTTCGCGGTGCCGAGATAGCCCATGCCCGCTCGGAGGCCGCCAATCAATTGATATAGAAAACTATGCAATGGGCCGCGGTAGGCAACTCGCCCCTCGACCCCTTCGGGGACGAGCTTCTTCTGTGTCGATTTCTCGTCTTCTTCCTTAGTCATCGTCTGCCGATAACGGTCAGCCGAACCTTTCATCATCGCTCCGAGCGATCCCATGCCGCGGTATCGCTTAAAGCTGCGACCTTGGTACAGGATCATCTCGCCCGGTGACTCATCCAAACCCGCTAACAGACCGCCGAGCATCACGGTGTGGGCTCCCGCTGCGAGAGCTTTCGTGACGTCGCCGCTGTAGCGGATGCCGCCGTCGGCAATGATCGGAACATCGGTGTCAGCGACCCCTTTCGCCGCGTTGTAAATCGCGGTGAGTTGAGGAACCCCGACTCCGGAGATGATGCGCGTCGTGCAAATGGAACCTGGTCCAATTCCGACTTTGACCGCATCCGCTCCCGCTTTGACCAGATCCTTCGCCCCTTCTGTGGTCGCGACGTTGCCGGCGACGACGTCGATGTTCCAGCGGCGTTTGATTTCGCGCACGGTCTCGATGACGTTCTTCGAGTGGCCGTGAGCCGAATCCACCACCAGCACATCCACGCCCTTCTCCAGCAAGCAAGCGGCCCGTTCGTAATCGAACACGCCGATCGCCGCCCCGACCCGCAGACGACCGCGAGCGTCCTTCGACGCACGCGGAAAGCGCAGGTTCTTGTCGATGTCTTTGATCGTGATCAGTCCACGCAATTGATATTGGTCGTCAATTAAGAGAAGTTTCTCCACTTTGTTTTCTAGGAGTAATCGTTGCGCGGTAACTAAGTCGGTGTGTTCGTGTGCTGTGACCAGTTTGTCTTTAGTCATTACGTCGGCGACTTTCGTGTCGCTCGACTCCAGAAAACGCAGGTCGCGTCGCGTTAAGATCCCTACCAGCTTGCCGTTCTGAGTGATCGGGACGCCGCCGATATTTCGCTCGTCCATGATTTTCATCGCCTCGCGGACGCTCGCTTCGGGCGGCAGAGTGACCGGATCGACGATGACACCGTGCTCGGATCGCTTCACCCGCTCGACCTGCAATCCTTGCTGCTCGATGGTCATATTCTTGTGAACGATGCCGATTCCGCCCTCTTGAGCTAACGCGATGGCCATCTCTGCTTCGGTGACGGTGTCCATCGGACTGCTCACGACCGGCACATTCAGCGTGACGTTTCGAGTCAACTTCGACGAAACGTCAACTTCCGCAGGCATCACTTCCGAGTACGCTGGCTCCAGCAGGACGTCATCAAACGTAATTCCGCGAGCCACAATCCGGTCTTCCATCGTCAAGCACTCCATCCGAAGTCAAACACCAAAAATTCCAGCCGAAGACGGATGATAGCAGCCCGACAAAAAAGTCGTAGCACAGGCGGCTCGCCTGTGAGGTTGTTCGGAGAGAGGCGTAGCCGAGTCGCCTACACTACCTTTTATCAACCCTATAATTAGCTGGCGACCGCCTCAATTGTGCTGTAAACACATCCGAGCTTCTTGATGTCAGCTCCAACTTCCGATAACTCTACTGCCCCTGCCACATGGCCTCGCCGCTGAAAACCAGCAAACTTCCTCGCTTCGGCCCACCTCTTTGATTGAGGGACGACTCATGACTGCGACCAATCGCATCGGATGTTCCGAGTTTCAACAAAGCCTCTTGAACCGCCGTAGCTTCATCAAGGCGGGGATGCTCGGTTTGGGCGCGAGCGGACTTTCGCTGTCGGACCTGCTGCGCAGTGAGGCACAAGCGGGACCGACTGCGTCAACGAGTAAGAACTCGGTCATCATTTTGTGGATGCGCGGCGGGCCAGCACATCAAGACATGTGGGATCCGAAGCCGGAAGCTCCCGTTGAGTACCGCGGCGAGTTCGGTGTGATCCCAACCAAGGTTCCAGGCATCATGTTGTCTGACATGCTACCGATGTCTGCCGCCTGCATGGATCAATGGTCGATCGTCCGCAGCTTAAATCATCACGACGCAGGACATTCCACTGGCGATCAAATGTGTTTCACCGGTTACAACTCCGGCCCGAATGCCGACGAGAACATTCATCCGAGTTGCGGCAGCATCGTCTCCGAACAACTCGGTCATCTGAATCGTGACCTCCCTGCTTACGTGATGGTTCCCAAAATGGTGCCAGGAACCAATTCGGCCTATTTGGGAGTCGCTCACAAGCCGTTTGAAACGCTCGCCGATCCAGCCCAAGACGGCCCGTTCCAAGTTCCGAACTTCGCGCTCGCAGAGGGAATTTCGGCCACTCGGCTCGGCTCACGTCGTGAGATTCTGCAAGGTTTTGATCGCATTCAAGCCGAGGTTGATCGCACGGGTCAGATGGCGGCTATGGATCGTTTCCAGCAGAACGCTTGGGGTATTCTGAATTCCAATTCCGCTCGCGAGGCATTCAATCTTGATGCCGAACCACGAGCGATTCGCGAACGCTATGGCTTCATGCCTGCGTTCGATCCGAAGGCTGCCGATCGCTGCGGGGCCCCAGCCTGGAGTCAACGTATTCTCCTTGCTCGACGTTTGGTCGAAGCTGGCGTCCGCATCGTGACCGTTGACCTACGTTGGTGGGACACGCACGTGAAAGGCTTTGAATCGCTGCGACTCGGCTTTTTGCCGCGTTGGGACCGAGCGTTCTCGGCACTGATGGAAGACCTCACTCAACGCGGTTTGATGGATACGACGCTCGTTGTTGGTTGGGGCGAATTCGGTCGGACGCCGCGAGTCAACGCGAATGCCGGTCGAGACCACTACCCGAACGTCTTCAGCGCCGTGCTAGCCGGCGGTCCCGTCAAAGGTGGTCGAGTCGTCGGTGAGTCCGATGCGAAAGCGGCCTTCCCGAAGACGAATCCGAAAGCTCCTCAAGATGTCTTGGCCACGATCTACCGCCACCTCGGCGTCGACATTCATCGCCAATACGTCAACCGCGCGGGCCGCCCGATCCCGACGCTTCCCTTCGGCACACCGATCGACGAGCTCAGCTAGAGGTTGTTGGACGCCACCAACGGTGTGCTTCACGCTACTCGCCGGAATGCTCCGAGTGGGTTATATCTCCCGCCGTTGTTTTTGATTCACAACCTCGAACTGGAGATGCTCGCTTATGAAAGCTCTGCCTTTGATCCCTCGGCAACTGGCTTGGACGCTGGTCGTTTTTTCGTTGTTGTCTACTCCGCTAAGTGCTGCGGAGAAGTTATCACTCGGCAGTTTGTTGACCGATCATGCGGTCTTGCAGCGTGACATGGCCGTTCCCGTTTGGGGAAAGGCGGAACCAGGGCAGAAAGTCACGGTTCAATTTGGTGGGCAAGAGAAGGCCGCCACCGCTGACAAAGATGGCAAGTGGCTGACGAAGCTCGATCCGTTGGCGGCGTCAACGGAAGGTCGAGTGTTGACGGTGAAGTCGGAACCGTCCAACGAAACGCTCAAGCGAGAAGACGTGCTTGTTGGCGAAGTTTGGGTTTGCAGCGGTCAGTCGAACATGGCGTTCGGTTTGAAGAATTCGGTCCTCGGCGAAGCGGCGATCAAAGCGGCGGGTGATTCTCAGTTGAGGTTGTTTGCGGCGGCGGCTCGTGCGGTCGATGAGCCGCAGGACTCGATCGGTGGCTCGTGGGCGGTCGATTCGCCGGAGAGTGCGACCGGCTTCTCGGCGGTCGCGTACTTCTTTGGAAAAGAGTTGCGTCAGAAGTTGGGGGTCCCTGTGGGTCTCATTAAGTCGGCGGTCGGTGGAACAGTGGCCGAAGCATGGACCGCGAAGGCTGATCTCGAAGCGAACCCGACTCTCAAGCCGCTGTTTGATAAACATGCCGAGCAGATCGCTGGCTATGCGAAACAGTTGGAAGACTACAAACAACGCGAACCAATGTTGCTTAAGCGACATGAAGAGGCGGTCGCAAAAGCGAAGGCTGACAAGAAGCCAGAGCCGAGGAAGCCGCAGCCGCCACAGAATCCAGCGATGAGCAGCAATCGTCCGACGGGCTTGTACAACGGCTCGATCGCACCGCTGCAACCCTACGCGATCAAAGGGGCGATCTGGTATCAGGGAGAGTCGAACTCAGCACGTGGTAAGGAATATCAAACGCTGTTCCCGGCGATGATTACCAGTTGGCGAAAAGCCTGGGGGCAAGGAGATTTCCCGTTCTTGTTCGTGCAGATTGCGCCGCACAACAACATGACCCCGGAAGTCCGTGAGGCTCAGCGAATCACTGTGCAGACGACGCAGAACACGGCGATGGCGGTGACGATCGATATCGGTGACGCAGCTGACATTCATCCGCGACAGAAGCAACCGATTGGCGTCCGACTGTCGGTCGCGGCGCGGGCACTCGCTTATGGCGAGAAGATTGAATACTCAGGACCGGACTACGATGCGATCAGCGTCAGCGGCAACAAAGCGACGCTTAGCTTCAAGCATGTGGGCGGCGGATTGGTTGCTAAGGAAGGCGGCCTCAAAGGCTTTTCCATTGCCGGTGCCGATGAAAAATTCGTCGAAGCGAAAGCCGAGATCGTCGGCGACACTGTCGTCGTTTCGAGCGATGCGGTCAGTGCTCCTGTTCAGGTCCGCTACGGTTGGACCAACGTGCCCGAAGGCCGCTTGTGGAACAAAGACGGTCTGCCCGCGTCCCCGTTTCAAAGTGACAAAGCCTGGAAGCTCGAAGAGGGGTTTGAGTTGTTGCTCAACCTCAAGGATCTCACCGGTTGGCACTACGCTAACGGTCCCGAGTTCAAAGACATGTCCAGCGCGAGTGACGGTCGCTACACCGCGCGCGATGGCCGCATCGTCGTGAATCCGGGCAAAGGTCTCGCTCAGTTATGGACGACACGTGAGTTCCCGAATGACTTCCATTTGAAGCTCGAATTCCGCGCGGGTGTGAATGCCGACAGCGGCATTTTCCTGCGTAAGCCTCAGCTTCAGTGTCGCGATTACTTGGTCGCGGGTCCGTACAAGGAATTGAAGAACTACAAGCCGCAGGACTGGAACGAGATCGAAGTGATCGTGAAAGGCAAAGTCGCAACCTGCACCTGCAACGGCGAAGAACTGAAGTTCCCGAACGAGCTGCCGCCCACCGGCCCCATCGGGCTCGAAGCCGATCGAGGCCAAATGGAGTACCGCCGCATTCGGATTCAGGAGTTGAAGTAGTTCAAACAGTGAATTGAGGCACAGAGGTCACGGAGAGGAGGGCTGCATTTTCTCTTCTCGGTGTTCTCTGTGCCTCTGCGTTTCAAGCCCTCGTTGCTGCCGTGGAATTGCTGTTTTTCAGGAGCACACCCCAACATGCTCGGTGAACAATCTGTCGAACTCACTGCGTATCACGAAGCGGGGCATGCCTTCATGGCAATCTATCTGGGTGCGAAGGTCCGTTCAGTGACGATCGAACCAGACAACGACGACGGGCCGAGACGGTTCGGCGACACTCAGATTGTCTGGCGGATGTCTCGATTAACCGAACGTCAGTATCGAGAGCGGGCGATTCAGGTTTCGCTGGCGGGGCCTGTGGCCGAGATGCTTTACAGCGGCGATCCGTTTCACCCCGGACTGGTTGCCGAATGGGCCGCTGACTGGAAAGCGGCTTGGGCTTTTGCCGAACAGCTCGTCGACAATCCTCGGCGACGGCTCGAATACCTCGAACAGACCACGGTCGAGCTGCGTCAGATGATGGATTCGGAACCAAACTGGTCAGCGATCGCCGATCTCGCTGACAACTTGATGGCTCACGACACGCTGGAGTTTGAAGAGGTCAAGGAGATCGTCGGCGAGTGGATTGCTTGAACTGCGTCGAATAGCCATCTAACTGAGCGGAACGAAACAGAAACGAGGCGAGTTAGTGATGTGCGACACCATTAACTCGCCTCGGTTTGAAGTCGTATTACTTGTTGTCAACGTTGCTGTTCTCATTCGCGGACGATTCGACTTTCGATTCTGGAGCCTTCGTTTCGACGTCCTTATCGGACTTATTGCCGGATGACTCATCCTTGATTGCAGGCTTTTCTGTAATTATCGACGTCACAACGGGGGCGTGAATCGGACGTGGATCGGCTTCGTTCAACTGGAGCCGTCGAGCCAACATGAGGACTCGTCGCTCGATCCGTTCTTCTTCGTCGTTACTTTTACCAACCTCCAAACGCTTGACACGGTCACTGAGGTGACGCAGCGTTTCCAAAACTGTTTCTGCTTGCGATTTCATGTCCGCTTGCAGTTGTTGTTCGAGCGCGATGACGAGCGTATTGAGAACTTCTTCCGACAGGTTTTCACTGGCTGCGAGTTCTTTGAACCCACGATCGAGCAGTTCACGATTTTCTTGGATCGTCTTTTGAAACTGCTGTTCGGTTACACTCGTTGCTTGTCCAAGCAAAACGTCGGTTTGCTCCATGACATAATCTTCAAGCTTCGTTCGGAGTGACGGCAATGCGCCTCTTGCTTGCTGGCTGACTTGCTCAGCCCATGCCGGTGCGGAATCCGAAACCTGTTTGATAATCGCATGGCGTGCTGCGGGAAGGTTGCTCTCCAACATGCTAGCACCAAGCGGAACCAATTCGTTTGGTTCGAGCAGTTCGGCAATCTGCACGTATCCATAGAAGAAGTACACCGAGAGCAAAACCAGCGAGAGCAGCCCGACCGTTCCCATTGTGCTCGCCGCGCGTTTTGTCGCCGTTTCGTGCTGGGCAATTTGCTTTGTGAGTTGATCAATACGACTTGCGAGACCTTGAGCTGACGCGGCTGAAGAACTTGGAGTTGGTGTGCTCATGAAAAAACCTTCTGTAAGAGCGACCGATTGGTCGTCACAATGAATTGTGGAAATCAAACAATTGGGAGTTGGCCTCACGGTGCGGTGGCAGTTTGATGCCGTGACATCTTCACGGCAACCAAGTCCATCAATTCACCCAACAATTGTTCTTCGAGTGGCGAGTCTCCCGCCCCCGGCACATCAGCAGGCGGGAAGTCATTCCACGATGTTGACATCTTTTGGAACTCCTTCTGAAATTCATCGACGTAATACTTCTTAATCAGGCGATCCAAAGCGGTGCAGACATTTGCCATCATGCGATCGCGCACTTCAGCGTTCTGAACTGTTGGGAACTCAGTCTGAATCAACTTCTCGTGACGGCGAAGCATGGTATGGTGATGCTTTTCAACACGATCTGACATCCGCTGCGGCATCCCATCCATCAGGAGTTGACGTTCCTTGTCGATCACCTGCATGAACAGCGGCAAATCTTTTTTGCCTTGATCGGTAAAGGCCGTGGTCACCACAGGAGTGATTCCATCAACGAGTCGTTGAGCCTCTTTCGAGAACGTGTCCTGATTCGTGGCAACCGACTTCTGTAACGCGACCATCAGGCGGTCTTGGTACTCCTTGCTGCGGATCGTGTTGGCGAGTGCATAGAAACGCCAGCCGGCTATGAGCACAAAGGCCAGAAACGCAATCATGATCATTCGGCGTGTCTGCCGTGATCGCTCCAATGCAGTCGTCAACGCATCGCTACGTCGCTGCAATTCATCCAAGCGAGAAATCAGTAAACTGAGGTCATTGCTACTGGACGATCCGCTCGTCCCTTCTAGCGTGGTGGTCATTGAAGGCTCCTGATTAAGAAATGAAATTCTCAAGTAACGTGGAACAGAGACACCTTCGCGTTGGCCCGCGAAATTCCTATGTGACTGCCCAGGTTAGCCGATTGGACACAAAGACTAATGAAGAACCGATTGGCTTGAGATGAATAATTTCGTTAGACGGTTAGTTACGAAATTCAATCTCCAAGCACCCCTCGAGACTGATTGGCGGTCGTCGTTCTCGATCGCGCACTAAAGAAATACCGTGCGGATCACCCTCGCGATCCTGCAACTCAATCGGTGCGAATCGCCGCCAACAAAGCCTCGCGACATTCTTGCCAACACGTCTCACCAGTCGCGTCGCTGGGGAGTTCCAGAGTGATTGTCGGAGTTTGGCGATCAATTCCCGACCATGAGCCGAAGCTGCCGGGTGTTGGATAGCCGATCAAAGGCAAGACGGCGTAGCCGTTGTGGCGGCTCATGAGTTGAGCGAGTGCATCGGCTGGACCATCGAAGTTGTTGCCATGTTTGCCGCGAGCGATGGAGTGAATCGTGATGATGCGGTCTGGTTTCCAGTCGTCGATCAAAAGAATGAGCGATTGTGTTTCTGGTTCACTGGCAGGTTGCTCGCCACCGAAGTATCGCCCTTTCTGGCTGACGGCGAAGTTCTTCGCAGGGAAGTTGCGGTTCAAATCAATTTGTCTCGCGTTGACTCGAGTCCGACGTGCCAGCCCATCGGGATTAGCGACGGGAATGACGATTACCCGTCGTCCCAATACCGCATTCGGATGAGTGTTGAGATGTTCGACAAGTTGCCGAGTCACGCTGGCTGTCGTCGGTTCGTCCCCGTGAATCGCACCGAAGATCAGCGTCTTGGGACCGCTTGAACCATAGAGGTGTGCGATGAGCGGAATCCCCATGACGGACGTTCCGATCTGTCGCGTTTCGTGAGTTTGTGCGGAATGTGGGGCAGGGGGCGGCAGCGTTGGGAACAGCTCATTGTGGCGAGGAGTAGTTGATGGAAACGGTCGATTCCAGACTCGCCCAAATGCCGATCGGCCTGGACTCAAAACACCAGAACGCCGCGAGTACTCCCAGGGATTGGCCGCGTCGACGTTGATCGGCGTGATTAGAATCTGCCAGTCGCTGGATGTTGAAGGTGTTGGGCTCGGCTGCTTGATTGATTGCGCATGGAGCGTCTGACTGTGACAACAGCAAATCGCCATGATGAGTAATGCGGCTTGAACCACGCCATTCGTTCGTGACCGTTGTGGTATTTGGCAGCTCATCGTTCCAAACCTGACATTGCTTGAAGTGCCTCGTGTGGCGGAGGCTCAAGGCGGCGTTATCATCGTTCGCAGGCAATGTCGCGATCAGCTCGCGACCGCACAAGTTGAACGCGAAGACTGGATGCCAACAGAAAGGTTGGCTTGAACGAGAGCGAGTGACATTCATGCGGATTTTAATTACGGCGGGACCGACTCGTGAGTATTTGGATGATGTTCGGTATCTGTCGAATGCCAGCAGCGGTCGCATGGGCTACGCACTCGCGGCGGATGCCGTTGCGAAAGGGCACGAAGTCGTCTTGGTCACCGGAGCGGTTGATATCACTCCCCCGAACGGGTGCGATGTTCGATCTGTCCAAACCACCGACGAGATGAGAAATGCCTGCGAAGCGGCGTTTCCGGAATGCGACGGAGTGATCGCCGCCGCCGCTGTGTGCGACTACAAGCCGTTGCATCGAGTGACCGGGAAGATTGCCAAAACAGGTGGGCCGATCACGATTGAGATGATCGAAACAGATGACGTTCTTGCGGGACTCGGACGACAGAAAAGGAATCGTTGGATTGTTGGCTTTGCTCTCGAAGCGAGTAACTCGCGCGAGAATGCTTTGCAGAAGTTGCGAGCCAAGAACTGCGACGTCGTCGTGCTGAATGACCCCAGCGCAATTGGCTCACTGACGAATTCCGTCGAATTGATTGACGCGACAGGTCAGCCGATTGAGAGCTGGAAAGGGACCAAGGAAAAAGTGGCTCAGGCATTGATCTGCTGGATCGAGAAACATCTATCGCCCCGAAATTAGCATCTCAACGAGTCCGTGCTTCAATCGCATGTTTGCGTGCATTCAAGCACAGAGTCTGTGAATCAATGGCGTGGGGCACGTTTTCAACGTGCCAATTTCCGTCTGTTTCGAGCACATTGAAAACGTGCTCCACGAAACCTTCACTGGCCCTCTGATTCGATTCGCAGAAAGAACTGCGCGTTTTCCTGTTCGGCTCGTCACGCGGAGCGGTGACGGCTACGTAGTCGTCATCGCTCCGCGTGACGAACGGAACGCTTCAGAACGCACATTCAATTTCTGTGAATCGGATGAGAGAGCACGTGCGAAACCGCGCGTATTCTCTGCATGCAGTTATCTGTGGTGGTGAATTCCGAATGATTTCAGCTTCATTCCGAAGATTGCTCTCCTCAAATGAAATAACGAGGGTAGACTCCGCTCCCACTGCTCACTTGGAGTCCACACGCTCGTGGATGAACAACGGATTGTTCGCTCGCAATCGAAGGAGTTGATCATGCGGAATCGGAGTGCCTCTCTCAGTGGTTCGTCTCGTCGTCCCGCGTCGGTCAGAGTGGCCGAGACTGCTAGCGAAGAGACGTTGGTTTGCTCGCCGGATGATTCGGTTCTCATTCATCCGCATCGTCTAGAGCAAGACATTCGGCATCAATTGATGTGCGAGCCGAACCTCAATTTCACTTCGCTGACTGTTCGCCGGATACAAGACGGCGTCTTTCTCGAAGGTGTCTTGGAAACCGACGACGAAGCGACAGACATCGAAAGTTTGGTCCGTCGTGTTTCTGGAGTTCAGCGAGTTCTCAACTCAGTGGTGATCCGGCGGTCTCACGATCTGCCTCGCAAAGGCTGATGCTGCCGAAGTGTAGCACGACGCTCCGCGTCGTGATTCGAGACGCGGAGCGCCGCGCCACACTGTCGCACGACGAAGCCATTGGCTAACGTGACGCCCCGCGCATGGATCGTAGTTTCACGATCTTCGTTCTCGCGAATCATTGCAAACCATTGACCTCGCCTAACGCCTCATCCAAGGAGACCTCGTCGTGAGCGATACTTCCACGAATGGCCTGTCACGCCGTGACCTGTTGAAAACTTCCGGGCAACTTGCCGCCGCTTCTGTGTTCGCCTCAGCCGCCTTGCCGGGCGCATTTGCCGCCGAGAACAACACGATTCAAATCGCCTTGATTGGCTGCGGCGGTCGCGGTACGGGAGCCGCCTCGAACGCCCTCTCCACCAAGAGCGGCCCGGTCAAACTGGTCGCGATGGCGGACGTTTTCAACGACCGGCTTAGCACCAGTTACAACGGCATCAAGCAACGCTTCGACGCTCAGGTCGATGTTCCGGACGACCGCAAATTCATCGGCTTCGATGCCTACAAGCAGGCGATGGACGCGCTCAAGCCGGGCGACGTGGTCATTCTCACAACTCCGCCCGTGTTTCGTTGGGTGCATTTCACCTACGCGATCTCGAAGGGCTTGAACGTCTTCATGGAGAAGCCGACGGCGGTTGACGGCCCGACCAGTCGCAAGATGCTCGAACTGGCCGCCGAGTCGGTGAAGAAGAACCTCAAAGTGGGCGTCGGCCTGATGTGCCGTCACTGCAAGTCGCGCGGCGAACTCTTCAACCGGATCAAGGCCGGTGAACTCGGAGATTTGATTCTGTTGCGAGCCTACCGCATCGCTGGCCCGACTGGTTCAGCGGCAGTCGGGCCGAAGCCCGCGGGCATGAGTGAACTGCAATATCAGATCCGCAACTTCCACGGCTTCTTGTGGCTCAGCGGCGGCGGATTCAGCGACTTCTTGATCCACAACATCGACGAGTGCTGCTGGATGAAGGACGCGTTCCCCGTCGAAGCGAAGGGACACGGCGGTCGTCATTTCCGCGGCGACAACATCGACCAGAACTTCGACACCTACAACACGGAGTACACCTTCGCCGACGGCACGAAGATGTATCTCGCCGGACGGACGATGCCCGGCTGTCATCAAGAATTCGCCACCTTCGTTCACGGCACGAAGGGCTCGGCGGTCGTCTCGCAGTCGGGACATCACCCGTCGAAGGCCCGCATCTACAAAGGGCAAAAGTTCGTCAAAGAGGATCTCGTCTGGGACTGCCCGAAGCCGGAGTTGGACCCGTACCAACTGGAATGGGACGAACTGATCGAAGCGATCCGCACCGACAAGCCGTACAACGAAGCCGAGCGCGGCACGAAGTCCAGCTTGGTCACCGCAATGGGCCGCATGGCCTGCCACACCGGCCAGATCGTGACCTACGAAGACATGCTCAACTGCGAGCACGATTTGGCTCCGAACGCCGACAAGCTGACGCTCGACGGCCCGTCCCCCTTGATGGCCGATGCCAACGGCAAGTACCCGGTGCCGCAACCGGGGATCAACACGAAGCGCGAGTTTTAGTCGGGTGTCGTGCGATGGGAAAAATGGGAATGATGTGAAAAATCATGATTCCCATTTTTCCTATCAGTCCCATCGGACCGCTTTGGTGATCTCTTCCGACGAGCCCAACCATGCTGCAACGACGAATGGTCTTCCAAGCCTTCGATGCGTCGTGGACCAGCCTGGCGGTAGTGGCTGTCGTGATCGCGGCAGCGGCTTTGGTTGTCTTGCTATCACGGTATGAACGCAAATTGGTTCCGGCCCCGGTCGGCTATGGTCTGTTGTTGCTGCGGCTTTGCGTTATCGCCACGTTGTGGATCGCGCTGTTGCAGCCGGTCATGACTTGGTCGGTCGATCGCGAACGAACCGGGCGCGTGATCGTGTCGCTGGATGTTTCCGAAAGCATGACGACGGCGGACAAGATCGCGACTCCCGCCGAAAAGTTCCGCACGGCGATCGGCTTGGGAATGATCGGCAACGATCAAAACCACGAACGGACGCTGCGTTGGCTGGCGGATTTTGAAGCGGAACGGGAACCGACGTGGGTCGATGAGAACGAGACCGCTGACGCGGAGAAACGACAGCAGCTCGCGCGGACTCGGAAGGAATTCGTCTCCGGCGTGTTTCGCGAAATCGAGCGGCTGCCGCGTGCCGAGATCGCGCGGCGGTTACTGAGCGACAAGCCGGACAGTTGGCTCAACGAACTCAAGAAAGCGTTCGTCGTCGAGCTGCGCGTCTTTGGCGGCAAGTCGC
Organism: Planctomycetia bacterium; assembly: GCA_026400935.1. GTDB lineage: Bacteria > Planctomycetota > Planctomycetia > Planctomycetales > Planctomycetaceae > SXKJ01. Next base: position 33,160 of record JAPLNX010000518.1, on the reverse strand, counting down.
TCCCCAGCGAACTGGAGACGCTGGCCGAGACGGTGCAAAAGCCGCCGGAAGGTGTCAGTGCCAACGTCACCAGTTTGGTCGCGGCGCTCGATGCATCGGCGGCCGATCAACAATCGCCGGTGCGAGCGATCGTCGTGCTGACCGACGGTCGCGAGACGTCGGGAAGCGACGCGATCGCGACGGCGCGGCGGTGGAAGGATTTGAACGCGGCGATCTATCCGATCCTCGTCGGTTCCGAACGACGCCCGAAAGACATCGTGCTCGACACGATCGATGTGCCGCCGAGCGTGTACCTCAACGACAAGCCGCTCGCCAAAGTGACCCTGCAAGCGGCCGGGTTCGAGGGGGAAACGCTCACGGTCGTGTTGGAAGAACTCGACGGGAAAACGCTGACGAAATCAGTCACGGTGCCGAAGCCCGAAAGCGGATTACCTCCCGCAGTGGCGGTCGAGTTCGCGCTCGATGCGACGAAACTGGGACGTCATCAATTCATCGTGAAGACCGACGTTCTCAAAGCGGAGACTCGCGACGACAACAACGCGCGCGACTTCTCGCTCACGGTCATCGACGACAAAGCGAAAGTCCTGTTGGTCGAAGGGGAGTCGCGCTGGGAGTTTCGCTTCCTCGACAGCGCGTTCAGCCGCGACGAGCGGGTCCGCTTCGAGCGGGTCTTGTTCGAGCAGCCATTCATGGGGATTCTCGGCGAGACGTTTTATCCGCGCCGGCTGAATTTTGGTTCGGGGGAAGGACCGATCGAAAAGTCGCCGCTGGCCGAGTTCGATCTGGTGGTGATCGGCGACGTCTCGCCGCGCGATCTGCCGGAGCCGGTGCTGATGCAATTGGACAAGTTCGTCTCCGACATCGGCGGCACGGTGATCTTCATCGCGGGAAAGCGTCACATGCCGCAGCAGTATCGCTCGGCAACGCTGGATAATTTGCTGCCGCTGTCGAATCCCAAAGTCGTCAGCTCGCTCGATCCGCCGACCACGCCGCCGCACTTGCGCGGCTTTCATCTGCGACTGACTCCTGACGGCGAGCGTGACAGCACGCTGCAAATGGCCGGTGATGCGGAGACAAATCGGACGACGTGGAAGTCGCTCCCCGGACATCCCTGGGCGATGATCGGTGACGTGAAACCGGGAGCGACCGTCTTGGCGACCGCCGACGACGGGCAACCGTTGCCGCCGGAAATGGAAAAGGCTCGAGCGCTGGTCGTGCAGCAGTTCTACGGTTTGGGCCAAGTTCTCTGGTTGGGTTTCGACAGCACGTGGCGTTGGCGGCATCGAGTCGGCGATCAACATCATCACCGCTTCTGGGGACAGCTCGCCCGCACGGCCGCTCAAAACAAAGCGACGGCGGGGAATGAGTTTGTCCGCTTTGGACTGGAAGCGACCGACATTCAGAGCGGCCAAGATGTCGTCTTTCGCGCGCGGTGGACTCCGCAAACGCTCGCGCGGCGACCCGGCGTGAAGGGGAAAGTGGCGATCTTTCCGAAGCAAAACGCGAAGCCCGACGAACCGGTGGCGACGATCGACTTACTCCCCGATCCGACGCGACCGGCTCAACATCAAGGCCGCTGGCTGGCCCCGTCCGCCGGTGAATATCGAGCGGTCTTGAAGATCGACGGCCCGCCGCTGGGAGGTGCCGCCGACAAAGAGGTCGCCGCCGAGTTTCAAGTACGCGGCCCGTTGACCAAAGAACTGGGCGACGTCACGGCAACGCGAGCCATTTTGGACCAGATCGCGCAAGCCTCAAACGGACGTGTGATGTTGCCGCAGCAGTTGGGCGAATTGCCGAAGCTGATTCACCCGGAAGACCTGAAGACGACGGAATCCTTCGAGCACACGCTGTGGGACCACTGGCTGCTGATGGCTTTGCTGTTCAGTCTGCTGACCGGCGAATGGGTGCTGCGAAAGTGGAACGGGCTGCCGTGATTTCTTCGTTTTAAGCACGGTTTTCCAAACCGCGATTCAAACCAGCAATCAATCGCAAACAGAAGCGGAAATCAAACGTTCGCACGGTTTAGAAAACCGTGCTACGTGAAGAGCGACCGACTTTACAGATTCGGCTTCACTCGTGCGGCAGCCTTCTTGCGCATCTCTTCTTTTTTCTTCTCTTCCTCTTCGGCAAAGGCAGGGCCTAATTTCTTTTTCTCGGCCATCTCACGTTCGCGTTTGGCGTAGCCCTTATGGGTTTCTTTCCAAGACCAACCCATTGGCTTACTCAGTTCGCGTTCGGCCAACTTGCCCCACGGCGTTCCTTGGTGGCTGTTGACAACGCGATCGAGATATTCCTGGGCCTTTGAGGCCAGCTTCTTAACTTGCACACCGGTCGAAATTTCATCGGAAGCAACCAACTCCCAAGTGTCGTTCTCTTTGTTCTCGAATGTCTTTGGTGACGCCTTCATTTGAGCGAGCATCATGTTGTAGCCGAAGGCACGCACACGCATCGCGAGAACTCGACCGTAGGCAGTGTCATAGGCCGCTTGCCAACGTGGTTCTTTGATTTTTGCGCGGTCCTTTTCCCCTTGTTCCAACAAGCTGGCGATTTCGTTGAGCTTGTAATCGAGCACTGCCAGCGGTTTTTGTGCGTCGCTCAACTGTGTTCGCAAGACAGCGTCAGTGTCAGCTCGGAAGACAACCTCCGGAGCCGGCACGTTCTCGCCAAGCGTTTTGCGGGCGGCCTCGACGAGTTTGGTTTTGGCTTGGTTGGCTTGCAGATCCTTGGTGTAGAAGCGAATCGGTCGGTAATCGGGGAGATAGTTGCGCATTACAGTCGGATCGAAGTGAACGCCACGCATCTCGTCGGCAATCAAATAAACGCCTTGAGTTTCAGCACAGAGCCGCGTGAGCGCGTATGGTCCGAGCCCCGCCGTCATGCGGGTGAGGTCGCCAGAGGGAACTCCCCAGAACGGGAGATTCACGTATTCAGGAGCAATGGTTTCCGGACCTTGATCGACGGGTAGTTCTTCCTCAAATCCATCTTCGTACTTGTGGCGGACGTAACCCTTCTCTTGCCCGAACGGTGCCGCGTTCCCCACGCAGTAAACTTTGAACCCGGCGGATGAGGTTGTCTGAATGCACTGATCCAACTTGTCGAAGTCATCGCCTCGTTCGTCGGTCACGATCACGACCATGCAATTGCGATGCTCGCGACTGCGGTAATCGCGGTACTTCTTCACCGTGAGATCAACGGCATTGAAGACGTTCTCTTTACCTGTCTTGTCTTCTGGGATGGCTTTGACCAACTCGACGAGGCTCTCGTAATCCTCGGTCGCGTCCTTGGAGAGGAAGTGCGTGTCCTTACCGAAACTCACAACCGCGGTCTTCAACGCATTGTTCTTCGTCTCAACGTTCAGCAAACCGAGTTGCTTGTAGATGTTCTCGAAACGCTCGGCGACTGCATCTCGTCGTTCCTTCATTGAGCCAGATTCATCAAACAGCCAGACGACGAGCGTCTTCTTTTCCTTCAAGGAGGCCATGATTTCGAAGGTCAGACGGTCAATTGATCCCGCCACGCCGCTCCCTTTGCCACCGGTGCCGCTTAGGTTTTCGGTACCGCCGCGAACATCGACTGCACGAGAGAGTGATTCAGTACTCACTTCGCCGATCGTGGCTGCCGGAGCGACGTCCACTTTGACCAACTCTTCCTGCAGCTTGCGTGAAGTGACTTGCTGAGGCGAAGGAGTCATCTGCGAAGCGGCCGCCAGCGAAGGGCTGAGCGAATCTCCGTCTCCGCCATTACCAACTTGATCGGTTGCCGCTACGTCGAATTTGAACTCTGGCTCAACGGCCTCCTCGACTTCGCTACTGACAATCAGCTCTTCAAACTTTTCTCGCAGAACCGGGAAGCTCCACAGAGCGAGAGCCACTAGGACCACTGTATGTAGCCCCAAACTCACGGCCCACGCCGGCAGTTCGCGAGTCGCCAACCAGCTGTTGGAATCTGATTCCGAAGCGGGATTTTGTGATTGTGGCAATACAGATTGAGACATGGGAGGCTCCTAGAAAACTGAAAATGCTCGCGCGGCCAGCGGGAATCAGCTTTATTCACGGACGCAGTAAAAACCGCCAAGCAACAATAAACGTTCGCCACATCCTCGGCAACGGGCAAAAAACCTGCAAAATCTCGACATGCGGCAGTTACTGAGGGCCGGTTGTAACGTTGCTGTCAGTGGTTGCCGAACGATTCAGCGGCCTAGAATGGCCGTCAATCAGTTCCCGATTACTGCCAGCCCTCGGAGCCACTCATGAAATCGTTTGCCACTGCGTCGTTCTTGCCCCTCATTGTTTTGACCGTAGTCTGCCAGTTCTACTCAGCATCCATCGCTGATGAGCCAGTTGCCCGTAAACCTGAAACGACATTATTTCGAGAGACGATCGTTGCTCGCCATCGTGAGTTGCTTCGTGATGCGGCGAAGTACGTTGAGCAGAACCCAACCGCGAGCGATCTCGACGAAGTCTTTGCCTGGGGAATCGAGACCTCGCGCAAGTTGGGGCTTGAAGCGGAGGCGACGTCGCTCGCTGAGAAGTGTCTTCAGGCCCGAACGACATCGCCGAATTTGAAGACACCTGCGAACCAGGTTTTGTGCGTTGGCCTTGCCAAATCGGGACGGCTCAACGATGCGGTCACGGTCTTTCAAGAGTCGCTGCAAAACGTGCGATTTAATGCAGCAAGTGATTCGTTGGACCTCGCAGTCGAACTGGTTGGGCAGGCGGGACTTGCTGGTGAGCATGCGAAGGCTCGTGAGGTATACGCAACGCTTCGAAATCGACTCGGTCTGAACCCGAATGTCACGGAGTTCTGCGAAAACCGGATAAAGAAACTCGAACTGGCTGACACGGATGCTCCCGAAATCGACATGACAGATCTGTCGGGGAAGCTTACGACTGTGTCATCGTTTAAGGGAAAAATTTTACTGATCGACTTTTGGGCGACGAATTGTCCGCCATGTTTGGCAGAGTTCCCCAAGTTGAAGCAGTTGTATGCCGACTATCACCAACAGGGATTTGAAATTGTTGGTCTGAGTTTGGATGAATCACGAGAGATCGTGGATGCGTTTCAAGCTCGTGCTCAGCTTCCTTGGCAGCTGGTCAACGAGGCGGAGCAGGTGAAAACAGCTCGTGAGAAATATCGAGTCCGAACAATTCCCTCATTGTTTTTGGTTGGACGTGATGGCCGGGTCGCGAATGTGGATTTGAAAGGCAACGACCTGCGACAGGCTGTTGAGCGTTGCCTCAAAACGAAAACGCCATGACTTCGAAAGGGCCAGATCATGCCCCCCATCGAGCATGTTGTGAAAGCCCATGATGGCTTGGAACTGATTTCTCGACGCTATGTGCCGCTAGACCCAGCGGGCGATCATCGCTCGCTGGTCATCGTTCACGGAGCGAGTGAGCATGGTCAGCGATATGACCACGTGGCTCGCCTCTTCAGCGATCGCGGTTGGACCGTGATTGTCGGGGACAATCGCGGCCACGGTCGCTCCGGCGGCAACCCGATGCACGTCCGCAAGTTCTCGGATTACTTGCGCGACCTCGACGCGATTTGGGAATATCACTCGCTCGTTCCGTCTCGAACCGTATTGCTGGGACACAGCTTCGGAAGCTTGATCTCTGCCCGGTTCGCGGAGACTCGTCCTGAAAAGCTCGCGGCTTTGGTGTTGATGGCCCCGCTACTGAGGCTGAAAGTCCCCGTGAATCCGCTGGTGATCGCGTGGGGTAAGTTGGTTTCGTTGTTACTACCAACAGTTCGCTTTGAAAGCCGAGTTGATCCGAAAGATACGACGCGTGATGAAGTCTCGCTCGCCGCACGCGAGGCTGACCCACTCATTCATCGCAGTATCACTTGTGGCTGGTTCTTCCAAATGAAGACCGCGCTCAAAGCGGTTTGGAGCGAAGTTGGTTCGCTGCAAATGCCAGTGCTGATTGCTCAAGGGGGAGCGGATCGTATTGTCGATCCGGAAGTGGCCCGCCCGTTTCTCGACCTCGTGCCGAGTCGCACGAAAAAGCTGATGTGGGTTCCGGAGCATTACCACGAACTGCACAACGAACCCGACTGGCTCGACACGATGACCTTGGTCGCCGAATGGGTGGAGGAGCAGCTTGAGTGCGTCGAGGAGTCCAGCCGAGCTCTCTCGCAAAATTAGACCTCACGCTGTTATGAACGAGATGTCTACACGCCGATGGCGTGGCGGTTGAACGGGCAAACGTCTCTTCTGAGAGCGTGCTAGCGACCGGTATCACGGCAGCAGATCCGGGAGCTTCGCCTTCGCATCTTTTCCGTGATTTTGCAGCATCATGCGGATGTGCGCGGCTTGTTGCTTGCCGCCGAAAGAGACTTTCAGGTCTTGGTGCATTCCGGCCAAATTGAATGGGATTTCCTTGTGTCGGAAGACTCGGTGCATCATTTCGATTTTGGCTGTGCCCAGTTCAAGCTCGTTCTTGCCAGAGATCACCGAGCATTCGAGATCGCCCATCTGCCAGTTGATCTTTTCTTTGATCTCTTCGGCTTTGAGGTTTTGCTTGGGGCCTCGACACAGCATCGCAAAGAGCGGGTCTTTTGCCTCGATGCTCTCCACCACTTCTGGCTCGTTCGTTCCATATTTGACCCACGTTTTGACCGCGTTTTTGAGTGGGTCTCGGCCTTCGCCAAATGCATCTTCTGGAACCAGCATCCGCCAAATCACGTTGCCTAGCTCCGCTCGTGTGGAATCACTCGCCTGTTCCAATTCAATGAAGCGACATTCCTTGCTCGCTCCGAGTGCCTTCCCGACCGAGCGGGCGGTCCAAGTCACGACCGTTTCTTGCTCGTTGATCTTGATGCTCCCGTTGTACGACACCCATGTGCCATCTTTCGGCAACGTCTCTAACAACGCCGCAGACTTCGGTTCCTCAATAAACGAGAACAACGCCAAGAGCAAACACGCCGAGTGAGCGAACATGATGATCTCCATAAAAACGAGTTGGTCTTCAGGGGCTGATGTTTTCAAACTCTATCGAATTCTCGCCGCGTTTCGCGAGTGGCGACCGCAGTACTCATCAACCGGTAACGGGCTTGTATGAAACATCCAGCTGGTGAGTTTCCCCTATTTCCGGCTTACTTCGCTGGCTGTATTTGGGGCGTCGCTCGCACGGCAACCAACCGTCTGCTTCATCTGAAAGACTCAACGGAAGCACATTGAAAACGTCAGAGTCAGGCAAAAAGTCATTCGTTTCGGCAGTCGTATTCGGATCGGTTAGTCATTGGTTTTCATCTCGAGTGGCTACGCGTAGACTGCCTCGGGATATTTCTTCGGTATGGTTGGTCAATGTTTGATCGCCCTGGTTCACCTTACTGACCATATTCCCCGTTCCAGACTATTGAGGAGCACTCGACGATGAACCGCAGTCAGAAAAAACAACAAAACCGCCGCGATTTCATGCAAACAACGCTTGCTGCGGCAGCCGCGAGCAGTATGCCGTACTGGTTCTTCCGTGATCCGGCGGCGGCGAAGGCGTTTCAGTCGCCGAATGACCGACCAGTCATTGCCTGCATCGGGACCGGCGATCGCTGGAACGCGGTTGGGCCGAATGCGCTCGCTTTTGGAGATTGCGTAGCCGTGTGTGACGTCGATACGGAACACAAAGAGAAGGGGAAGAAAAAGGTCGAAGAGATTCAGAATAAGAAAGGGAACGCAAAAGAGGTCAAAGCCTACGAGAACTATTTGGATCTGCTCGACAAACACCCGGAAGCACAGATTGTCACAGTCGTCACGCCGGATCACTGGCACTCAAAGATTTCTATCGACGCGATGAAGCACGGCAAAGACGTGTACTGCGAAAAGCCGCTGACACTGACGATCGACGAAGGGAAAAAGATCATCCAAGTGCTCGACGCCACGAAGCGAGTTTTCCAAGTCGGCACGCAGCAGCGGAGCGAGATGTCGGCCAACGGTGGCAAGATGAAGCATCAGTTCTTGGTCGCGGTCGCGATCGCTCGATCAGGGCGGCTGGGGAAAATTCAAAAGGTTGAATGCCGCATCGGTGGTGCCCCGACGAGTTCCGAGATCCCGAAGACAGACGTGCCCAAACATCTCAACTGGGATATGTGGCTGGGACAAGCGCCGATGGCTGACTACCTGCAAGGTGGTTTCGGCAACAACAAGAACTATTCGGAATCTCGGACGCACTACGAGTTCCGTTGGTGGTACGAGTACTCCGGTGGAAAGCTGACTGACTGGGGGGCTCACCATGTTGATATCGCGACGTGGGCAATTGGCATGGAAAACAGTGGTCCAATCAGCGTTGAAGGAACAGCCAAGCATCCGGTTCCTTTTGAGAACGGAATGCCGACCGTCTCAAACATGTACAACGCAGCGTCTGCGTTTCAAATCAACGTGAAGTACCCGAACGGCGTTGACATGCTGATTCGCAATGACGAAGAAAACGGCATTCTTATCGAAGGGACTGAAGGCCGCATCTTTGTCAGTCGCGGTTCACTGAAAGGGAAGCCGGTTGAAGACCTCGAAACGAATCCGCTGCCAGCGGACGCACTCGTCAAGCTCTACAAAGGCAAGGAACCGGGCGACGAACGAAACCGTCACATGTTGAACTTCTTCGAGTGCTGCGTCGATCGGACTCAGCCGATCAGCGACGTTTACACTCACCACCGCGCCATGACAACCTGCCATCTGTCGAACATCGCAATTCGACTCGGTCGCAAGCTGACGTGGGATCCGGAGAAACAAGAAATCGTCGGCGATGCCGATGCCAATAAGTGGCAAACTCGTGAACAACGTAAGGGGTACGAGATCAACGTTTGAGGGCCGGTTTCGTTTCTGATCGCCTGCACAAAATGCGAGTGCGAGGTGATTACGGTCCCTCTCACTCGCACGCCGGGCCAGTGTCATTCAATAACGAAAGCAGGCCGCTGAATATTCAGCGGCCTGCTTTTTTTGTAGTCAGTGTCTTTGTCGCCCGGTATTTTAACCCGGGAGGTTCGCAATGTGGCGCGACGCTCCGCGTCGTACCACATGGTGGCTTTGCCATCTCTTATAGCGCCTTCAAGTCCTCCGTGAGTTGAGACGAGAGAACAAACTTCTCATTCACTTCACCGGCTGCTGCTGCGACGAGCGTATCATCTCCTTGCCCACCCGCGAGTGTGTCGGTTGAGCCTTGGCCGTTGATGAGGTCGTCACCTTGTTCGCCCAGTAAAACATCATTGCCGTTGCCGCCGAGCAGTGTGTCGTCTCCGTCACCACCAGTAATCACGTCTTTGCCGTCACCACCGTTGACGACATCATCGCCGTCAGCGCCGGTCAGTAGATCGTCACCACTTTGGCCGCTGATTAAGTCATCGCCGTCGCCACCGTTGATGGTGTCGTTACCTGCTCCGCCGACAATTGAATCGTTGCCGTGATCGCCACGAATCTTGTCGTTGCCATTGCCGCCGTTGAGCACGTCGTCGTTGCGGCCACCGTCGAGTGTGTCGTCTCCGTCACCACCACTGATGTTGTCGAGTGCCGAATCGCCCAGTAGTGAGTCGTTACCGTCATCGCCAGTAATCGTGTCGTTGCCGTCGCCACCGCGAGCGGTATCGTCGCCGTCACCACCTGAAATGATGTCCGCTCCTTGATCACCTTGAAGGCTATCGTTTCCAGCGTCGCCAAAGATCGTATCAGCACCGTCACCGACAAGTGTGTCGGTTCCGTCACCGCCGATGATGGTATCGTTGCCCGCATCACCGTTGAGCGAGTCGATACTGGCACCGCCAAGGATCAGGTCATTGCCCAGTCCACCCTTGATGCGGTCAATTCCCGCATCACCGGCGAGCGTGTCGTTCCCTTGTGAGCCAACGATCGAATCATTGCCATCACCACCTTCCACCCGGAGTCTGATGTCTCCAATCTTGGCATTGTTGGCAGTCAAGACGTCATCGCCGGTTCCGCCACGTACAACCAGTGATCCGCGACAGGCGTGATCAATGTCGGTGACGGTGATGGTGTCGTCACCAGCCCCACCATCGACAGTGACTTGCGACACCGACGTATCCACGGTCAGCGTTGCGCCCCCGGATGTGATTTGCAGAAAGGCAAACGTCGCGCCAACCGGGATTGCTGTTTGACCGATCGTGACCACGTTGGATGAGCCATCGAGACTGACCAGTACACCGTCAGAACCAGACGAGTTTGTCACAGTGTCGTTGCCGTTGGACCCGCCGGCCCAAACATAGATGTCATCACCGTTGCCGCCATCAATGACATCCGGCCCACCTTGACCATCGAGCGTGTCGTTGCCGTCACCTCCATTGATTGTGTCCGGTCCACTACCACCGAGGATGCTGTCATTCCCACCGTTGCCGAAGATTACATCGTTGCCGGCGTCGCCGCTGATGAAGTCATCTGCCGCACCACCGTTGATTGTGTCATTGCCAATGTTGCCCAGCAATGTGTCTCCGAGAGGCGGAGTATCGTCATTCGTGATCGTCGCAATGCCTGAGCCACTAACAACTGCGGCACCAGTCACGTTCGTCAATTGCAAGAAGAATGTCTGATCGGCTTCGAACGCATAATCGCCATTGACGATCACCGAGACGGTCTGCGTTCCCCCCGATGCCGCAAACGTCAGGCTCCCCGATGTGGCGACGTAGTCACTACCTGCCGTTGCAGTTCCATCAACCGTTGAGTAGTTCAACGTCACCGGTCCACTGCCTGGTTGAGCAGCCACCGAGAATGTCGCGACTTTTGTGCCTTGATCGCCTTCTGAGATGACGACGTCGCTAATCGTCACGCTGCGTGCTGGCAGTGCTGCAACCGAGACGAGAGCTAGACCAGCCGCCGCTCCGATTCCTGTGTTACCCACCAGAGTTGCCGCTCCGGTCGTAGGACTGACGCGATAGAGGTTGCTGCTCACGCCATCGAGCAACAAGAAGTTGTCCGCGACAGAGTCGTAATCCATCGCTCCTGTTCCCGCCGTCAAATTGACTCCTAACGGGCCGACTCGAGTAGCAACTGCCGTGTTGGGGTCGATCGAAAACAGGGCGTCATTAAAGGTCGCGTTCGTTCCGGTCACGCCATCGCTGAGCACGCCAAAGAGTGTCCCATTGCGGAACGCCAGATAATCGAACTGTGGAACATCAGCGGCCGCTGCGAGGTTCGCTCCGGCAGTTGTGATGTTGCCCAAGTCGATCAAATTGTTCGTGCCCAAGTTGAGTCGGAACAGATGCGGATTGCCGACTTCCGATCCGACGAGGTACAGTGAGTTGGTGGAACTGTCGTAGGCCAAGTCACCTTCACCCGTTGGTCCGCCGAAGAAGAATCCAGAGAAGTTTGACTGTCCCGTAAACGGATTCACGCTGATCAGCAGATTTCCGTTTTGCCCGAGCAATTGGTTCGATCCAGTGCTGACAATGTCGGTCATCAAGAATCCCGTGTTCCCCACGAGTGTTGAATTCCCGGTTGTCGTGTCGACTCGAAACAGTTGCGGGAAGCCAGCCGTACCGAACGACGTGGCGAATAAAACTGGCGGAGGACCATCGTCGTTGAGTGCCGTCCCCGCCGCTTCTTGGTTCTGTAGCCGAGCATTCGTAGGGTTGCTGAGCACTAGCCGCACGGTTTCGTCCGGTTCATTCACGGCGTCACCGTTGATCGAAACGGTGACAGTTTGGGTCGTCACACCTGGAGCGAACACCACCGGTTGATTCAACAGCGCGATGTAGTCCGATCCCGCTGTGGCTGAACCGTCTGCCGTCGAAACAGTAACTGTCGTGGTGAAGAAACTGGCTGTCGATCGGGTGAGTGTGAATGTCAGGCCGGCGCTGCCTCCGTTTCCTTCGGGAGTGCTGTTGCCGCTCACGGAGATTGTTACTGGAGCGACTTCAGGCACGGGATCGGCACTGTCCACGACATCGTTCCCTGCTCCACCATCTTCAAAGTCCGCTCCACCGCCACCGAGCAGCGTGTCATTCCCTGCTTGGCCGAGCAGAGAGTCGTTACCGATGAAGCCGTCGAGCGAGTCGTTCCCCGCGCCGCCGACCAGTGTGTCATTTCCTTCGTTGCCGAAGACCGAGTCATTGCCACCCGCGCCATTGACGTTGTCGTTCCCCAGGTTGCCGGAGAGGCTGTCGTTCCCTTCGCCGCCGTTGATGGCGTCGTCGCCAGCGTCGCCGTTGATACTGTCCGTCCCAGCTTGGCCCAGCAGCGTGTCGTTGCCATCGTTGCCGCTGATGATGTCGTTCCCCGCACCACCGAGGATTGAGTCGTTGCCGACATCGCCGGTGATTGAGTCCGCTCCATCCATGCCGTTGATGAAGTCGTCTCCGTTACCGCCGTTGACTGTATCGTTGCTTTGCCCGGCGTCGATCGTGTCGTTGCCGTCGCCGCCGTTGATGTTGTCCTGATGATTGCCACCAGAGATCGAATCGTTGCCAGCATCGCCGCTAATGGTGTCGCTCCCATCTTCACCAATCAGGCTGTCATCGCCGTCGCCGCCTGTGATACTGTCGTTGCCGTCTCCGCCGTCAATTGTGTCGGCACCACCTTGGCCGGTAATGACGTCCTTGCCATCACCGCCAAAGAGGCTATCGCCATAGAACGGAGAGCCGACAATCACATCGTCGCCATTTCCAGCATCGACTCGAATGCTGGCGATGTTCGGATACGTCACGTTCGTGACATTGTTGAGGTTGATGTTGTTCGCAGCATCGCCTCCTTTGACCACGATTGACGTGACAGCGGAGGTCGCAACATTGGGAGCCGTGCCCAAGATGATGCCGTTGGCCAACACCTCAACTTTGCTTGCCGCATTTTGTTGGATCGTAATGTTGTCAGCTCCGTCGGAGCTGACAAACAGTTCGCCATTCACAAAGAGTGCAGCGACAGAGAGTAGTGCGCGATCTTCCATGCGCTCGACTGCGACCATGGCCGGCCGGTCGGACGATTTGCGACGTTGAGTTTGAGTGAACGCCCGAAGCCAATTAGTAAGCAACACAGCGGAATCCTTTCCTCTGGAGGCAAATTAAGCGAGCAACCTGAACCGAGAAGGATTCGGTTCCGTCTTTGCGTAAGACAACGAATTGCAGGCCGTACTTCTAAGAACGACCGTTGCGAGCGTTGGCATCGCTTTATTGGGGCGATGCGTTACCTGACGCAAAACTGGCAGAATCCGGAAAGTTGACCAACCGCCGACACAATCCGCAGAGCTTACCAAAAGAGAGACCGGCAGCGTCAAACTATGCGGGTTATCCGGGTCGTCTGGGGCTGTTCCTGGCTAGCACGACGCTCAGGTAACCCGGCGCTGTGAGGGCTAAATGGCAGCAAGCCCGCCTCTATTCAGGGAGGCGGTTCAAACTCTCGGTTACAGCAGGCGAGCGACATCCAGTGGTTCGGCCCAGTCGGCGTACTTTGCGAGATCGCAGACGCGAGCTTCGGGTCTGCGGTGCAGGCAGCCGGTCAACAGTTCGCAAATCTCGGGACTGAATTCAGGATGCAACGCGGGAAAGTCGGGGCCTTTCCAACCGGCGTGAATCTCGCGCAGTTTAATGACGTCAGATTCGACGAAGAGAGAGTTTCCGGTCAAAAGTTTGTACGCGGTGCAACCGAGTGAGAAGTAATCGGCTGCTTCGGTCAATTCGCGTCCCATCAACTGTTCGGGTGCCATATAGCGCGGAGTGCCGACCACTTGCCGATCAAGTTCCAAGGCATCCGGAACCGTGTGCAACGGCATCGCCAGTCCGAAATCCATCAGCTTCAACATGCCATCGAAGTTGACCATCATGTTGACTGGTTTAAGGTCGCGATGAATGACATCTCGTTCGTGAGCGTACAACAACGCGGCTGCGAGTTGACCGAATGTCTTGCGAAAGTCATTCGGATTCATCGGGCCATTCAGTCGCACGAGGCGCTCCAGCGTGATGCCGTCACAAAATTCCATCACGATAAAGTAGGAATGAAATGCATGAAAACGGCCGGACATCTTGACGATGTTCTCGTGCTCGAAGCCCTCGATGATGTCCGCCTCACGTTGGAACCAAGCGAGTGACGGCTTGTCGTAAACCAAGCGGTGGCTGAGCATCTTTAATGCGACTCGGCGACCAGACTGATCATCGACCCCTTCATAAACGATCGCCATGCCACCGCGACCGAGCCTTCGGACGATGCGATATCGATCGAGTGTCTTTCCGGCGAGCACATCGCGACGGTTACCACCCAAACGTTCGGCAAACAGTTGCGTCAGCACTTCGCTGATCTGTGGGTGCTTCCTGGCATAGTCGTGAAAGGTCTGCGCGGAGAGGATGGAGATCGTCACCGTTTCACGAGCGATGATGTTGGCACTGCGCGGAGCTTCGGTCAGTAGCGCCATTTCTCCAAGGATTGCTCCCGGTCCACTGCGGTCGATTTCATGAGGCACGCCATGCTCGTCTGCCACAACGATGTTGGCCCAGCCATCACGAATCAAGATTAGCGAGTCCCCTGGATCACCTTGTCGAATGAGATATTCGCCCGTTGCAAACGTCTTTTCGACCATGTGTGATTCGAGTTCGTCGGCCAATTCAGCACGAAGCGTGTCGAACGGGAAGCATTGCCTTAATCGGCGAGGGCCGATGATTGGCACAGTTTCCGCCGGTCTTGGCTTCGAGGACTTCTTGGGCGGACGAGAGACGGTCACCGTCATAGTGTGGTTTGGATCGTGATGGGCTGCCTCGAAGGTGGTTTCGTCAGGATTCGGAATATCGATCAAGCTCGAAGCTTGTGTCTCATCAACCCCGTCATAGCTTCCGCCGACGCTGCGGTGATGCGCCGACGTACGTTCGTTGTCGATGACACATAATTGATCAAGCAACTGATTCCGCAGCAGCGGAAAGCGATCAACGAACTCGGTCACGGACGGCGAATTCTCGTGGAAGTGGTACTCACGCACGAGGAGCCTCAGCACTAAGTCACTATCAATGGCCAACTCCGGGCACCCTCGCAAATATTCTTCGACCGAACGTCCTTCGCCCGAAGCCCATCTGCGAGCCTGATCGAGAAACAGCAATCGAGTTCGCTGCTCTCGATCAACGTTTGGATGGTCACGCAAAAACGCGAACAAGTCCGGAACCTGCGCACTGGCTCCCCAAAAGGCCGAATACTCGCCAGCGAGAGTCGCGTCCGCTCGGTCATCTGCATCGGCGGGTGATGTCGGGTGAGCTGACATCTACATTATTCCTAATCGGGTGGGTGAGGAGGTTCGGCGGGAGTTGCTCAACCGAACTTCGCGCGACTTCGATTCAGAACGACGAAAATACGCAATCAGTCGCAACTTGTCTACTAAGGGTTTTCCAGCTGTGCCCCAATGGTGACAAAATTGTGGCAATATGACCACTTTGATGGGCGAAGTTAAAGACGTTCGGGAAACCCGGTATCGGAAGTGTCGAGCTATGGAGTGACTCGACTACGTTGCGATAACGGTGCGTCATCTTGGCTGAGCATTTGCAGTAGTTTCGCCAATGTTAGAATCGCGTCAGTGACTGGTTGCGTATCTCGCAGC
Source organism: Planctomycetia bacterium (assembly GCA_026400935.1). Classification (GTDB taxonomy): domain Bacteria; phylum Planctomycetota; class Planctomycetia; order Planctomycetales; family Planctomycetaceae; genus SXKJ01. Next base: position 17,654 of record JAPLNX010000518.1, on the reverse strand, counting down.
CAAACGCGTCCCGATGCCCCACCGCCGCAAACAGCCGCGTCCTCGCGGAGCGTTTGCCACATTTCAGATTGAGTCCAACCACCAAGCCAGCAGCGAGCCTGTCGCTCAGAAAGGCGTGGTTGCAAGCGATCGCGCGGTGCGTTGTCGATAACGACCGCTCCATTTGGCTGCTCGCTCAGCATGAGATCGGCGATGAGGCATAACAACTCTTCTGGGCCGAGCAGGTCACCCTGTTCGTCGAGCACGGCGACATTGGCACCGTCATCGTCGACGAGAAAACCGAAGTCTGTCCGTTGCGAGGTTACCATTTCTCGTATACGTCGTACGTCAGCATCGTGAGCTTGCTGAAGATCACGACGTCGCTGCGGGATATCCACCCAATGCAGTGTGACGGGCAACTTTTCAAACAGTGCAGCAAGCGTGCGGCGAAGAGCCCGGACTGGACAGCCAATTGAGATATGCAGTGGACGCAACGCATGAAACTGCTTTCCGAGTCCTGCGAAGTATGGAGTTGATGCTTGAAAGACTCGTTGCGTTCCACCTTGTCTTAGCGGACGTGTCGTCCCTTGCTCTCTCTGATCGTAGATGTCATCAAGACTCAGCGAGTGAGTTGTATCGTGAGGATCGACAGTGTTCTCGGCAGCTTTTGTTCGACGTTCGGCGGCTGAAATAGGACGGCCAAGTTTGCCGACGAAATCGAGCCCAGTCCAAGAAGGCTCGCAGCCATGACCGGTAATCATAATCCCGCCCGCCGCTTGCATGTGTGCGACTGCAAATCGAAAGCAAGGGACTGAGGTCTGTCCAATATCAACCACTTGGCAACTCATGCGTCGCAGCGCGGCAGCAACGCCGGTGACCAAATCGGGAGAAGACGGTCGCTCGTCAAAAGCCACGACGACAACCGGGCCAGTGCGGCGAGTCGGTCGCTTGGAATTCGCGTCACGCAAATCGTTGCGTCCTGTTAGAGGCGATGTGTCCCACAATAAACTTGCAAACGCTGCCGCAAACTCGCCAGCTTTATGTCGAGTCAGTTCATTGAGGTACGAGCCGCGAATCCCTTCGAGGGTGAACAGCGATCGTTGCGAGGCGACCGGTTGCGGTGCGCCGGTTGGCGGAAAGTGAAGCTGAGGAAGTTGCCCAGACTCGCAACGATGTGAGCATTCGCGACACTTCGGATAAAACGCAGCTAGTCGTGACAGATGCACGGCCCGCGAAATCGAATGCGTTTCGCCAGGGCAGGTATATTGCGGTTCAACGGTTGGCAATAGGTTGATCATTTCGGCTCGCGTCGATTTCGGCAGCGACGATGGATGACTAGACTCCACCGGACGATAGGTCAGTCCGACAAAACAGGTCAAGAACGGGTCGAACGGATGCACGCCACCGCCTTTCTCAAATCTCCCACCGAAAAGCCCTGTGGAGCAATCGCCGTTATTTCTGGTGAAGAGCGTTCCTTGAAGCTCGATGCCTTCGTCGCGTTAGGCAAATTGGTTTGCGGTGATGATGGAGACAGTTCGTCAGTTACCAAATTTGCCGGGAAAGAGACGGATTGGAAAAGCGTTCGCGACGAACTGCTGACCGTCTCGATGTGGGGCGACCGCCGTTTGGTCATCATCGAAAATGCGGATGACTTCGTTTCCGAAAACCGAGCAACGCTCGAAAAATATCTCGAAAAGCCTGCAAAAAAGTCGCTACTGGTACTTGATGTCGGTTCGTTTCCGAAGACAACGAAGTTGTATAAAGCGGTCGATAAAGTGGGCCTGTTGATCGAATGCTCTGAGTTGCAGGGAGCCGAACTGACGCGCTGGATTCAAGCGACGGTCAAAGATCGGTTTGCGAAACAGATCACGAGAGACGCCGCAATGTTGATTCCTGAACTTGCCGGATCGCATCTGGGCTTACTGGAACAAGAACTCGAAAAGCTGGCTGCTTATTCGGGCGAACGAAATCAGATCGACAGCGAAGATGTCCGCAAAGTCGTCGGCGGTTGGAAGGCCGAGACAACCTGGACAATGTTGAACGCGCTAAGAGACGGTCAATTGGGTTTCTCGCTGACCTGCTTAGACAAGCTGCTGATCGCGGGCGAGGCGGTGCCGAAATTGCTTGGCGGGATGGTTTTCACGTTTCGCAAGCTCGCACTGGCAACAGAATACTCACGACAAGGACTTACGCTTCCTGCCGCTCTGAGCAAAGCGGGAGTCTTCCCACGCGACATCTCTGCTGCTGAAAGTTACCTCCGCCGCATTGGTCGTTCGCGAGCTGAACAAATTCTGAACTGGCTTTTGGAAACTGATTACAACCTCAAAGGGGGGGCGCGCACGTCAGATCGGCTCTTGATTGAGCAACTCTTTTTACAGCTAAGCGGCAAACTCGCGGTTTGAATCGGCCGCAATAAAACTGCGTGGCAAGGTTGCAAGTAAGTAGCCGTCATGTGGAGTGATGACGGCTACGTTGACAGACGCGTACCTCTGTCGCTTGTGGCAACATTGCTTCATCAGGAATTCGCTTGTCATGACATCGGCTGACGCCCAGGTAAACAACGAGTCTCAGAAACTTAAACGGCGACAGTATCGCGGTCGCATCATGCTAATCGCGGCGGCCCTACTCTGGAGCATCAGCGGCATCCTTATCAAAAGCCCGACGATGCAAGCGATTCCGCTGGCTCAGCGTGGCATGGTCCTCGCGTGTTATCGCACACTGTTTGCTGCTGTGGGATTATTGCCGTTCGTTAATTGGCGGCGAGTCGCCTTTAGGCCTCGATTCATTCCATCCGCATTTTTCTTCGCCGTGATGAACGTGCTCTTCATCAACGCATTCACTCGCACAACCGCGGGTGCCGCGTCGTTCTTGCAATACACGAGCACCGTTTGGGTGTTCTTGTTTGGCTGGTTGCTGTTCAAGGAAAGGATTCGCGGTCCCAATTTTGTGGCGTTGTTGAGTGCTGTGGCAGGAATCGCATGGATCTTCTTTTCGGAAGGTGACCACGAAAAGGTGGATGGCAATTGGCTCGCGCTGGGGAGCGGGGTCGCGTATGCCGGAGTGATCCTGACGCTACGCTGGCTGAAGGACGAAGACTCCATTTGGGTGACGGTTCTTAACCATGCGGTCAGCGGCTTGGTCGTGTTGCCACTGGTCTGGAACTATGACCTCAGTCTGACCGGAATCCAGTGGGCGATGATTGCGTTTTTGGGTCTCTTTCAGATGGGCGTGCCGTATGTGCTTGCCGCTCGCGGAGTCGGCCTGTTGAGCGTTCAAGAGTCCGCCTTGCTGATGTTGCTGGAGCCGATCTTGATTCCGCTTTGGGCGTGGTCTTTCTGGGGTGAATCGGTCGGTATTTCCACGCTCATCGGCGGCGGATTGATCTTGGGCGGACTGGCGTTGCGATACGTGCTGTGGCCAGCGGAGTCAGCGAGAGAAGTTAACGGCGAAGCGTAACGAGTCGCTGCTGAGCCGGGAGGCTGACGTCCTTCGGTTTGTCTGGGCAGATTACCGTGGGTCGCCCCTTGCAGAAGTCTGTTGCCAGGCGCGAGCGTCGCCTCAATAATCCCGCTCGCAGTTGATGGCAGGGAATTTGAGTTGAAGGTTCCGGTTGCACGGGGTTGGTGGCTGTTGCGCGAAGCGGCCTTCCCTTCGAGGCTTTCTTGTTGAAATCTCGATATCTCGGCGAAAGCTGAAACGAGCGAACCCGCCGGACGCCCTGTTGGCTGTTCTGTTTCTTTCGGAGTTTTGCAAATGCCTTTGGTACCGATGCGATTAGTGCTGGATCACGCCGCCGCAAACAATTACGGCGTGGCCGCTTTGAACGTCAACAACATGGAACAAATTCAGGCCATCATGGAAGCCGCTCGCGAAACGGATTCGCCGGTCATCGTGCAGGCCTCGCGAGGTGCTCGCAGTTACTCGCAAGACAACTACCTGCGTCACTTGATGCTTGCCGCTGCGGAACTTTACCCAGAGATTCCCGTTGTGATGCACCAAGATCACGGCAACGAACCGGCGACTTGTTACAGCGCCATTCGCAACGGATTCACATCCGTCATGATGGATGGCTCGCTGATGCCGGACGCTAAGACCCCCGCGTCTTACGAATACAACGCGAAAGTGACGAAGGAAGTCGTACTCGTTGCACACGCATTGAATGTTTCTGTCGAAGGTGAAGTCGGTTGCTTGGGGACAGTTGGGCAAGATAAGAAAGCTCCGGCAGCACCAGTATCCACAGAAAAACACGACGCCGATCTCGAACAAGAACCTGAACCGGAAATGGCTCACCTGACCGATCCAGAAGAAGCCGAACGATTCGTCGCTGAAACGAACGTCGATGCGCTCGCTGTCGCGATTGGAACCAGTCACGGAGCATTCAAGTTCGACAAGAAGCCAGACGGTGCGGTGTTGAAGATGGACCTCATCGAAGAGATTCATCGCCGCTTGCCGAATACGCACATCGTCATGCACGGTAGCTCGTCGGTTCCACAAGAACTGACCGATCTGCTCCGCAAATATGGCGGCGATATGAAGCAATCTTGGGGTGTGCCGGTCGAAGAAATTCAACGCGGCATCAAGCATGGCGTTCGTAAAATCAACGTCGATACCGACAACCGTATCGCGATGGCTGCGGCCGTCCGCCAAGTGATGATGACCTCGCCTGAGAAATTCGACCCACGCGACTTTATGAAACCTGCTCGCGAAGCGATGAAGAAAGTCTGCATCGCCCGCATGGTCGCCTTCGGCCAAGCCGGCAACGCCAGCAAGATGCGTGCGGCGGGTTTGATTAAGTAGCTCATTCAGACACAGTGGAATGAGTTCATTCTACGAGTCGTTGTGATTGACAAAGTTCACGAACAAGGCACTCCTGCGTCAGCGGGAGTGCCTTGTTTCGTTGATTACGCTCGAACGTTAGGAGCTGAGGCCAATCCTGTCGGAAACCAACGGGGAGTTGACGCTCTCCTTCGAGGTATTTTCTTACAGGTCGATGCCCAACTCCTCGATCTTGCGATAGAGGCTCGATAGACCGAGTTTCAGACGTTTGGCCGCTTCGCGTTTGTCGGGCCATTGGCGAAGTACGCGTGCGAGGTGCAGCTTTTCGTAGTGACGCAGCGCGGTGCGCAGGTCGTCGGTGTCGGGAAGCGGTTGCGCGAGTCCGAGTAATTCGGGCGGCAGGTCTTCCGGATGAATGTGAGCACCGTCGCACATCATCACTGCTCGTTCGAGGGCGTTGTCGAGCTGTCGTACATTTCCCTTCCACTGAGCGGACATCAGCAAGCGGATTGTCTCGCTGTCGGCACCCGCAACGCGTTTGCTCATTGCCTTGGAGTGCTTCGCGATGAAGAACTCGACGAGTTCAGGAATATCGTCGGAGCGTTCACGCAGCGGCGGGATTGTCAGCTTCACTCCATCGAGCCTATAGAAGAGGTCGTCTTGAAACCGGCGATCGGCGACCTCGCGGACGAGGTCACGTGTCGTCGTGGCGATGATGCGTGCCGAGACATGCACGGGTTCGGAACCACCCAACGGCAAGATTTCTTGGTACTCGATCGCACGCAGCAATTTGGCCTGAGTGCTCAGCGGTAGTTCGCTAATTTCATCTAACAGCACCGTTCCTTCACCCGCATGTTGGAAGATACCGACTTGATCCGATCCGCCGTTCGACAGCGAACCGAGCTTCGAGCCGAACAATTGAGCCTCCAGCAATTCAACTGGGCGAGTACTGCAATTTACCGCGAGAAATTTTTCGTGACTCTTCGGTCCAGCACGATGAATGGCCCGCGCGAAAAGTTCCTTACCAGTTCCCGTCTCGCCAACAAGCAGTACGTTTGAGTTCGTCTTCGCCACCTTGCGAATCGAATCTTGCAAGTCGGCCAGCACTTTGCTGGTCCCAACGATTTGATCAAAGTCCTCGCGCCGTGCGAGTTCACGACGCAACGCCTGATTTTCTAAATCGAGCGCTCGAAACTGAAACAGCCGCTTCAGCTTGTTGAGCAAGTCATCAAAGATGACCGGTTTGACAAGATAGTCGAACGCTCCCGATTGAAAGGCTTCGACAGCGTTTTCGACGGTCGCGTAGGCGGTGATGATCAATACCGACGTGCGTGGGTTAAGACGCAACAGCCGCTTGAGCAAATCAATTCCGTCGCCGTCCGGCAGCATGACATCGCAGATCGCCACATCAAAGTCATGGCTCCGCGCGGACGACAGTGCTTCCGTCACATTTGCAGCGGGCGACACGACATACCCCTCGGCCTCAAGCAATTCTGCCAATGACCGACGAATGACTTCTTCGTCTTCGCATATCAGAACCGAGCGATGAATAGACACGGGAACCTCAAATTGTTTTACGGCCAAATTGACCGACGTCGGTGCTTAATGATTTATTGCAAACTGCTGAATGAGCGCGTGAGACATTCAAACGCTTTCGATTGGCGTTGTCATCCCGCACGGTAACAACACTGAAAATGTCGTTCCTCGGGAAGAGGTCTCAGTCAGTTCAATTTGCCCTTCGTTGCGTTCAACGATCAGCTTGCAGACGAAAAGGCCTAGTCCGGTGCCGGTCTCTTTGGTTGTGAAGTACGGTTGAAAGAGGCGAGCTTGATCTTGCTCGGCAATGCCGTGACCGTCATCGCGGATGGAAACTCGCAAGCGATTTTCGTCCTTTTGTGAGGCGATTTCGATTGTGCCCCCTTCAGCAGTCGCGTCCATCGCGTTGAGGACCAGGTTGAGGAATATCTGGACCAACTGATCTCGCACGGCGTTGATCTTCGGTAGTCCTTCGGCATACCGCGTGACGATCTGTTTGTTCTTTCTCCTCTTGTAGTACTTAGCGATGTTAAGCGCTGCTTCAACGAGTTCTTGCAAGTCGCACTGACTGCGTTCAAGTGTTGCCGGGCGACTGAAGTCGATGAGTTCGCGCAGCGTGCGTTGAATACGCCGCAGTTGGTCATCGACCATTTGGTATCGCTCGCGCGTGTAGTCATCCACATCGCGGCGGTTGAGCAACTGAATTACCGAACTGATTCCCGCGAGCGGATTACCCACCTCATGAGCGATCCCGGCCGCGAGTAGTCCGAACGCCGCTTGCTTTTCTTGTTGGACGACGAGCGCTTGAGACTCCTTCAAGTCGTTGGTCCGTTCGTCGATCCGCTGCCAAAGTTCCCGCTGATTTTTGCGAAGTTCATCATTGAGAAAGCCGAGCCGACGTCCGGCGACTTGCAGTAATCCCGCGAGCGACGTACTCGCCCACGTGACCCAACCGAGCCAAATCAACATGAGCGTGACACGTGTTGGATCACTCGTGGAATGCGGTGATGTCGCAACGGCGAGTAACACATAACTCAGCGCATGCAAACCAAACGTCGAAAACGTAATCGGCTTTGAGTATCGAAACGCACAAACCAATAACGACAAGAAATAGTAGAACCGAAACGGGCTTTCGAGGCCCTCATCGAAGTGACAGAGCAAGCCGATAAACAACGCTTCCATCACGGAGATTACGACCGGCCAACGACTGAGAAAGACTCGGCCGCGTAAGCTGAAGTACGTGTCCGCGATTGCATAAGCCGCACCCAGCGTCAGGATGCCGTTGAGAACTTGCTGATTCGAAAGCCATATCGGTAACGCTGAGTGTGCAGGCGTCGCGTCTCGACTCATGAAGTTGACGAGCACATAACCGATCGCCAAACCGAACCAACGAATTCGCACGGTGATCGCTTCGGCCGATAATTCAAAGCTGAATTCGTTGCGAATCGGAATTTGTGTTTGAGTCATGCGTGGGATGTTGGAATTGGGAGTTCAGAGAGTTCAAGACGAAGACGTTGTTAATGCGTGTCCAACCTACGTAGCCGTCATCGCTCCGCGTGACGAGCCAATTGGTCGTCAATGCTCCATAAAACGACCGGCTCGTCACGCGGGGCGATGACTACGTAGGTTGGACTCAACCTCGTCCAATAATGTACCGCAAAGGATCAACTTCACGGCGCAAGATGTCGAGCATTTCAGCATCAGGAGCGGGCGTTGTTTCGAGTGGATTACGTACCAGCAACTCAAAGCCGGTTCGGCTGCAAACATCATCCAATGTGGTCCCCGGATGCAATGATTCGACCTGCATTCGTTTTGTCGCGTCGTCATATCCGAGCACCGCCAAATCGGTGATGACTTTGTAGGGACCAGTTCCCGCAGGCAATCCCGCTGCTTCGCGAGCACCCGGTCCGGTGAGATATCCCGGTGTTGTCACGAAATCGCACTTCTCCACAAAACGGCGTCGATCATGCGGCGTGATGACCAGAATCCGCCAGCAGAGTGAGGCCAAATCGTTCGCTCCACCGCTGCCTGGCAACCGGACTTTCGGATGCGAATGATCGCTGCCGATTTGAGTCGAATTGAGGTTGCCGAACTGATCAATTTGAGCGCCGCCGAGAAACGTGTACTCGACCATGCCGCGCTGACAGGTCTCCATGATGTCGGCCATGCTGGTTGCCATTAGCCCACGATAAAACGTTCGCGAATCACCAACACTTATTGGCATTCTCGGCAACTGCGGCCCGACTCCGCCGGCTTCAAACAACAACGTAAGATTTGGAGCCGTCGTCTTCTGTGCCAACATCGCTGCCGCACACGGGGCCCCGGTCCCGACGACAACCATCGCCCCATCCTCCAGCCACCGGGCGGCTGAGCAGATCATCAATTCCATGCGAGTGTAGGTCATCATTCGGCCTTCAAGAACTGCTGGTACACCGAAGGAACATTCGCGGCGACCGCATCCCCAGCATGGAAGTAGATGCCGTAGCGCAATCGCACCACTGAGTCCTTCTTGAAGAGGTCACTCACGGGTTTCTCTTGGCCGTTGGAGTAGGCACCCTCGCCGAATGGGCTGACTGAGAACAGGCCGTAGTTGCGGACGTGATAGCGGCTAGGACGGAAGTTTTGTGGGTGGTCGAAGACGGCGACGCCGACTGTTTTACCGTCGGCTGGTCCGGTGTAGTCGACCCACGCGGAGCGTTGTCCCCAACATTCTTTTGTAGCCTTCTTGCCATCCGCATTCGTGACGATGCCCGCTCCTTTGTCTTCACGCATTGACTCAGCGATGCGGACACCGAACAGTCCTTCCTTCGTGTCTTTGAAGTGAACATCGCCGCTCACCATGTGAAGAGAGATGTCATATGCCAGCATCCGATTGGCGAAGATTGAAATGGCTGTCGTCTCGACCAGTACTGCGTTCCCGTCTTCGCCAAGCCAATGATTTTCGACCTTTAACTTTGCGGGGTTTCCATCAGCGACAATCAGCTCAATGCCACGATTTTCGATCTTTCCTTTCTCGGCCCAGAACTTGATGTCGTTGACCTCATCGACCGAGACCCAGATTCCTTTGTGATGTGGGTGGTCTCCTTTGTAATCCTCGCCCACGATGGGCCGAGTCAGCAGCGTTCCGTCGGCTGCTTTCACGGGAGAGAAGAACGGCTTCGGCAGCGTCTTGGCAAAGTGGTAAGTCGTGAAATCGTGGCCGTCGATCGTGACCGCGATCGTGTCACCAGAACGAACTAGCTTGACGCTGTCGGCAGCGAGGCTGTTCGCTGACGACGAAACAAAGAGACTGAAGGCCAGCAGCATCAATGAAGGAAGGCGGAGGTGAGTCACGAGGCGGCTCCTTTGGTTGGGGGGCAGGAAGAAACGAATCGAAGGCAATGTTGGCACGGTGAGGCGATTCCGAAGCCCGGTTTTTCAAACAAATCGAAACGAGCAACCCGGTTTGAAAAACCGGGCGACGACAGAACGACGAGCATCGTATCGCTCGGCGAGTTGCAGTCGAGCAATCGGACGACTAAAAGCCCGACCGCTTTATGCCATCTTTTTTTCACCAGAAATGATCTCGTTCGATGATTCGCCAGAAACAGAAACCTTCCGCTGACGAAGACGCCTCTCGCTTGAAGCCGTACCCGTTGCCGGGTGCTTGGTCGTCGAAACGACCGAAAGAACCTGAATGGGAGATCGGCATCTTCGGCGATCTGACCGACAAGCAAGTGGAACTTTTTCAACAACTCATGGAAGTCCCACGCAACAGTCGCGGGACAATATTTTTCGACAGCGGTGGAGGCAGTATCTACTGCGGATTGGCACTCGCGTCCGTCATCAAACTACGAGGTTTGCGAGCGATCGGCGTTGTCGCTGGTGAATGTAGTTCGGCCACAATCCTGCCGTTCGCAGCCTGTGAAGAGCGATATGTCACGGCTCATTCGACATTGCTGTTCCACCCGATCCGCTGGCACAGCGACGAAGAGGTGCGTCTTGAAGAGGCTGCCGAATGGGCGCGGCACTTCAAGCTCTTGGAAGAGGACATGGACGCGCTGCTGGTTCGTTTGTTGAAGATCTCTCCTGAGAAACTGCAAGCGTGGACGCGTCCTGGAAAGTTCGTGTCGGGGACCGAATTCGCTGCCGAAGGCTTAGCGAAGATGCTCGACTTGTTTGGCGGTGATGTGTGGGAGCAAATTCGGAAGATGTCATGAGTATTCCTCACGGTCCTGAAATCCTCCCCGCGATTCGCCAGTTGCTGACGAACGCGGGCGTCGGTTTTCGTGAAGTGCATCACGAACCTACTCGGACTTCCGAAGAATCTGCGAAAGCTCGGGGCGAAGAATTGCATATCGGCGGCAAGTCTCTGCTGATGAAAGCGGACGAGGTTTTCCGACTGTTTGTCATGCCAGCGGACCACAAGCTCGATTCAGGGGTCATTCGCCGAGAACTCAATTTCAAAAAAATGCGGTTCGCGACACCCGAAGAATTGCTTGAACTCACGGGATTGGTACCCGGCTGTGTCCCACCGTTTGGACCACCGATCTTACCGTTTGATCTGTGTTTGGATTCGGCGATCACTCGCAACGAGCGGATTGCTTTCAACGCAGGTTCGCTGACTGACTCGATCATCTTGAGCGCGTCAGACTATCTGTCCGTTGCCCGGCCCAGTCGCATCTTTGCCTTCTCCGTCGTCATGAGTTGATGGCATCTGAATTAATGGCGGTTGCGTTGATGATGAAGGCGGAACTTCCGGTGCTTTTGGGGCGTTCGTTCCGCGATACAGGAACGCCATCACCATCCCGCCAGCGACTTCAAAGGGGATAATCCAAACCAAATCACTCATCACAGCGGAGGCGACAATTCCCGCCCAAACTCCAACATAGACGATGTTGGACACGATGCCGTGGGACGAAATGCAAATCCCGGTTATGCGTCCGAAGCTTCGCCAACGTGGCCACCAGCGCGGCACTTTCTGGCAATAGTTATCGAACTCCGGCCCCCATTGGCGTCGCAAGCAAGACTCTTCGAGATGAATGACTCGCTGGTATCGCAACCAATGCAGTAACACAAATCCGACGGCCCACCACGCTCCGAAGAACAACGCATACGCACCAAACAACAACAGCGACGACACGTACAACGGATTGCGAGTCGTTTCGTAGATGCCGAACGTTACAAGCCGACTGGTGTCTGGATTGTCGGAAGCCATCACTCTCGCGTGCAAACTCCCGGTTGCATGAATTCGAAGCAGAATGCTGAGCGTGGCGATACACGCCGCCACGTAGCCAGTTGTTGGCAAAAATGGAGGCGAATACCAAGTCCCGTGACGGTCCGAAGTCAGATAGACCGTCAACGCCAATACTGGTTGACTGGCAATTAAAATGGAGAATCGCCAGCGGTATTCCCAGGAAGCAACGGAGGTGAGCATCATTGCCTCATCATGCAGAAAGCGTGGAAGATCAGGGCCGGCGCAGAAAATGTGGGCTTGATTACCCACGTTCGCTCCGAGAAAGGGCGCGTTCTTTCGCGGAGAGAAAGACGACAATCATTCGTAATTGCACCGGTCCTTGGCGATCTAATTCGGCGGTGCAGTTCGCTAGGAAGAGGCTCACGTGAAGACGAGCTTCTCAATCTCAAATCGCGTCGCTCGGTTCAGCGAAAACCGGAACAACTCTCGGACCTGACATTCTCCGATTGGCTCGACCGACCGGCAAAGCTTGCTGATTCGTGGGTACTTTTGGGGTGTTTTGCATCGCTTCGGAGAATCATTCACGCCAAATTGGTTCGTGTTGTAACGACATTTTGGATTGGGAAAAGTTTCGCTCATTGACGAGTTCTCTGAACACCGAACATGACTGCGAGCGAGTTTTTTCTGCGCATGTCGTGGACACTTACGGATGAGTTGGTCAATAAAATCTTTGCTGGGTCGTCTCAGTGGAACGTGGCTTGTTTGTGCGGCGATCTCCGGTTGTGCTGCGGCGCCGCTTCCTGTTTCGCGATACGCATTCCAATTGGAAAGCCGTCCTGCCGAATCACTCGACAATGTACACATCATTTTCGTCGAATCGAACGCAGACATCGGACACGCGGGACGGATTGAGGAAGTTTGCTGCGAACTCCGTGACATGGGCCTGAGGAACGCGGTCTATTTTGAGCCGTTCGTTGATGGCGGTTCGTGCGATCTAGCCGAACACATTCGCGGTGTCCGCTCCGAAAACCCAGCTGCTCGGATCATGCTTGTCGGTTGGAGCATCGGCACGCTCTGCGTCAAAAACACGCTGATCGAGCTTGATGCACATTGTGAATCGGTTGACACGATCGTCTACATCGACAGTACGACAATCATCCTGAGCGACTTCACGGGACATCCAGAGAACTACGATCGAGCTGTTTTGATCTACCGTCGTGGTTATCCGATGCCATCCTTGCCGAGATCGGTTTCCCGCTGCATCGATGAAGTGTTCCATCTCCCAGTCGGTCATAACGAACGCACGATCGACCAATTGGTTCTCGAAGCCACGCGACTTGCCGATGGTCAGTGAGTTGATTGACTCTCTCGTAGAGCAGGCGGCTTGTTGCTGACATTTACCGCTTGTGACTACTTCTTGTAAGACACAGACGAGCCGCCTGCGCTACGGTATGGTTGCTTTGAATCGCGGCTGCGATTATCGGTTTGCTCTCGCGTCTCACCGTTTTCGTCTTTGAGGAGTCTTGAATGCCTGCGACTACAGTCCCGCTTCCATCGCCGAAACAATTGCAATTGATTGAACGAGGCCGCTCCGTGCTGCCGGGCGGCGTTTGTTCCAGCACACGTTTCAACCAAGCTTGGGGCCGACCGGTGTATGCGTCGCGAGCGAAAGGCTCGCGGTTTTGGGATATCGACGGGAATGAATTCCTCGACATGTCGATGAGCCACGGAGCGGCGTTGCTCGGACATGGCCCCGATTGTTTACGTGAAGTCTTCGATAAAGTTTGGGAACTTGGCCTGATGTGCAGCCTCGACGGGCCGTATCACATCGAACTGGCCGAACAACTTTGCGAGATCGTGCCGTGTGCCGAGCGTGTTCGCTTCACCGGTTCGGGCAGCGAAGCGACATTGCACGCTCTGCGTCTGTGTCGAGCAGTCAGTGGTCGCGACAAGATCATCCGCTTTCACGGGCACTTTCACGGCTATCACGAATTCACGTTCATCGGCGGCCATCCACCGGCAGACCAGTTGGATGCAACGCCGCCATATCGTGAGAGCGCGGGCATTCCCAAAGCACTTGCCGAACTGATCATTACCGCCGAGTACAACGACCTCGTTGCACTCGAACGCCTCGTCAAACAACACAAGCACGAAGCAGGCACGATTTTGATTGAGCCGGTGGACTACAACTGCGGCGCAATCCCACCGGAACCGGGCTTCCTTGAGGGTGCTCGCCGTCTTGCAGACGAACATGGTTTGATTCTGTTCTTCGATGAGATCCAATCGTTTGCCAAGAAGTCTGCCGGTGGTGCTCAACAAGACTTTGGCGTGACGCCCGATATCTGCACGATCGGCAAATCGTTGGGCGCGGGCTTGCCTCTCTCGGCGATTGCAGGCAAAGCGGAGTTGATGGATCGCTTCAAACCTGTCGGTGACGTGGCCCACTCCGGCACGTTCAACGCCCCGTTGCCAAGCATTCTCGCGGGACTCGCCTTCGTCCGCGCAATTCGGACTCCCGAATTCTGGCAACACATTCATTCGTTGTCTGACCACCTCGCACGTGGGTTGAATGACATCTCCGACCGCAGCCCAATCCCTTGCCGCTTCCAAATTCACGGCAGCCGCTTCGGCTTGATTTTCGGCACACGCGAACCAGTAAGAAACTACCGCGACAGCCTGTGCCATCGCCGCGAGGTGATGTTGGAATTCTGCCGCCAAACCACCGCTCGCGGCATCTACTTCCACGACTACGGCGGTGGCCCCTGCCACCACGGTTTTTCAACCGCACACACCGCCGCCGACATCGACCGAGTCCTGCAAGCCATCGATGATTCTCTGAACGCAATGAACGTCAAGTAATCCTATTTGAATGACAGGAGTCGCTCAGCGGGGCGACCATGAAGTTACAGTCGATTGTTTCGGCAGCCTTTGCTCTTCTTCGTGCCTTTGTGTCTTTGTGGTTATCTCCCTCAGATCAACTGAAATCGCAGAGAACGAAAGTGAAGAGCACATTGAGTTCAAGCAGCAGGGCACGCCAACCCTTTCCGAGACCACTTCACTGGCGATGGTGAACAGGTCTTAGCACAACGCTCCGCGTCATGTTCCCAATTGGCAGGAGCACCGCGCATGTCCGCCGTCCGCACGATTCGCGTCTTCATCGCCTCGCCGGGGAATTTGGCGGTGGAGCGGGCGGCGTTCAAGCAGGTGCTGGAGGAACTCAACGCCGGCTTCGGCGACGCGCTGGACATCCAGTTCGAGCCGCTCGGCTGGGAGGACACGTTGGCCTCGACGGGGCGGCGGTCGCAGGCGGTGATCAATCGGGAGATTGACTGTAGCCGAAATCGTGAGATTTCGGTGGTCTGTCTCTCGATTTCCGAAGTCTCACGACTTCGGCTACAAGAAGAGTTTCACCGCGCGTTCGCCCGTTGGCAGAAGAAGCGGCGAGGGAAACCGCAGGCCCCGGAGATCTTCGTCTTCTTCAAGCACATTGATTCGGCGTCGATGGCCGACGCTGTCCCGCAGCTTCAGAAGGTGCTCGACTTCCGCAAGTCGCTCGAAGAGACGCGGCAGGTTCTGTATCACGGGTTCGCGAATGAGGCCGAGTTCAAAGCGGAGGTGGACCGTCACCTGCGAGCGTTCGCCAAGGGGGAGTTGCCGCCGGCCAACGCACCGCGAGACAAGGTGCTCTTACCGCTCGCGGTCCTCGCCGAGGTGCAGAAGGAGAAGGCCGAGAAGGAACAAGCCTTGGCCCGCGCGGCGGCGAGTTCTTCCGGTCCCGCTGCGCATTCAGGTTCTTGGCGCTAGCATGATGATGCCCATCCCTGCCAAGCAAACGATCACACCAAGTAAGTCCCAACGAGTCGGTTTGATGCCATCGACAATCCAAAGCCAAAGAACTGCGATGGTGATGTAGACCCCGCCATAAGCCGCGTAGACACGACCAGCCGCTGTCGGATGCAGTGTGAGAAGCCAAGCAAACAATGCCAAACTGCCGGCTGCGGGCAGCAACAGCCAACCCGATTTTCCTTCACGCAGCCAAAGATATGGCAGATAACAACCGACGATCTCGGCGAGAGCGGTGATTGTGAATAACGCGGTGGTGATAACGAACTTCATCTTGGGGTATTGCTCGTCCACTTGCTTAAGGTCGCGTGATCGTGACGGTGTTGCTGCCCGCTTCGTTGCCGGTGGTGAGTTGCACGAAGAGCTTGAAGGAGGCCACATCGCCGGGCGCGGTCAGGCCCTCGAAAGTAGAAAAGGTCGTTGTGCCGGGCGGGATGTTGCCGATGACAGTGGCGCTCGACGCGTCATAGGTCGAGCCGGGGGACATGCGGAGTTCGTATCCCGCCAAGGTCGCGGCGGTGGAGGCCGTCCAATTGAAAACAGCTTGGCCAAGGCCCGCGTTCCAACTACCCGTTAATGCGACAGCCGATGGCGTCGAGCCGGGGGCCGGAGTCAAGCTCGGCAGAGACAGCGTGAGCGGATCAGTGGGGCCGAGCAGTCCCTCGACCATCGAGCGATACTGGACGATCCGTTCGCGAGCCAATGGCAGCAGCGCATCGCGCTGTTCGCGAGCGATCCGTTCGTCATTCTCGGCCACCGTCACGGTGGAGAAGGCCGCACGCATCGCCGCCAAGTCCGTTTGGAAGAGCGCGAGCGTGTAAGCTCCGATCAACAACGGTCCCGTAAAACCGGGGATCGTATCCGCGTTGATCTTGCTCCACAGGTTGGCCATGTCATCGAAGGGGTTCAGGAACTTCGATTCCGCGCTGGAGAATGGGGGCACCAAGGGAGCGGCTCCGGCATAACTGGTGCCCGGCAACAGCGCCCGCAGGATGGCGCGAAACTGATTCATCCGCCCGACCAACGCCTGCTTGGCGGTGTCCCGATTCTGCGCACCGATTTCGCGAGTATTTTCCAGCCCGACCAACCCCGTGATCGCCGCGTCAATTGCATTGCGATCCGCCAGGAACATGGCTCGCGTATAGTTCCCTTGCAGCTTCAGATCCGTGGCTGCTGCCCCGCCAAGATCAGTATTGACATCCTCCCAATGGGCCAAGAACTCATCCATTACGGAAACGTAAGAGCCGATATCGCTGATTGGCATGATTGATTCTCCATTGCTAAGACTGTGTCGGAAATCACAAAACCAACACGTCGAATTTCCGAAAAGACGTCGCGAATCTTAAAGATATGAGACAGAATGTCAAGAAATGTGTCGTCAATCGCAACACAGTTACGCAAAAACTCTTGGCGATTTCATTCGAAGACCAACAAATGTCGTCAAACGTCTCGGAAATTTACAGCTGGATGTATTCTTTCGCGTGCCACTCAACGGCCACTCCGCGTCATCGGTTGGCTTTTTTAGATCCGAGTTCCGTGGTGGGCCCAGCTTCGGAGAAACTGGGTGCCGAAGGCACAGGAAACTGTGAGTTGAGGTTCAAATGGGAAACAGGCCGTTCTCTGATTCAACGTCGGCCCTGAGTTTCTTGTGCTACGCACCCAGCTTGAAGCAAGCTGGGCCACCCGCGGGGATAACGGAGTTAGGCTGCACACTGCCTAACACGGGATCGCGATCCGATTTCTTCTCAACCAAAATGATTGACGTACCGCATGTTTCTTGGCTATCTAATCGCCTGACAGGATTGAGCAGCCGTCAGTGCAGGACCGAGTTAGGTTGCATGCGGCTCACATAACTGTTCGGCGCTACCGGAAGCAATATGATCACGCAATGCCCAAACTGTAAGTCTCACGAGATCGTGGGAGGAGAACTTCGTGGCGACCAACCCACCGAGGCGGGGAGTCCTGCATTTTACGTAAAGACTACGAGAAGCAAGTTCTTCTTGTTGTCTGAGCCATGCGTATATCCCGAGAAGAGTGCGACCATTTGCCTGAGTTGTGGATTACTCTGGACCCATGTGGATTGCGAGGAGGCGAAAAAGCTGCACCAAAAACACGGATCATAGAAAATGAGGATGCCGAACCAGTGCGCTCCAGCGAACGGGAGCCAGCCGATTCGCTCAGAGACAAATCGAACGTCATCGGCGACTGGCTCCCGTCGCTGACCTTTGCGTTAGGGCATACATGACACCACACGAGATAGATCTGAGATTTGCCGCAGAGATTGCGCGAATGAAGAAGCTCACCATCGAAAAGAACAGGCGGGATGGCCGTGGTCTTTTAGCGG
>JAPLNX010000458.1 GCA_026400935.1 Planctomycetia bacterium | reverse complement strand
TGTTTCGTTTGAAATTGAGTCGGTGTTTCCACGGCGTTCTGCTCCAGCCAGAGGTCAAGACAACTCTCTGTATCTGACAGCAGGACGCCGTTTTCAACTCACTGCAGGTTGCGGCGAGCGAAGCGAGCCGCGTTAAGGAACGGGAGCGCAATAAGTTTCCGGTTCAGGATACAAGCCCCCGCTCCTGATCCTCGGCACAGAAATTAGCCGCGTGGTTAATTTTCGGACTGCGGATAAGTACGCAAGCCGCAGGCCACACGCGATCCTTGATGGGCACAAAAAAAGACCCGGCTGATGCCGGGTCTTGTGAGGTTTTTTGTAATCGTCGTGCAAAGGCCAGCGAGCCACCGAGTCAAGCTCGGTGGCTCGCTCAGTCAAACGATTAGTTGGCGTTCAACTCCGAAAGGATTAAGGCGGACAGAACAAACTTCTCATTCACTTCACCAGCAGCCGCAGAGATGATGGTGTCATCTCCTTGCCCACCAGCGAGAGTGTCCGTCGAGCCTTGCCCGTTGATCAAGTCGTCTCCTTGGTCACCCAGGACGATATCGTTGCCGTTTCCGCCAATCAGAGTGTCGTCGCCATCACCACCAGTGATGATGTCGTCGCCATCGTTGCCGTTGATCACGTCATCGCCGTCAGCACCTGTTATCAGGTCGTTACCAGCTTGGCCGCTGATCACGTCATCGCCGTCGCCACCATTGATGGTGTCGTCGCCTGATCCACCCAGGATGCTGTCGTTGCCATGATCACCGCGGATCTTGTCGTTGCCAGCTCCACCGTTGAGAACGTCGTCGTTCCGACCGCCATCAAGCGTGTCGTCGCCGTTACCCCCAGTGATGCTGTCGAGAGCCGATCCACCCAGCAATGAGTCGTTGCCGTTATCTCCGGTGATCGTGTCGTTGCCGTCACCACCGTTGGCCGTGTCGTCACCTTCACCGCCAGAGAGGATGTCGTTTCCTTGATCACCGATGAGGCTATCGTTGCCAGCATCACCAAAGAGCGTGTCTGCCCCGTCACCGACGAGAGTATCGCTTCCATCGCCACCGATCAGTGTATCGTTGCCACCTTCGCCGTTGATGGTGTCGATCCCTGCTCCACCGAGTACTAGGTCATCACCCAATCCAGCCTTGATGCGGTCGATACCCGCATCACCGGAGAGCGTGTCATCACCTGATGTGCCAACGATCGTGTCGTTGCCGTCGCCACCTTCCATGCGGAGTCGCATTTGGCCGATCTTGGCATTCAGGCCCGTCAGTACGTCATCGCCTTTGTTGCCACGCACCGTGACAGCTCCGCGACAGACTCGGTCGATGTCGTTGACGGTGATCGTGTCGTCGCCGTTGCCACCATCGACGATGACTTGAGCCACCGAACTATCCACCGTCAACGTCGCTCCGCCATCAGTCACCTGGAGGAAGCTGAAGATGCCTCCCAGCGGTACTGCCGATTGCCCAATCGTCACAACGTTGGACGAACCATCAAGCGTGACTTGAACACTGTCTGATCCCGACGCATTCGTGACCGTGTCGTTGCCGCTGGAGGCTCCACGCCACACGAAGATGTCGTCGCCGTTGCCACCATCAATCACGTCAGGCCCACCTTGACCGTCGATCGAATCGTTACCTTCACCACCATTGATGGTGTCCGGTCCGCTTCCACCGAAGATCGTGTCGTTCCCGCCGTTACCATTGATCAAGTCGCTTCCGTCACCGCCATTCATGAAGTCATCCGCTGGTCCGCCGACCAACGTATCGTTGCCGGAACCACCCAAGACCGTGTCACCCAACGGAGGAGCGTCATCGTTGGTGATCGTCGCATTTCCGGAACCGTCAGCCACAACCGCCCCTGTCACATTCGACAGTTGCAAGAAGAAGGTCTGATCTCCTTCGAACGAGTAATCGCCGTTGATCGTGACTTGCACAGACTGCGTTCCGCCAGTGTTGCCAAACGTCAGACTGCCCGACGTAGCCACATAGTCAATTCCCGCAGTCGCGGTTCCATCAACCGTCGAATAGTTCAACGTCACCGCTCCTGTTCCAGGACCAGCCGTCACACTGAACGTCGCGATCTTCGTTCCTTGGTCACCTTCTGTGATGACCACATCGCTCACAGATACGCGACGAGGTTGAGCCGCTGGCAGAGCACCGAACGTCAAACTGGTGGCACCGAACAACCCAGTGTTACCAACCAGCGTCGCTGCGCCAGTGCCGCTATTTACGTTGTAGAAGTTCCCGTTTGTACCATCGATCAGGAAGAATGCGGTTGAACTCGTATCAGCTTCCAAACCGCCCTCGAAGGTACCCAGATTGACTCCCAAAGGACCGATTCGCGTTGCGACTGCGGTGACAGGATTGATGGAAAACAAGGCGTCGTTGAAGTTGGCATTGTTCCCAGTGACACCATTGGAGATCACTCCGAACAACGTTCCATTTCGGAACGCTAATTGGTCAAACTCAACGAAGTCAGCGTTCGCAGCAAGATTCGCTGTTCCAACTTGGATCCCGCCAACATTAGTCGCCGTGCCAGTGGTGGGGTCAATGCGGAAGAGCTGCGGATTGCCAATTCCAGAGAATACGGCATACAGCGCGTTATTTGCGGCATCGAATGCCAAGTCACCATTGAAAGCATTTGGTAAACCAAAGACGTTGGTCGTGAACGTCACAGCCCCATTATTGGGATCAACTCGGAAAAGGAAGTTCCCTTGCAGGCCAAAGAGTTGGCCATTGGCATCTTGAACGAGGTCAATCGGCTGGAGCCCAGGGTTCGAAATTTGAGTCGATGCGGCTGTTGCCGGATTGATCACCGACAGCCCCCCCCCAAAGAGACTCTGGCCAAACAACACGATCGGAGCCGCATCATCGTTCGTAATGGTCCCAATCGCTTCCTGGTTTTGCAGGCTGGCATTCACTGGGCTGCTGAGGAGCAAGCGGACGGTGTCATCCACTTCGTTCGTCGCATCGCCAGCCACTACCACGTTGACCGTCTGGGTCGTCGTTCCCGGCGCGAAGGTTACTAATTGATTCACGATCGTTGTGTAGTCAGAACCTGCTGTTGCCGAACCATCTGCGGTCGAGACAGTTACCGAAACTGGCAAGAAGCTCGGAGCAGACAGAGTGATCGTGAACGCCAAATTGACGTTACCTGCGTTGCCTTCAGCGATCGAGGCACTGCTCACGGCGACAGTCACAACGGAGACATCGGGAGTCGGGTCAGCACTATCGACGAGGTCGTTTCCGGCACCACCATCAAGGACGTCAATCCCGCCGCCACCTTTCAACGTGTCGCTACCACCTTGTCCGAGCAGCGTGTCGTTGCCGATGAACCCATCGAGCACGTCGCTGCCGCTGCCGCCGAGAAGCTGGTCATTTCCTTCGTTGCCGAAGAGTGAGTCGTTGCCAGCATCGCCGTTGACGACGTCGTTCCCCACGTTGCCGATAACAACGTCGTTGCCATCGCCACCGCTGAGTGAGTCGTCGCCCACTTGGCCGTCAATGCTGTCCTGCCCTGCCTGACCCAAAAGCGTGTCGTTGCCGTCTCCACCATTGATCGTGTCATCCAGTGCTCCACCAAGGATCGAGTCGTTACCCGCATCTCCATTGAGCACGTCAGCCCCGTCCATGCCGTTGATGAAGTCGTCTCCATCACCACCATTCACGACATCGTTACTCTGGCCTGAGTCGATCGTGTCGTTACCAGCACCACCGTCGATGCTGTCCTGGTGATTGCCACCGGCGATGATGTCATCACCTGCATCGCCAGTGATCGTGTCGTTGCCGTCTTCACCAATGAGGCTGTCGTTGCCGTCGCCACCAATGATGCTGTCGGTGCCGTCGCCACCGTCGATCGTGTCAGCACCTGCTTGGCCACTGATCGTGTCTTTGCCGTCACCACCCAACAGGCTGTCTCCATAGAACGGAGAGCCGACGATCGTGTCGTTGCCGTTTCCGCCATCAACACGAATGCTGCTGAGGTTCGGATAAGTCACATTCGTGACTTGATCGAGGTTAATGTTGTTGGCTGCATCGCCGCCTTTGACAACAATCGAAGTGACTGACGAGGTTGCCACATTCGGCGTTGTTCCGAGGATCGCACCGTTGGCACGAACTTCGACTCTGCCAGCCGCATTCTGTTGAATCGAGATGCTGTCACCTCCATCGGAGCTGACAAACAATTCTCCATTGACGAAGAGCGCGGCCACTGAGAGCAGTGTGCGATCTTCCATTTGTTCGATAGCGGCTGGTTGCCCATTGCACCGCGTTCGTCGAAGGTTCCGTCCAAACGAATGTAGCCAAGATTTGAGTTTCACGGCGGGTGATCCTTTCCCGGATAAACGCGGTCTTAAGAGTTCTCAGTCATCTTCCGAATCCGCTTGCAGCACCGACTGTGCGACGGAGTTCGTTCATCACTCCAATACGGCATATGACAGTCGTAGGTTCGCCAAAAATGGGTCTGGCGGCACACGCCGCATCACTGACACGAGCGCTACGACTGACATTGCACGTACGACTGTTACAGGCCTACCTCCAGTCGTTACGCCTGCGAAAGATGTGCGGTTCAGAACGATCATTCGGATCGTTTCTGCAGTGCTAATCGAAGCGGTCGCACGGGATGCTGGCGACTCCTCGGAATCGCCTTAACTCCATACGACAGAAATGGATGGCGTTGGAATGATGCAAACACATCCAGTCGGGTCACCGAAGCGTTTACGTCTGAGCAAGCCCAACCGGAGTGAACTCAAACGGTTGATCCAAAGAACCGGACCTTGACGGTGATACGTGAAATACCGCCGACTCACGCCAGCCACGTTTGCGGCACGCAAACATGGCGGACTGATCGTGCTGTGATCAAGCACGCTGACAAACTCCGTACAACCGACAGAGTCCACCAAACAACGCAATCAACGTCACCTGCGAATCAATCACACCACAACTTTCGCTGAATCATTTGAACAGAAGAAAACAAACGGAACGAAGACAAGCCGTTGCAGCCCGCTTCGTTCCCTTATGTTTTCTTCTGTTCAAAATCTGATTGTTTCAGACCCTCATTACTGTTCGACGCGGAGCCGCAGCGATCACACCTCGCCCAGCCGCTCAGTCGAATCGCCAAAACTTTTCGGTCGCACATCGAACTTGTCGAGCAGCGACAAATAGAGGCTGCACATCTTGCGGTTCGGCTTGCCCGAGAAGTCGAGCACTCGGCCCGATTCCAATTTCCCGCCCCCGCGACCCAGCACGACGACCGGCAACTGAGTCGCGTCGTGATGACCGGTCATCATGCTCGAACAGAACATGATCAACGAGTTATCCAGCGCGGTTCGCTCTCCCTCTTGGATCGCATCGAGCTTCTTGGCGATGTAGCCCAGTTGCTGCACGAAGAACTGATTCACCTTCAGCCAATCCGCCCCGTCGCTGTGCGACAGCAAGTGATGAATCATGTAATCCACGCCGAGCTTCGGGAACCGCAGCGACGAATGATCGTTGTTGAGCTTCAACGTGCAGAACCGAGTCGTGTCGGTCTGAAACGCCAGCACCAAGATGTCGCACATCAACCGCATGTGCTCGTCGATGTCCTGCGGCACACCGTCTGCCGGTCGCGGAATGTTGGGCTGTGCGAGCGTCGGCCGCCAACCTTGCAGCCGATTCGCCTTGCCCGCTTGCTCGATGCGCTGCTCGACCTCACGCACCGACGTCAGATACTCGTCCAGCTTCGTCCGATCGGCCAAACTGATCTTTCCACGCAACCCGTTCGCGTCTTCTAACACCGCGTCGAGCACGCTCTTGTCCGTCTTCGAAACATCGTCCTTAAACATTCGGTCAAAGGCGAGTGCTGGATACAGCTCCAGCGGAGTCGGACTGGTCGGCGAACTCCAAGAAATGTGCGAACTGTAAAGCATCGAATAGTTCTTGTGGACCCCCGGATTCGCCGTCTCGCAACCGAGCACCAAGCTGGGGACTTTCGTCTGCGGCCCAATCTGCTGCGCGAGCAGTTGATCGATACTCGTCCCCGACCGAATGTCGCCCCCCGACGCCAACGGAGCGCCCGACAGAATGTTGCCTGTCTGCGAACTGTGAATGTTCCCCTTCAACGCCTCTTCGTTGTAAAGCCCGCGAATGAAGAGCAACTTCTCACGCACATCGGTCAGCGGTTCGAGCACCTTACCCAACTCCATCCCGCGACCACTTCCCTTGGCCCACCATTCCTTGCTGTGAAAACCGTTCCCGGCAAACAAACAAGCAAACCGCACCGGAGCCTGACTCCCTGGCTCCGTGGACTTCTTCGCCTCATCGCCCCAAACGGTGAGCGACTCCATCCACGGCAAAGCCATCGTGACTCCGAGGCCACGCAGGAAAGTACGACGAGACAAACTGTGCATAAAAGGAGAGGTTCGTGGCGTCATTGAATCGGTTCCTTGAAAGTCGTTGGATTTAGTTTGTCTGAACGATTCTGATCCGATCACGGTTCTGGAACTCCGAGTTGTCGGCAGATGGAGCGGGCAAAAACATCGGGAATCTCACGATGGCGTGGAATGGGAACGCGTCTTCCGTTCGCCGAATTTTCGTAAATCGTATGACCTTGGCCCTCGCGAACGAACACGCAGCCGTAAGCTTCAATGTGCCGCAGAAGATCACGGCGTTTCATGATACGGCGGCCCCCACCGTCATCGCCAATTGTGGGCCGGTTTGAAGCACCAAGTAGATTGGCTCTTCCAGGTCGGCATCTTCATCGGTCGCCAATGGATTGGGGATCGGCAACGGTTCGCCGTTGATCAAGTTTGTCTCAGCCATATCGCGTAAAGCCGACGCCAAACGGTTACGAACTTCATCCAGTGAATTGCCATAAGCAATCGTGCCCGGAAAGTCCAAGACCTCACCCAGCATGACTCCCTCGGACCACTTGTAGCTCGACTTGTAGGTCAACATCAGTTGTCTCTCGCCGCGTAATTCAGTCAAGGATTGTTTTGAAACAGATCGTGTTCACTCAAATCTTTGGTTGAGCCATCTTATCCAGTTCTCGTCACGAATTGCGCCCTCAGTTCTGACGATCGACTCCGCGTTGATACCGAAACTGCTGACTTCGCAGAATCGTCTCAACCGCCGCCGAGAAGCGGTAATCGTTTTCCTTGAGCTGTGTCAGCATGTCATCCAGTAGCGGTTCGTCGGAAAGCTGCACGCCGCGAGCGAGCGCATATCCCAGAAGTTTTCGGCAGAAGTGTCGCACGAAATCGTCGCGGCGGGTTTCGAGCAGATACGTGCGGAGGCCCGATGCGCCGGTGAACTTTGTGCCGTTCTTCAGTTCGACATTCACGTCGATCGCTCGGCCAGCGAGATCTTTGTCGCGGCGGCGGCCGATCGCGTCAAAACCTTCCAGTGAGAAGCCGAACGGGTCGATGCGATCGTGGCAGTGAGCACACGCGGCGACGCTGCGATGCTTCTCGACAAGCTGACGCACCGTGAGATTGCCGTCCGATTCGCTTTCGGGAAGTTGCGGCACGTTCTTCGGCGGACGCGGCAGTCGCTCACCGAGCAGCACTTCGCTGACCCAGTTGCCGCGGAGGATCGGACTCGTGCGTGATGCTCCCGATTGTTGAGCGAGCGTCGTCGCCATCGCGAGGATGCCGCCGCGACCGTGCTGCTTGATGCCGTCGATGCGACGCCACTGCGGGCCGGTCACGCCGTCGATTCCATAATGCTTGGCCATCGACTCGTTGAGCAGCGCGTGATCGGCGTCGAGCAGTTCCAGCACCGAACCATCTCGCTGATACAGATCGACGAAGAACCGCACCGACTCTTCATACATGTCGCCGCGTAGGGCGTTGAACGTCGGGAAGACTTGCTCGCTCTTTTCGCTGTGTGCATCGAAATTGCGGATGCCGAGCCACTGACAAGCGAACTCCGTCGAGAGTGCTCGCACGCGGTCGTCCTTCAACATTCGTTTGGCTTGAGCAACCAGCACGTCCGGTTCGTGCAAACGGTTCTCGGCGGCCAGCATTCGGAGTTCGGCATCTGGCATCGAGGCCCACAGGAAGTAACTCAACCGGTTCGCCAGCGCCGTATCGCTGACCGGCGTTGCTTGAGTCGCGTCCTTCGCCACTTGCGGCCCCGTCGGTTCCACGCGGTAAAGAAACGCTGGTGACAACAGCAATCGAGCGAGCGTCAGCCGGAACGCCTCGTTGTGCGGGACATCTTGTTGTCGCAGCTTCGCATACAGAACTCGCAAGTCGCGAGCTTCCGTCTCGGACAGCGACCGGCGGTACGCGCGATTCGCGAAGTCGAGCAGCGCGTCGAGCTGTTGCGGCTCGGTATCGACCAGCCGTTTGCGAAACGCCGCCGCCGCATCGTGAATTGGCTTTCGCAGCGGAGCAAACACCTTCGGGTCGGCGTCTTGAGTCGCGTATTCCATGAGCTGCTCAAAGGCATCGACCAGCATCACCGCATCGTGGCTGACGTAATGCAGCTCATCCCACAAACGATTGAGCTTCGCCGTCTGGACATCATCGAGCATCAAGCGGCTGAGGTGCTGATCCTCGCGATAGAACAGCGTCAGCGTGACGACTTCATCGACGGGGACGATCCGCGAGTAACAGAGCGCCGCCGGAAACAGATTGCGAAATGTCTCAAACGCCGCTTCCACACGGCGGCTCGCGGCGCTTCCTTCGCTGACGAGGATTGGCGTCGAGTGCGCGACGCGACGATTGTTGTCGGTCCATTGACTGTTCGCGTTGATCTCCGTCGCCGTGCTCGGCACAAGCCCCGTCAACGCCGTCGGCTTCGCGGTCAAAACCTGAAGCTGCACGCTCCCTTCTTTCCCCGTTTCGAGATGCAGCACTCCCGACGTGAACAGCTCCGAGCCCTCGACCAAATCGGCCGGCAAACGAACTTCGATCACCGCCGGAGCCTTCACGCACAGGCTCGCCGCATCAATCGCCTGCCCGTTCGGATGACGTCCGAAGAGCGCCGGATCAACGCCAAAATCAGCGGCGATACCAGCCACCGGATTTCGGGAGGGCGAGGCTCCCGCCGAGCCGTGTTTGCCCTCAGTTCGCGGCTCGGCGGGAGCCTCGCCCTCCCCTTTCTCGGA
>JAPLNX010000121.1 GCA_026400935.1 Planctomycetia bacterium | reverse complement strand
GCCAAATACCGTCAAGCTTTGCTGATGGCCACGCAAGACAAACTCCCCAATCGTCCCTGCCGCTCGTTCGCCCGAGAAGCCTACCCCCGACGACCAAAATCCAACCAATTCCAAAAAAGAAGACCCAAAAATCCCGGCCCCAAACCAGACTCCTAAAGTAAGTGCCATTGGGCTAACGCCGCCCGGCTCACTTGTTGGAGCAGAGGTTGAGCCGGGGAAGAAATCGAAGTCACCAACGGTCGATGGCAACGAGATCGTTTCAACAATCTCCCCCGCCGGATCACCGAGCAGGCGAAACTTCACTGGCTGTCCCGGCGGCCCGCCCGGCGGAAAGGCCACAAGCGGTCGCACGAACGTCCCGATGTGTGCGAGGTAATTCACCTGCGAATCGAGCGGCACGCTCTGCTGAATTCGCACGATGTAGTCGCCGTCGCGCGGGGCGAGCGTCGCAATGATCGGGTCTTGCACATGCAACATGCTGTCATCGTTGCGAGCGAGCAACTTGCCCTGCTCATCGAGGATCTGCACGCTGAGGTCGTTCTCGGCTTCGCCATACGCGATCTCGGTCAGCCAGACCGAATCGACTTCGACCGAGATCCGCTCGCCCGCTTTGCGAGTGACTCGGAAGCAATCGACATCCCCCTGAATCTGCCCGGCAATCGTCACGTTGCTCGACGAAATCGTTTCGGCCTGACTCGGTAAATCGTTCTTGCCGCGCGACGGCTCAGCTTCCGCGACGACCGGAAATGGAGTGACTCGAAACGTACTGACGGTCGTCAGCTCGCGAGCGGTTCGCAGCCGAAAGGCGTGAACTCCCACCGGGCAATCGGCCGCGATCCGAAACTTGCAGGTCACTTCCTGTTCGATGCGTGCCCCGTGATGCAGACAGCGATGAGGAATCTCCTTCGCCGCCGAGAACTCCACTGCTTCAATGCCGCCGCGATAGAAGATCGCTTCGCGCACGTCATTCAATTCGACGCCCTGAATCTTCACTTCAACCATGGTGCCCCGCTGCCCGCCGCGCGGCATGACTCGTTCGATGTGCCGTTGGACTGGACCGGCGAAGAGCGGCGTGTGAATGAAGACCAGTACGATGAGGACGGCGGTTCGCATGGGTATCTCGTGTTGCACAGGCGGCTCCCTAATTGTTTTTCAACAATTTGTTGTGCCACTTGTTGTATCGCTAACGGGTGAATTGAAAGTATCGGTACTCCGACCATTCACTTTCACCGATTGCATTTCTTGCCTTTACGCGAATTCGCCCCTGCTGAGCACCTACGAACCCAGTCATGAAGAACGGAAACGCCAACTCGGATTCAATTTCATGATCAGGGCTCCAACGACTCTCCATTGGGTCGAAATGTGCAAGTGAGATTGCATACATCATTGGATATTCGCCGGAGCTTGGATACCACCGGAGGTCGATGATACGCGGATAGTGATTGAAAACAGAATGATTGACCGGAGTAATCAGCACAGGAACTGTCGGCGTCCCGTCCTGTGAAAGTCTGCCATCAAATGGGTCCATCTTGGTGAAGACCACGCCGTCTTCGTTAAAGCCAACGAGAAACGAATAGGTGCGTGGATATGGCACCATCGGCATCTGCAAATAACCATAGGAGTAGTACGGATCAGTGCGCTTTGGCTTTCCGCCCCGAAATTTGTCGTTGTGGGGTGGACCAAGTAGAGAGACGACTTCATCACGAGTCATTCCGACTTTCACTGCCGCCCATTTCTGATAGTCAGGCTGGACAAATTCGGACTTTGATGTGTTGCGTGGAAACATGAATCGCATTCGTTGCGGCCAGAGCTTACGTCATGACAAAGACAACGACAGGCGAGCCGCCCGTCGCTACGACTGAATCAGTCCCTTCACCAGCTTCCCGCCGTTGACGATCTCGATCGGCCGAGTGCCGAACGCGAGCAATTCTTCGTCGGCGTTGATGCCCAGTTGGTGATAGACGGTGTGGAGAAAATCTTCGAGCGGGACCGGATCGCGAGCGGGTTCGCTGGCGGTGGCGTCGGAGGCTCCGTAGATCAGGCCGCGTTGAATTCCGCCGCCGGCCAGGATCATCGAGTATGACCTGGCCCAGTGATCGCGGCCGTTGTCGTTGTTGACCTTCGGCGTGCGGCCGAACTCGGACGTGATCATGACCAGCGTGCTCTGTAGGAGGCCGCGTTGATCGAGGTCCGTCAGCAAACCGGCGATCGCGTGGTCGAGCGGCGGGGCCTTGTCTTCGAAGTCGGACTTGATGTTCGAGTGACTGTCCCAGCCGCCGTAGTCGATGGTGACGAACCGCACTCCCGCCTCGACCAGCCGCCGCGACAACAGCAACCGCTCGTTGACCGCCGCCGGTGCGTTGCGGGCCTTCAGCCGATAGCCGGTGCCGTACAGCTTGCGAATGTGCTCCGGCTCGTCGTTCAGTGAGAACGCGGCTTGAGCCTTCGCCGATGTCAGCAACGTCTGCGCTTGAGCGAAGAACTCGTCCTGCGTGTTGAGCTGATCGACATCGCCATCGAGTTTTCGGAGTCGCTGCTCGACGATCTGCCGCGCGACTCGTCGGCGTTCGAGTTGCTCCATCGTCAGACCGGCGGGCAACGAAAAATCCTTCACGCGGAAGGGGCCGGAGTCACCCGGATCGGCTCCGAGCTGAAATGCTCCGAACTTGCTGCTGAGGTATCCCGTCCCGCCCGCGAAGCCATTCTGATTTGGCACGGCAACGTAAGCCGGCATGTTTTCGCGCGGGCCGAAGTGTTGTGAGACGACCGCTCCCATCTGCGGATAGTCGATGACCGTCGTCGGCAAGTAACCGGTGAAGAGGTGATACGTCGCCAGCCCATGATCGGGGATGCGGCACTGACACGATCGTACGACCGTGAACTTGTCGGCGACTTGAGCCATGCGGCCGAAGTGCTCGCTGAAAAGTTCGCCGGTCTTGGTCTTCGTGACGTTGAACGGCCCACGATACTCGGCCGGCGCTTCCGGCTTCGGATCGAACGACTCCTGCGAGGCAAAGCCGCCACCGAGATTCAAATGGATGATGCTCTTCGCGGGACCATCTTTCTTCGACGCCGCGCTCGCTTCGCGTCGCAGCAAGTCGCTGAGCGACAATCCCAGCGCACCACAAAACCCAACTCTTAATGCTTGCCGCCGATTCATTCGCGCGAGTTGCCGATAAGAATCGCAACCGGATCGATCTGACTGTTGTCGTTTCATGAACTCAACTCTCACGATGTCTCAATTCACGTTTTTCAATTGGCCACCCATAGCGTGCCGTGGGACATTCCTATCGGCACCAACAAGGAAGGCACGATATTCAATGAGGCCGCGACATCCTAGAGGTTGTTTTGCCGTGGAGTCATTGGCATACGGAATCACTCGTCACGAACGTGGCTTTGAATCTGCTCCGACATCAACCGCCTCACCGCTTCAGCCTTCTTTGCATCCGGCAACGGCAGTGAAGCAATCATCGCCAGCGCGGTAAAGAACGAATGCTCCTTGATCGGCAGCGATTCCACCTGCTTGGAAAGCGAACCGCGGGTTGCTTCGCCGTGGCAGTTCCGGTGAACTACTGCCACCGGAACTGCCACGGCGCGAACGCCGCTTCGCAACTTGTTGTTCGGGCGATCGTTTCGCATTGGCGATGACTGGAACTGTACCTCGCGGAATTGCGACGGCTGATTTTCGGTGAGGCAGAGCGAAGCCGTTCTACGCTGCGGTTACGGCGGATCAGCCGAGGCACAGGCGAAGTCTAGGCGTACGGCGACCTGGTCTTCGACTTTTACTTGAGCGGACATGAAGAAGACGCCGGCGACTCGTTCAGTCAGCTCAACAGTGATGTCGAGTGTCTCTCCGGGACGCACCATGCGGCGAAACTTGACGTTGTTGATGCGCGTGGCGACGGGGACTTTGCCCGCTTCGAGAACGGCCACTTTTGAGATCATGACTGCTCCCGCTTGCATCGCGGCTTCGAGCAACAGCACGCCGGGAAAGACGGGGAACTGCGGATAGTGCCCGGCGAAGACTGGCAGGTCGGGCGACAAGAATTTCTTGGCACGAATTTTCTTGTCCGTGAGTTCGGTGATTTCATCGAGCCATAAAAACGGGTCACGGTGAGGAATGGATTCCTGAATTTCGTCGCGAGTCACAACAGTCCCTTTCAAGTCGCGGCAATGTGATTTGGGACGGGATTTCAGCTTGATCCGGATTTTGGCACAAGCTCAGGTCGCAAAGAGTTCGGAGCCTTGTCGAAATGAGACCAAATGGAATAGGAAGCGGTTGAGTGCAATACTGCTTGTGATGATGTGTGTGCATTGTGGCGAGACGGCAGACATGATGTTTCACTGCAACGCCGTTAAGGATTTCATCTCGACTCAAATTGCACCAATACAAGCCCGACGCGCCCGCGAGTGCGTACATTGGCCGCTCGAATACACGCACTCGCAGGCGCGTCGGGCTTGTATCCTTGGGATTCAAGATCCTTAGCGACGCTGAACGTTGGGGTTAAACAGCTTTTCGGAACCTTTTGAACTATGTCGCACGCAGATTGGGAACGTCGCATCACGGAGGCCATGCTCGGTGATCGACAGCGGCTGCGACGAATGCTGCGTGAGTTGCATGAGGTGGAGAAAACTCAAAAACCGGTAGAACAACTGGCGAAAAGGTTTGAAGAAGAATGCCGTCGCTCGATCGAGCGTTGCGATCAGCGTCAGCGGAGCGTGCCGCCGATTACGTTTGATGACGATCTGCCGATTCTAGCGAAACGAAACGAGATCGAAGCGTCATTAAGGCAACATCAAGTTGTCATCATTTGCGGGGAAACGGGATCGGGAAAATCGACGCAGTTGCCGAAGCTCTGTCTGGCCATGGGAGGCGGGATCGTCGGCACGATCGGGCATACACAACCGCGTCGAGTCGCCGCACGCACGATCGCGGCTCGCGTGGCAGAGGAATTGAAGACGCCGTTGGGAAACACGGTCGGTTTCAAAGTCCGTTTCACCGATGCAACACAGCCCAACACGCTGATCAAGCTAATGACCGACGGCGTGTTGCTTGCAGAATCGCGCACGGATCGATTCCTCGATCAGTACGACACGATCATTGTCGATGAGGCACACGAGCGCAGCCTCAACATCGACTTCCTATTGGGCAACTTGAAGCGACTGCTGCCGAAGCGGCCTGATCTGAGAGTGATCATTACTTCGGCGACGATTGACGCTGCTCGCTTTGCAGAGCATTTCGGTTCTCGCTCCGGGCCGGCTCCAATCATTGAAGTCAGCGGTCGGATGTATCCGGTTGAGGTGCGGTGGCGTCCGCTGACGGATGCGGGACGCAAAGTTGATGCGGATGGAACGGATCTCGGTGATGAGGACGGCTTAAGTGGACGGTTTGGAAAGGGATCCTACGAAGAGGATGACGAGGGTGATCCGCAGCGAGCGATTCTTGAGGCGTTAGATGAACTGGCTTCGGAAGACTTGTGGGACGTGCTTATCTTTCAGCCGACTGAGTGGGACATTCATGAAACCGCGAAGTTGATTCGCGGTCACATGGCTCGGCGAGGTTGGACGAAGGATGTGGAACTGCTGCCGTTGTATGCGCGGCTGTCGTTGCAGGAGCAGCAGCGAGTCTTTGAGCCGCGCAGCAGTTCGCGGCGAATCGTCATTGCGACGAACGTGGCCGAGTCCTCGCTGACCGTTCCGCGTATTCGAGCGGTGATCGACACTGGCACGGCTCGCATCAGCCGGTACTCGCCTCGCAGCAAGATGCAGCGGCTGCCAATCGAAGCGGTCTCGCAAGCGTCGGCCGATCAACGCAAAGGACGTTGCGGGCGCATCGGGCCGGGCGTTTGCATTCGGCTGTTCAGCGAACAAGATTTTGCAGCTCGCGAACGATTCACGCCGCCGGAAATTCTGCGAACCAACCTAGCATCGGTCATTTTGCAAACGCAGTCCCTGAACCTTGGCCCTATCGAAGAGTTTCCGTTTCTCGAACCGCCGAAGCCGACGGCGATTCGAGATGGTTACAAGACGCTGTTTGAACTCGGCGCAGTGAATGAGCGAAACGAGTTGTCGGAACTCGGTCGCAAATTGGCGAAGCTGCCGGTTGATCCGCGTATCGCTCGCATCATTCTGGCTGGACACGATGAGGCATGTTTGAATGACATCCTGATCATCGCAGCGGCGTTGGAAGCTCAAGACCCGCGAGATCGTCCGATCGACAAGCAGCAGCAGGCGGATGAAAAACACAAACCATTTCAACATGCTGACTCGGACTTTCTCAGTTATTTAAAAGTGTGGGACTTCTTTCATCACCTGAAAGAAACCCTGTCAAAGGGACAGGTTCGTAAGGCCTGTCTGCAAAACTTTTTGAACTTCAACCGACTGCGCGAATGGGCGGACTTACATCGGCAGTTACAAGAGTTGGCTCAAGAGTGCGGGCTGAAATCGGGAAAACGAGTTTGGCAAGACGCGCCAGCCTCAGCGGAATCAGGCGAGCCGGAGGGCGTCAGCCCCCGGACGAACGGTGTGCAGAAAGGCAATGCGCAGAAAAGCGAGACCCGACAACAGGTCCGGGGGCTGACGCCCACCGGCTCACCAAACAAGGATGCGAGTCGCGAGGCAAAAAGCGATGCGATTCACCGAGCGTTACTGACCGGGTTTCTTTCCAGTATCGCTCATCGCAGCGGTGAGACCGCCGAGTATCTGACAGGCGGCGGACTGAAGGGAGTCGTCTGGCCTGGCTCCGGAACGTTTGCGAAAAAGCCGAAGTGGGTTGTCGCTGCGGAAGTGATCGAGACGAGCAAGCAGTATCTGCGGACAGTCGCTCGCATTGATCCGGCATGGATCGAAGCATTGGCCGGACATCTTGTGACGCGCACACAAAGTGAACCGCACTGGGACCGTGAGGGTGGCTCGGCGGCTGCGTTTGAAAAAGTCTCGTTGTACGGACTGACGATCGTCCCGCGCCGCAAGGTTCGCTTGGGACGCATCAATCCGACGTTGTCTCGCGAACTACTCATTCAGCACGGCCTTGTCGAAGCAGACTATGATTGCGAAGCCCCGTTCTTCAGACACAACCGAGCGTTGATTGCGGAACTCGAAGAACTGCGAGTGAAGTCACGCCGTGCGGACTTCTTGAAAGGTGAAGATGCTCAATTTGAATTTTATGACAAGCGTCTGCCACTGGATGTGGTCGATGGTGTGAGCTTGATGAAGTGGCTGAAGGATCGCGGCCCCAAATCAACGCCTCGCGGAACCGCAGCCAACACAATCCCCACCAAGCTTGCCTTAGTGGAAACGGGCCTTTGCACTACGGGTGAACTTCCGCAGATGACTTTTGGCGTAGTGCAGAAGCCAGAAGATCACCGCGACCCTAAGGGTGCCCGTCTGGGGGGGGGACATGACAACGTTGATCGCGCGAACCTCACGACAAATGAGCGATCGCTGTTCTTCTCGCGAGACGATCTGCTCAATCCTGTCCGCGAGGCAGTGACGACCGACGACTTTCCGAGCGAACTTAAACTGCAACATCTTCGAGTGCCGTTGCAATACAAACTTAATCCCGGAGAGTCGGATGACGGGATTACGATCTCGGTGCCACAGGAAGGACTGAATCAACTCGACTCACGGCGGCTCGGTTGGCTCGTGCCTGGATTGATCGAGCAGAAGATCACGGCATTGATCAAGTCACTGCCGAAAGAACTGCGGCGGATGTTCGTACCGGTTCCTGACACCACGAAAGAAGTACTCAAGCAAATCAAGTTTGGCGAAGGGAACGTCATTGATGCGATGGCCGTGATCTTGAGCAAGCTCAGCGGGCAGCGAGTCAATGCAGAAGACTTTCGCGAAGAAGACTTGCCAACGCACCTGCGAATCAACATCAAGGTGGTCGGTGCTCAAGGGAAGCAACTGGCGGTCGGTCGTGACGTGGATGAACTGCGGAATAAGCTCGGCGCGAAAGCGTCTGCGAGTTTTTCGGCCCTTGATCACTCGATGTGGAACCGCGACGGCCTGACCGATTGGGATTTTGACGTCTTGCCGGAATCGGTCGATCTGCAACATGGCGGTCTGCGATTGAAAGGTTTTCCGTCATTGCTCGATCGCGGTGAAAATGTGTCGCTTCGCTTGGCCGATTCTGCCGAGCGAGCGACGTTTGATACGCGGTTGGGACTGCGCCGCCTGTTCGTGATCGCTGCGTCCAAAGAATTGAAGAAGCACGTGCAACACTTGCCGGAAATCAGCCGTTGGCAATTGCTGACCGCCATGTTGCCCGACAAAGGGAAGTTGCCACAACAGCTCGCCGAACTGATTGCCGAACGAGCGTTCTTTGCGACAGTCGCGGCACCGTTGCCACGTACGAAGATTCAATTTCAAGAGCGAGTTCGCGTTGCGAAGCTCCGCATTCCGCCGGCCGTACAAGAGGTGATTGAACTGATCGGTCCCTTGATCACGTCTTACACCGATGCTCGCCGTACGATCGACGGTTGCAGGTTGCCGTTCGCTCAAACGGCCATCATCGATTGCCGAGACCAACTTGTACGACTGACGGAACCAGGCTTTCTAATCACGACTCCGTGGGACTGGCTGCTGCAATATTCTCGTTACTTCCAAGCGATCTCGGCACGAATCAAAAAACTCACCGCTGGCGGACAAGCTCGCGATCAACGAGCGGCAACCGACGTTGCTCCGCGCTGGCGCAAGCTAGTCGAACGACTCGAAGCGGCTCGACAAACTGGGCGGTACGATCCCGAACTGCTGACCTGTCGCTGGATGTTGGAGGAACTGCGTGTGTCTCTGTTTGCACAAGAACTTCGCACAGCGATCCCGATTTCTCCGCAACGATGGGACAAGCAGTTTCAGGTTGTTGGACCATAAGACGCTACCGCATTGTGGTGTACGCGGCTCACGTGCATGACAGTGGCGATGCACCCGAGCTGCGTACAGCACATGGAAAGAAGCATTATGACCGAACGGACGTTTGGAACTTTGTGGGGCCGAGCACTGCGACTGAGTTGCCCGCGGTGTGGAGAGGGGCCGCTGTTTATTGGCTGGCTTCGGATGCACGAGCGTTGCTCGCATTGCAATCTGAAGTACGAACGCTCGCCGGGCTACTTTCTGGGTTCGACGTACTTCAATTATGGTCAAACCGCTGCGATCACGACGGCAACCTACATGACCTTGGTTTTCGGCTTTGATGTTCCAAAAGAATGGGTCGCGCTCCCGCTGGGGCTTTATTGCTTGCTCTGGCCGCTGTTTTGGTTTCGATTCGCACGCTCGCTCTGGATGGGTTTCGATTGCTTCTGCGACCCAACAGAGTTCGAGACGGACGACCCGAATATTGAGAACGAAGTCGAGTAACGAACTCACCCGGGAAGATTTTCACCGCAATGGCGCAATGAACGCGAAGAGAGACCAAGAAGTTATCTCTGATGATTATTGGTACGAAAACTTTGGAAATGGCTATCGCCCTGATTTCTTTGCCGTCCTTCGCGTTCTTTGTGTCTTAACGGTGAATCTTCCCCCCGGAAACAGTGCAGTTTGAGTAACGTGTTCCACGTAGTTTGCCTATGACTGATTCCCTTACACTCGGAGCAGGCGGGCCGCTTGCGCTACAAAACGAAAGAGGCACCATTCCTGGTGCCTCTTTCGCATTCAACGTTGGCGAAACGAATTCGCGAACCTTATTTCGCGTCCCACCACCAACGGCCCTGCGTCAAATCAGTCGCTTTGGCGCGAGCAGTCATCGGCTTGAGGGAGTCGGACGACTTCATCACGTTCGGGTCTTTGACGACCGCCATCAGGTCGCCACGCACACCGCCCGCCACTTGCACGACGATGTCTTTGCCACGGAAGACGCGGTGATTCGCTACCGATTCGACTTCTTGCGGAGCCGCATAGGTTGTTGGTTGATACATACCGTTCGCCGCAAACGAACCTTGATCCCAACCAACTCGAGCGGTGGCTCCTTCGTTCTTCAGCAACGCTGCGACGAGGGCGAGATCAAACACGTTTTGCAGATCGGCAAACGCAACATCGCGTCGAGCGAGTTCCGTGTAGTGTTTCGTGAAGTTCTCTGCGAACGTGCGATTTGTCGTGTCTGCTTTGCCGGTCCCGACTCGCTCCCCTTTTTCGTTGAGGTATTGGTTCTCGGACAAGCACTGCACTGACGGGCCTTGGATCTCAAACACGTTGTGATCCGGGCTGTGCAGGACGGCGTCGTACTTCATCGTGAGCCACCAGCGGAGCGCGTCGAGCTTCGCTGACTTTTGTTCTTCAACGGTCATCAACTCAAAGATGCTCGGCACGTTTGAGCCACCTTCGAGCTTGCCGATGCCAATCATCTTCAGGCGATAGTCTGCTTCGGTGACAACGCGAGCAACTCGCGAATCGCGTGGCACGCCCCACAGTTCGATGTCCTGGGGACCGAGCTTGCTTTGCAGTTGATTGACCCAATTCTTCACCGCCGCACCAGCCGCGAGCGGCCCGCGAGCTTGCGACTGTTCAACGTATGTTTGCAGTTGTTTCAGCCCCTCTTGGCGAGGATTGAACGAGCAACCGAAGTTCTGTTGCCCTTCGTTCGAGAAAGTCCGTAATACGGTGACGAGGTCGTCGAGTTGCAGCATCGGACGTCCGCTTTCGGCACCGATCGGATTTCCGTTGCTGTCGTACTTCCACGCTTCCGCCGTTCCACCGATCAGCACATCATGAGTTTCGGGATCGACAACGACGATCTTGATCTGCGTCAGCCCCGCGAGGTTTTTCATGGTCTCGACTACAGAGCGTCCCTCGTTCAAGCGTTTTGCCGCCTCGTGCTCCAGTCGAGTCAACGAGATCAGGCGCAGGTCCGAGCGTTTCGCGACATCTGCATTTAAGTCGGCTTTACGAGCATTAACGCCCAATGCTTTCAGCCGGCCAGTGTGCTCTTCTTTCTTGAGAGATGTCAGCAAGCCGTTTGGATTGACCGCGACGCCGTTTTGGTACTCGGTGATTGTTCCACCGTCGCCGTCCACTTCTTTCCAAGGCCCGCTCGTCTCTTCAGTGATCAAGCGGATGAGCGATTGGAAGTCTGCGACCACGCCGCCGCCAAGCATCGACTGCTGCCGCGACTGCTGCCCTTGAGCTTGTGATCGTTCTTCCGGTTGATCAATGCGTCGAGTCGTTCCGCGGGAGGCGGCGACATCACCCGCTTTGAATTGTGCATCAGCGATCATCTGAAAGAGCTGTGCTCGGTCACGTACATTGGCTGCTCCCTGAGCCGTTTCCAACGCTGCCGCGAACTCTCCAAAGGCGAGTTGCTTTTGGACTTTATTCCGGGCTTCGAGTTCTGGCTGCGGGCCAGCCGTTACCGGCGACATCATCCAGCCAGCCGTCATTGTCGATACGGTTCCCGCGACCGCGAGTCGCAGCATCCATCCGCGACTAGTCCGTCGCGAAACGTTTCCACCAATGTTCCACGCCATGAAGAGTCTCCTTGCCGCATTCGCGCGGCGATGTCGTTGGCTGGCCTCGTGCTCAAACCGGGATGTTTTGGAATCAGATATCAGATAGGTGCCGGAATGAATCACGCCGCGACACGCAAGCGAGGGACCGAATACGAAATGCACTCGGCCAAGAATTCACCGGCTCGGAATACCATCGACCCAACATCAGCCTACGTCAAGACGATTGCGGCGTTTTCTGCCGTACTCATCGAGTCGCGAGTGTCTGCTCCAGACAACACAAAAAGTCGGCAGATCGAGCCGCCCTATGATCCATTCGTTCGGACGAGCACGCCGACTCGCCATAGTTAGTGAGTCTTCTGTAGTCCGAATTCTTTATCTACGAACTTGTCCAAGAACAACGCCGTAGACGGGAACCGGTCCTTCAAACTGGTCGAAGTACAACATCCGTTTGGAAATCCGGACTACAAAACCACGGAGCTGCTCTTGGACAAGTTGTAAGCTGGTATGCTCTCGGAGAGGAAAGAAACTGTCGTTGTTGTAACTGCCGTTATACCTTTGCGTTGCTTGAGGTGACTTGCAGCGCACGTGGTTCAGATTCAAGTTTTGCTTGATCGCGCGGATGTCGAGTTCCGCGTTGCAACGGAAGCCGTACAGTTCGGCAATGTCGGCCTTCGAGTAGACCTCCGTGTCCGTCAGCGTGGTCACGATCGTGATCTGCTGCGTGCGGTAGCCGGGTTTGATGACTGGGAACTGTAGTTCGCGGAGAGTCATCAGTAGTTCGCGGAGAGTCATCAGTTCCGGGATCGTCTCGTAGGTTGCAGGATCCATCCATTGGGGACTCTGCGGTTTAGTCCAGACGACCAAATGGTCTCGCGTGCCAAGCCGGTGGCCGCGACGAAAATCGAAGTGCCGCCGCTGATGCATCCGCGTGCAACTCTGCACGCCGCGTCCCAGCAGCATTGCGACCAGAAAGAACGAACAGAAGTAGCGGTCGGCGACCAGCAAGTCGCCCGGTGAGAACGAATCCAGCCGCGTCCGTAGCAACGCCGTTTCGCCTGTTTCCTTGCCGGAATACGGCCCGATCGCCACATCCAACACGGCTGCCGTGGCCAGTGACAGAATGCCCAGGCACCGCGCGATGGGCAACCCGACGCCCGGCTTCTGCGAGCTCGAATGTGGGTATTCGGCTTGGTTCTCAGGCGTGTCGGGCATTGTGAACGTGAACCCATCCACCAGCTTCGCGTGCAGCCCTTTCCACAGTCACGCTGGCTGCGACTGCTCTTCGAGTTCGTCGGCGATCTCCACGGTCAGCTCACGCAACGCGGCCTCCGACAGCTTCGCCCGCGCCTTGCAATAGTCCCCCGTGTCGGCGGTCGGCGTCGCCAGCCCTTCCGCCAAGCGCTGAGCGGTAATCGCCGCCACCGCCGCCTGACAAGCGGCCTGCTTGCCATCACGCAGCACCTGACCCAGAAAGACCCACAACACGTTCACTGTCGAAAAGATTCCACGCATCGCGAACAGATTGTTGTGCTTGGCGAAGACCTGCTCCACTCGCTCGGACGACAACACCGAGGCAAACGGCAATCCCGGCTGCGCCAAAAACGCGGCCACCACTTGCTGAAACTGGCCACTCGCGCGATGGCTAAAATTCGTTACGTTGAAAAACTCTCAACGTTTGCAGTGCAGAGATTTACTGAGTCAGTTCATGCTGAGCGAAACGTCGGGAAGCGATTGTGGCTCCAATCATTAGTTCAGAATCCACTGGTTTTCAAAGCAGTCACTGTCGCCGTCATAAATTCCAAAATTCCCTTCCGTGTCTTCCGTGGAGCGATTTATGACCGAGCTCGTTTCGTTTGCTCAAAGCCCAAGCCGCTTCGGTAGTACACGGGCCATTTCAATCAGCATCAATCGGCGAATCGCGTCGTACCCACGATCATGTGGGTCTTCGAGGTTGTCGTAGTACCAATACGTCGGGTCCGAGGATTGATAATGTCGATGCCAAAACTGGCGACAATGAATTCCGTGGCCGAGAAACAGATCGTGGATGTTGACCAATTCCACGTCATCACACTTTTCCGCACAGCGAGCCAAGACATCGTTGTACGCTTTCAACACCGCGAGTCCTTCTGGCCAGCGCGACAGTCCCGCGTTGATCGCGTCACCATCTTCATCGGTCGGATCGTAGATATTCGCCAAGAAGAAATGACAGCCGCCTGGAAACCGCTCCCGCATCACTGCCAGCATTCGATCCAACCGTTCTTCAAAGCTCGCCACCCACGGTCGAGCCTCATTCATCGTCGCTCCATACATCGCTCCTTCGCGAGGCGGTGTGCGACCATAATTGTGAATGACATCGTTCCCACCGACGGTCATCACGAAGAGTCCGAATGTCTTGTCGTCATGCTGAGGAATCTTAGGTAGCAAGAAGTCGACCTGTTCCAACGAAGTCGATCCCGAAAGCGCGACATTGAGCGGTGTAAGATTCGGCAACACGCGAGTCAGATTGAGATCGTCCATCTCCCGAAACTCGTCGCTCGGGTTCGCGACCAAGCGATCAAAGTATGAGTGTTTCGCAGTCGCACCAAAGCCAGCAGTCATACTGTCTCCGAAACCGATCAACTTCACTGGCCGACCTGACCAGACTGCTTCAAACGCATGCCGATCCACTAATGGCCCTGCTGGCCCAATACCGATCGGGTGATACAAGTAGAAATGGAGATAAAGCCCCATCGTTCCGAAAAGAATCGCCCCGATCGACAGCAACACGATCAGCCGACGCAAACCTGTCTTCATCCGTGTGGCTTTCATTTCGGTGTGTCCCTGCGTTCTCCAAAAATAACAAAACAAGCCAAGCAGAAAATGGTGGCTAACACGCCCAAAATCCACGGCTCCAACGGAATCATGTAATTTCGATATTCAGATCCCGTGAAGCAGAACCAGAGGGTCGCACCATCAACAATCACGCCGTCGAACTCGAACGAATTCATCGTCGTGAAGACTGTCGCGATCTTCCATCCCACCAGACAACACGACGCCAGCCCTACAATGATTGATAGCCAAGTCGCCACATTCCGAATCATGACACACCTCTGAGTCATTCAACTGGCGGTGTTTTTTCACGTTCCGCAAGCGTCTGCCGACGATCTTGAGTCATCGCTGCGAAACCTAACAGCAACGTCGCCCCGACTTCGGTGGCGATGATTTTCCCCACATGCCGATTGAACTGCTTGGCTGCCGGAGCCGATTGGTCGCCAAACACTGCGGCGACCATTGCCAAAACCGTCATGATGAATAGTACCGATGAAAACGCCGTCAGTTGAAAAAGAACGCTCGCACGCTTCGGTGAGTGTTGTGGTCTTGATTCGGTTTGCTCCGGTTCCATTCGCTCGTTCCTCAAGTGAAGTCATCGCTGAATAACTCGCATACTAATACCGTAGTCCGGCAATGAGCCATCGCCGTCGTCATCGTCTTTCAAATGGGACGCTTCCACTACGAGTTGGTGAAGATTTCGTGGAGCACGTTTTCAACGTGCTCAAAACCGGCTGAATTGGCCCATTGAAAACTGCCCGACGTCATTAATCCACGGCCTCTCCCGTGTGATCCGTGTCCAAAATCTCTTTTGTCCTGAGCGATATCTCAAACAAAAACTTGGTACGACGACGCCCGTTTTCGAAGGTCTGCTAGCGCGGCATCAATGTTGGCAGCGAAGGGGGGAGATGCTGGCAAAGCCTCAGTTCTTTGTGGACGATGGTCCGGTTCTCTTTCGGAAGCACATCGCATTTTCAGGATTCCCACTTATGGCCGTGCCTGTTGAGCAGTTTGTCAAACAGCTTGAGGACAGCGGGATTCTCGCTGGCGACACGCTCAAGGATTTCCTGCCCCCCAATGGGACACCGAAAGACGCTGAGGAATTGGCTCGTGAATTGGTCAAGCAGAAGAAGCTGACCAAGTTTCAGGCGGAAGAGGTCTACAAGGGCAAGGGGAAGTCGCTGACGTTGGGCAATTACGTCTTGATGGAAAAGACCGGCGCAGGTGGGATGGGGCAGGTCTTCAAGGCTCGGCACCGACGCATGGACCGCCTGGTGGCAGTCAAGTTGCTCCCTCCGGCGATGACCAAAGACAAAGCGGCGATTGCACGGTTTGAGCGAGAGGTCAAAGCGGCGGCCAAGCTGCGAGACCCCAACATCGTGGCGGCCGATGATGCGGACCAAGCCAACGGCGTGCATTTCCTGGTCATGGAGTTGGTCGAGGGGAGTGATTTGTCGGCGCTCGTGAAGAAGAACGGGCCGTTCGGTATCGATCAGGCGGTGAATTGCATCACGCAAGCGGCACGAGGATTGGAAGCGACTCATGCGGAAGGGATCGTGCATCGAGATATCAAGCCGGCCAACTTGCTGCTCGACAAAAGAGAGACCGTCAAGGTTCTGGACATGGGCTTGGCTCGCATCGAGGGGAGCGTTGATGCTCCGACGCAAGCCGAGTTGACTTCCACCGGGACCGTCATGGGGACCGTGGATTACATGGCTCCCGAGCAAGCGCTGAATACGAAGACTGCGGACGCTCGTGCCGACATTTATAGCTTGGGGTGTTCGCTGTTCTGACCCTATCCGTTTGCAGGGGTGAGTCTTCGGTATCCCATTAGGGAGGTGGCGGTGTTGAGGTTATGGAGCCAATTGGGGTGATCCGAGCGACCATTCAGGCGGTCAGCAGGGCAATGAAAGTCGCGTTTCAAACCGCT